>JBIIAI010000073.1:0-14701 GCA_044239965.1 Akkermansiaceae bacterium
ACTCCGCTACGACATCGATCACTACACTATCTAACAAATACGTATGAGTGACTGGCTCAGCCATCAGAGTGCAGCAGCCAAAAAATGAAACTCAGCATTGCTGTTATTGTGCGTAAGAGATTTTACGTGAATGAATGTTATTCCGTTTTCCCTGCGCTGCCGAGGCCCCAGATACGAACTTTGGCAGTAGCTCCTTGAGGTGATTTGCTACCTGCAAAATCGATGCGAACACGATGCTTGCCCGGAGGCAAATTCTCGGCGAGTGGCAAGCGGTTCGGATTTATTGTTAAAGGCTGTGGCTTGCCGCCATCAATGGAATAGGTTGCATGTGCTTCAGCTGCTTTGTCGATGTCGTAAGCAACGAAAAGAAGTTCACCTGAAAATTCAAATTCAATTGAGCCGTCGGTGCTGGCCGGAGTTTCCCACTTGGTGCCGTCTGCTGTTTGCGTCCAGCCACTGTTTGTCGTCGGTTTCAGATCCGTGTATTGGACATAACGGCAGTGTGCGAAAAGATCAGAGATCATTGGCACGGGAAGGCCTGCACGGATCGCAGCATCATTGGGAGTGGGCTTAGCATTCACGTCATTGAGCAGTGCAATCAGAAGCTCCGAGGCAAGGATGTGGCCGGTGTCATTCGGATGCACCACATCGGCATACATGGTTTCCCATTTGACTCGATCCGTGTAAATCTCCGGCCACCAAGCATCACGAAAACTCACCATCGGCAGATCATAATGACGCCCAAGCATGTGCTGCGTCTCCTGGGCATTTTCTCCCTTCCTCTGCATAAAGAACAACTGCACCACGGCGGGATGCTGCGGCTCACGAAGGATCTGTCGAAGCACTCCCTCATAACTACTCCAAAACATCGGCACCGGATGATTGTCGTTCACCGCATACTCCACGATGACAAGGTCCGGCCCATGACTCAACACATCACGCTGCACCCGCATGGCACCGAAAAGCGAGTTGGTGCCGCCGATGCCAGCGTTAACAAAGCGCACCTTGGCCTTGGGAAAAGTTTGCGTGAACCAATCGGATACTTGGGCAATGTAGCGATTCTTGGGATCTTTGGTTTGCAAACCGCCCGCAGTGATCGAACCACCAATGGCTGCAACGCAAATTTCTTCACCACGACGCGCCTTCTGGATGACAGCCGACAATCGACTCACATCACCTTCGGAAACAATGCCACGCTCTCTGATGGCAGGAGTGGTCACAGGTGACTGCGCATGAACGACCGCGCTCGTGAGCGTGAGGAAAGCAAGGGTGGCGAAGCAAAAAGCTGGAATATTTTTCATGCGAATGGCAGCGTTTCAGTTTTGGAATGGTTTGATTTGAACGAAGGGATTGCCGATCATGAGGATGCCAGAAACGATTTCGCCTGAAACGTGATCGCCCTTGATGAATTGAAGCTCTGCCTTTTGTTTGGTTTTGAAATAGGCTTTTCCAAAATAATCCCCTGCGGCTAATCCTTCGTAGATCGCCTCTTGGTCATAGATCATTCCGGTGCGCACTTGGGCGACAACAACCTGACCAATGTTCTTTCCAAACACATAGCTCATGGCCATGTTCGGACTGGTATTTCCAGCCTCGTTGTGCATCCAATTTCCAGCAGAGCAACCGTGATTGATCGTGATGAGTGAGCCTGTCTCGAGTTTGGCGACTTGCTCAGCGGTTAGATCTCCATCATTCGTGCTTTGCGCATTCCAATCCGAATGAACCTGAATGTAAGTGAGCATGTGGTTTTGCTCTTTGAGCGCTGTGAGCGTAGATTTCAGCGTGCAAGCTTTGTTCTCCAGCACCGCTATGGCTTCCTTACTGACAAGTTTGTCGCCAACCTGATCTTTGAACCAAGTGCCACCTTGCGGCCAGTCAGAGGCGCTCACTGCTAGGGCCCGTGGTTCAAGGACTTCCTTTGCCTGATAATAAGCGTGGGTCTTGGCGAGAAACATCTTGAGGGTGTCGATGTCGTCATCCGTTGCTTTCACCGAACTGCGCAAGTTTGCCACCCAGACTTTCAGTTGCGGCTTTCCGTGATAGTGATCGGCGACTCCATCGTTGTTGGCGTCGCTGAACTTCAAATCAAAGTCCTCATAGTAAAGTGGGTTGGGATTCGCAAAATCATGCATGTAGAAACGATGCATCGGCATGGCACCGACGAGAATCACGCCGGAGATCTGCTGTTTTTGATGGAGATCTTTGATGGCTTCGCGCACTTGCTCTGGAGTCTTCCAATCGTCAGCGACGATCTGAAGTTTTGCCGGAAAGCGTTGCTCAACATCGGTGACATAGGTCCGCAAAGATTCATCAAGTGCTTTTTGTGTCCGCTCTTGCAGAAGGATCACAACGCGATCAGGCTCAACTGCGAAAAGGGTGGAGCTGAAAAGGAGAACGATGTGTAGAATGAGTGGTTTCATTTCTTGGTTGCTGATAATTTTTTGTTAGTCTCTGAAATCAAATCCAATTGCCATGACCGAGCATTGCTCGCCGTAACATTAAAGTCCTTCTGGCTCTTTAGATCAAACACCCACAGTGCTGCGAGCGGAATCTCCTGATCCACGATAGCTTTCATAAGCCGGCGACATTTTGCCTCTTGCTCTGGTGTCTCGCCCTGAGCACCGAACTCGCCCACAAATAAAGGTTTGTTCAGTTTCCGTGCCACGGCCATCGCTGCTGGGAAACGCTCATCGTCCGACTCATAGGCATGAAGCGAGATAGCACTCACAGGGTCTGGGTTGGAGATCGATAGCATTTCGGAAAATTGCTCGGGCGTATCCTGCGTCCAATTTTTTTCATGTTCCTGATGCCACGCAGAGAGTCTTGGAAAACTATCACCTGTGAGGATGAGACGCTTCGGATCGTGACTCCGCACGGCTTTGGCAAATTCCACAAAAGCCAAACGCACCATGGCAAACGTGAGATCGTCCCGCTCACTGCGAGCCGCGGCTGTGCCGAGTGTAGGATGCACAGCTGGGCGATGCTCCTTGGCATTGGGAAGGTTCGCTTGCAAAGAATACTCATTCCCAAATTCCCATGCCCAAATGGTTGGATGATCGCGATATCGTGTTACGATTTCTTGCACATACGTTCTCATCCATGCTTGCGTCTTGCTCTGCGGATTCCCCCATTGATCCATCGGTTCCCCCACCAAATCCGGCACGCATGCGAAATACCAGAACAACGATGGCACAAGACCTACACCATGTTTCTCGGCTGATTGAATCACTCCATCAAGTCGTCGGAAATACTCCTCGCGATCTTTCTGATACAACTCCATGTCCTTGGGCCAGAAGCCAGTGGCAGAGAACCTAGCAAAAGGAATGCCCTTCGCTGCTAAGGTTGCAAAACCCGCATCGTAGCTCGTATCACTCCCATCTTGCAGCGTGCGGAGAAAGCAATCAAAGTAATTGATGCCAATACCGCGATAGGGTTTTCCCTCCTTCAGCACTGTAGCGTTAGGGCCATTGGTTAGACCCAATGAGTTGGCGTGCGCTATACACAATGCGCCATTCACTATGATCATAGTAATCAGGCGGGCAAAGATGATCTTTGCTCTGGTGAAAGGGGTTGAATGTTTCATATCCTTCATGGATTCGATCGTAAAAATTATCGCTCAGAATTTTCTAACAAAACGTCGGTGTAATACGCACCGCACAAAACCTTTTCATCCGCATTCAGAAAGGCCGTTTTGAGTGTTGTGCGGCCAGCTTTCAATGTGACGGTGAGACTCACGACTTTCGAGTCCTCTGCTACCTCAGCCATCGCTGTTTGCCCTTGCACCTCGACCCGCACTTTCGCAATCGGCAGTGCCTTTCCATCGGCATAAGGCCACGGCCCCTTAACTGACTCAGCTCCGAATCCAGTGCCAGCCAACAAGCAATTGAGAAGACAAATCAAGCTGAGAAACGTTCGCAGATATGCGACCCTTTGGCTTTTCGTGTTCATTAGTCGAGGTTGGTTTGCCATAGCGCTTCCTTTCATTTCTTCTCTTGCTCCTTGGACAAGGCTTCGAGGTAGTCGAGGAGACTGGCGAAATCTTGGAGGGTTAAGGTGCCTGCTAGGCCTGGAGGCATGAGGGAGATGGTTTCGCTTTTTTCGCGCTTAGCAATGTCGGCGGTGTTGATGGTGATTTCTTGCGAGGCGATGTTTCGCAGCACGACCTTGTCAGCGGCTTCGAGGGTGACGAAACCCATTTGCACGCTGCCGTCTTTGAGCGTGATGGTGTTGGTGGCGAAGCCTTGGGCGATGGTTTTGTTAGGTTCGATAATCGCTTCTGCTAGGGCGGCACGTTGGTAGATGTTAGCGATATTTCCGAGATAGGGACCTTTGAGTGGATCAGCGACATTCACGGTGTGGCAAGCAATGCAACCCTGTTGGGTGAAGAGCTGCTCTCCCCGTTTGGGGTCGCCTTTGAGCTTCGCGACGGCGGCCATGACGTCCGGCGTTTTCATCGTGGAGATGGTTGGTGTGGCGGCCGCGGCGGTGAGTGTTGAGGGGTCAATCTTGAGGGCGAAGAAGGTGTCTTTGGCGGATTTGACAATAGCTTCGTCTGGACTGTTAAGCAGTGGCAGGAGTTGCTCGGGTAGGACGCTGTCCGTGACCATTCGCATGGCTTCCATGATTTGCAGAGCGCGTTTGGGCTCCTTGAGTCCGGCTTCGATGGCTAGTTTGGCGGCATCGCGTGGCTCGGGGGAACCGAACTTATGACCGGCGATCTTGATCAATGCGACATCAGCGAAAACTCCGGTTTTGCCCTTCATCTCAGCGGCGATTTTTTCAAAAACGGCATGATGATTGTCGAGCTTGGGGGAGTAGAAAAATGCTTGCCGTGCTCCTTCGATCTCGAAGCGACCTTCAGAACTGCGATTCAACCAATCCTCATGCAGATCACCGAGCATGGTGACGCTGGTGCTGAGGGCGGCAGCATCGTCCACGTTGTTGAGTGCGCGGATGGCTTGGGCTCGGTCGGTGTCCTTCGCCTTGGCATCGGTGGCGAGAGCGATGAATAGCGGCACGGCATCGGTCGGCGCACTTTCGGTTTGTTGGCCAAACTGCTTGGCAAGCACGGGCACGAGTGAGGCTTCGGTTTTGGCCAGAAGAACAAGCTTGGCTGTGGCGTCGCCCGGCTTGATGCGATGACGGGCAAACTCGGTGCTGAGGAATTTCGATTCTTCCGCATCGGCTGCGTTGAGCATGGCGAGCAGAGCTTCATTGATGCGCTTGGTTTCGCTCCAATCCTTGAGTGCATAATACGGACCTCGCGAGTCGGGACGTGTGCCCCAAAAACCACCGTTCCACTCAGGATCCTCCGTCGCAGACAGGCGGCAGAGCGTGGTGAGCAAAGGCTTGCGCTGGGCGGCATCGGTGATCTTGGCAAGACGAGCGAGCAAGCCATCAATCACGCCAGCGTTGTGCAAGCCGTTGAGGACTTGGAAAGCTCCAGCACGTGACGCTGGCGATGCCGCAGCATCATCAATAACACTGAAGCTGACTTTGCCATCATCGAGTTTTCGCATGGCCTTCATGGCAGTGTGAGCGACGATGGCGTCCGCATCACCAAGCAAAGGTGCGATGAATGAGGCGTTCTCGGGCTTGCTAAGTTTCGTTAGAGAAACGATAGCTTCACGACGAGTGCGAGCATCGCTGGATTTCAGTGCAGCGATGATGGGTTCGGAGGAGACGTTGGAGAGATGGCTCTCGTGGTCAGTGAGTGCGCGCAGTGCCCATGCGGAAATGGATTCATCGGTAATGAGTTTCGTGATGGATTCGTTAGCAGCAGCGCCCTTGATTTGTTTCAATCCAAACAAGGCGGCGATGCGTGTGGTGAGAGATTTGGTTTTGTCCGCAGCGAGTTGTTCGAGTGAATCCGCTGAACCTTTGGCGATGAGTACGCGTTGACTTGCGAGGCGGACACGATGGCTCGGGCTCTCTAACATGTTTACCAACTCAGCAGCATTGGCGTTGGCGAAATCAGGCAGAGTGGAAGTAGTTTTTCCATTGGGGACTAATCGCACGAGATAGCCAACCTCTGGACCGACATAGGAGAAGGTCGCGCCTTTCCAACTGGCGACGTAGATATGGCCTTGGGCATCGACATCGAGATCGTTCACCCGCGTGGCTCCGAAAAATTCACGCTGATCGGTGGTGAAGGTCGCGCCTTTTTCCGTTAGACCGTGACGATAGATCAGGTTGCGGCCCCAGTCACAAGTGAAGGGCGCATTGTTCCATTCCTTAGGCATGCTCGGTTCATCAATCCATGCAGCACCCATGCCGCTGCCGCCGCCGTAGATGGCGAGTGGTGCGATGGCTTCATCGGAGAAATTTTTGTAAAGCGTGGGATAACCGTGCTCGCCCAGTGCGGTGGCGTGATGGAAGCGAACATCCCAGCCATCGCCATCGTTGGTGTTATCGCGCGCAAAGACATCGAGCAGCGGGCTGACGGCGGCTTCGAGGATGTTGCGGGTGCCGCGCGAGTAGAGTTCGAGGCCTGAGCCGTCAGTGCGCACGCTTACTACGCCACCACCACGGAGTGTGAGCTTGCGACCATCGGTGCCTTCGGCGTTGAGCATGCCGAAGTCGCCAATGGCACAGTAAATCCTGCCGTCGATGCCGAGTTCAATGCCGTTGGAGGCATGGTCAATGCTGCGGTTGTCGATCCCAAAACCGATGCCTTTCACCAGCGTGCGTTTTTCATCGGAAATGCCGTCGCCATCCTTGTCGATGAAGACGCTGAGGTCAGGCGGATGCAGGACGTAAAGGTTTTTTCCATCGACGGCCACTCCGCGTGGCGAATCGACGGTAGCGAAAACTTTGGATTCATCGGCACGGCCATCGTGATCAAGGTCTCGAAGGCGCAGAATACGGCCACGATCTTTATCTCGTCCACCACTGCCATTGCCATCGCAACCAACAAACAGTGTGCCATCTGGAGTGGCGCTAACGAAAATAGGATAGCTCACTGCGGGCGGATGCGCGAAGATGCTAGCCGTGAATCCTTCGGGCAAGGTGATGTCTTTCAGCCACTCGCTGTCAGGATGATTTTCGGGGATGAGCGGTGCGCGCAGGGCAGTGGCGCTCACAGTTTCCGGCGCACCGAGCACTTCGAACTCACGGATGCTGCCGTAGCTATGCTCGCGATCCTTCATGCCCAAGTAAGTGATGCGCACATAGCGACCCTTGGCATCGAAATCAGCGGCGTGAGGACCCGTTTTTTCGAGTAATGATGCATCGCTCACGAGATGCCACGCTTGGTTGTCTTCAGACACTTCGACCTTGTGACGATAAGCGGGTCTGTCGTCCTCCCATGAGACGCGATAGCCTGTGAGCGGCTGCGTTTTGCCGAGGTCAACGGTGAGCCACTCGCCATTTTGACCCTTGCCCGGGCACCAGCGTGAACCTTTGCCATCAATGGCTTTGTCAGCGGTGTTTCCTTTGTCGATCTCTTCACTCGATGCGCTGGCTTTGGCATTGAGCGCGATGTTGCTGCGCTTGGTTTCCACTGGACCCGCTTGCACCGCGGGGATGGCATCGGGAGCTTTGCCATCGAGCGGAATGAAGCCTGTTGCGGGCTTTTCAGGCTGAGCCGTGCCTGTGCCAAGTGAGGCGAAAAAGTAACGACCATGCACGCTAGCCACTGGCAGTCGAGCCTCGCTGCCATCGGGGAGTTTTGTCACCAAGGTCGAGCATGGTTTTTCCATCCACTCGGCTTTGTTTTCTGCCGCAAGTTTACTCCATGAGTCCAGATCAACGGGAGAGGGAGCAACGATGGAAACACTGGCGGCATCACCTGAAGCGAAACGCTCAAAGTCGGCGTCCTTCGGCCACACACGAGTGATACCCGGCTTGTAATCCTGAGCCCATGAGAGTTTTTTGGCTTCGTGGCTTTTGAGGAGATTGGATGCGGAACTTCGAAGCGATTCTGCACCTGCATTCACGGCGTCCGAGGGAACTTTCGCCAATGGCGTTTCGATGCCGCCTGCGGGTAGCTCTTTGAACCAAAGGTCTTTGAACTGCACCTTCATCGCACCGCCAATGTGGATTTGCAGTGCAATGATGCCGCGCAATCGGCGATAGCGTTCGTCATGATCTGTTAGTTCCATCACGGTCTTTCCATTCATGGTGTAGGTGACGTGATTGCCCACGACCACGATCCCGCATTCGCTCCATTCCGTTTCCGGTTTGCGCAGTGCGTTCAGTTCCGTTTGCTCCATGATCGTCGCCAAGCGCCAACGCTCGCCATCGGGCTGAATGACCACACGGTCGCCCTTCGCCACACCGAGAGGTCGCTGGCTGCGTTCTTCATAAAACGATGCATCCAGTTCGCCACCGGGACTCAAGTCAAATTGATAGCCACCAACACTCCACGGATGAACCGCAGGCAGCACCACGCTGCGGATTTGAATGCCGGAGTTGCGCATCCCTTTACTCAAATCCCACTTTGGCCAGCGCACTTTCATGCGCAGCTCGAAGTTCTCCTTTTCCCCGCCTTGCCAAATGAGGAAAGAGTTCGACTTTAGCGGATTCTCTGGCACCACTGTGCCTGTGATCGCGCCATCCTCGACCGACCATCGCCCTGGTTCGCCATTCCAGCCTGTGAGGTCTTTGCCATTGAAGAGCGATGTGAAACCGGCTGGTGGTTCATCGGCGAAGAGCGATGTAGCCAAAGCAAAAAATGATAGGAGGTGCTGTAATTTCATGGAGTGTATCAATGGTCGGAGATGCTTAAGACGTCTTTGCGGAGCTATTTTTTTTCAAAGTTTACGATAGAGTTGAAAGTTCGCATCTTCCGTATTGGTTCGAAGACTTGGTTTATGAGCAAGAAACATCGTCTCAGGAGTGTCGATGGAAAAAGGTTTCCACTCGGGCAAGCCTTGGTGGTTCGGGTTTCCGGTGTTCACAAAGCATCGCGCGAGATCCATCTCCTTGATAAAGGAGAACGCATCCCTCTTCTCACCGAACATGGTCGGAACGCTGGCAACAAAAAGTGTGAGAGTTTTTCTCATGATGGCACGAATGTGAATCGTTACTTACACCACATCTGACACGTTCCTTTCACTTAGCAGCATCGGTTAAAAACTTTTCTCTGTTACTGATAGACGTGCTTTCCAGAAAAACACCATGTGCACAATTGTCAGGGCGCAAAGTCTATACCCGGCAGCTTTTTGAGAATTTCTCGCTTGAGATCGGCAAATTGAGACGAATCTATCTGAATTACGGTCTGATCCATACTCTCAGGATCACTCTATTTATAAGCCCCATACAGCCGCACCTCTACGTGATCGCTATTTCGTAGCATACAAACAAAATCAATGCGGCCATCACCTAGCATCTTCCTTTGATTCAATTCATCTGCCTCATTTTTCCATTTCGACGCTTGTTCATTCGTTGTTTGGAACTCAAAGCTATACCATTCGAGGACGATCTGATTATTGTGATAGGCGTATGTCACGGTTGCATCCGATGGTAGTGACGGAAGCCCGAATTTCTCAATGGCTTGCCTAACAATGTTTCGCTCTTTCGCTCGCTCTAACACTGGCTGCACAAACCAAGCCACTAAAACGCCAAGTATGATTCCGATCACAAGAGTTGGTATTGTGCGATTCATGACATGGCTGACATTTGTATAGCACGGCGAGCTTACGGCGTCCATAAACAAGCGAACTAGCGACGTTGTTCGTCGATTTTCGATCCTTTGCCACTTCTAGCCATCTGCAACATTTCATCTCGCCATTCGCGCGGCACATCAGCTCCTTGAAGGCAGATACCTTCGTTACCGCTTCGAACGGTGAGGATGTCTCTCGGGGGACCTGTAAACACACCAAGAAGTTGAGACTCAGGTAATCGCTTCTTCCATTGACTCGAGGTAAGTATCCGATTCTTCAGTTGGAGATATCGGCTCGTATCGGAAACCCGATACTGCTCTTGTGACCAATCTACTCGAATGGATGCTCCACTGAAATCTTCCGATATGTCCACAATTGGTTCCTTGTCCCCGATTGATTCAGGGAAGAAGCTAATCGTAAAGCTGGGTCTTTCGTAACGAGCACAGCACTCAATATTCTTGTCAGAACTGATTGAGCAACCGACAAGCCCAGCACTAAACGCAGCGAGTATTACGATTCGGAGGGCAGTCATTTTCAGGGCGAACATAGTATTTGTTCAGATCCAAAAGTTACCGCAAAGCGAAATAACGGCAATGTAATTTAGGCGCAACTATAAGCCTTTGATTTTCAATCATATCTGCCCCCCTACTCATCCGAGGCCTGACGGCGTTGCGTTTTTTTGTCTGAATGCTGGCGTTTGTCGGCGACCATGCGTTGTTTTTGTTTGCGGGATTTTTGGCGCTTTTGGCGGCGGATCTTTTCGATCTCTTGTTGGCGTTTGGAGAGGATGCCGTTTTTGATTTCGTCGATGCGATCGCAGAGTTCTTTGCGGGCGAGGTAGCGATTGAGTTCGCGGGAGCGCTCGCGTTGGCATTTGATCTCGATGCCGGTGGGCTCGTGTTTCAGGTAGACGCAGGAAGACGTTTTATTAATTTTCTGCCCGCCCGACCCCGAACCCGTGATGAATTTTTCCACAAGATCCTCCTCGCGGATGTCCAGCACGGCCATCCGTTTTTCTTGTGCAGCAATTTTTTCCGAGGAGATCATGGTGGGGGCACTGGTCACTAGCCACTAGTCACTAGTAACTATTAAATCACCTCGTCCCCACGACTTCGAATGTGAAGCCTTTGAGGTATTCGGTTTCGGGGAGGTGGAGCATGACGGGGTGGTCGTAGCGTTGGGTGTGGGTGGCGATGAGGCGCAGCGACTTTTTCGCATCGTGCGCAGCCTCGGCGATGTTTTCGAGGAACATGCCACGGCTGGCGTGATGGGAGCAGCAGTAGGTCGAGAGGATGCCGCCTTTTTCTAACAACTTCAGAGCGCGCAGGTGGATTTCTTTGTAACCGCGCATGGCATCGGTCAGGGTCTTTTTGTTGCGCGTGAAGGACGGAGGATCGAGCACGATGAGGTCGTAGTTCGGCTCGGCTTCTTTGAGGAAATCGAAAACATTGGCCTCGATGACTTCGATGTTGAGTTCGTTGCGCGCGGCATTGGCGCGGGTGCTATCGCAGGCACTGGCGGAGATATCGACGGCGGTCACGGCAGCGGCACCAGCTTTGGCGCAGGCGAGGGCGAAGCCACCTTGGTTGGTGAAGCAATCGAGGACTCGTTTGCCAGAGGCAAATCGTGCGAGCTCACCGTGGGCCTGGAGTTGGTCGAGGTAGAGGCCGGTTTTTTGGCCGTCGAGCAGATCGATCTCAAAAACGATGCCGTTTGCGGTGACAGGGAAAACGCCGGGATTTTCGCCGTGGAAAAGGATGACCTCCAGCTCTAGGCCTTCGGCGCGGCGGATCGGTGAGTCATTTCGCAAGACGATGGCCTTCGGTGCGAGCACATCGATGAGCGCCTGCTTAATGATGTCCTTGCGCATGTCCATGGCCAAGGTGAGCGTCTGCATGACGAGGTGGTCGCCGTAGCGATCGACGATCAGGCCGGGGATGCCATCGGACTCGGACCAGACGATGCGGCACAGCGTAGAATCAAACGGCATGCTTTCGCGGTAGGTGACGGCCTGCTGGATGCGGCGGGTGAAAAACTCCAGATCGAGGTCCTGACGGCGGCGGGAGAAGCGGCGGGCGATGATTTGCGACTGCGGATTGTAGATCGCGGTGCCCATCGGGCGATCGCGGAAATCCTTTAAGGTAATGACATCGCCGGGCATGGGATCGCCGAAAACCTTCTTAACTTCGGTTGCGTAAACCCAGTCGTGTCCGTGAAAAATGCGTGCCCGAGGGGCGATGATAAGTCCTGCCATGGTATTGTGTAGTGAAAAAAGAGAAAGATTGTACTTGATGCGGGGGGGCGGGAGTTGTAGCAAAGCGCACAGCTATGGGACAGCAAATTAAAAAAGTAATCAAACGTCGTCGCCGCAAGGACTACTTGCGTCGCAAAAATGAGCAAGCCAAACTTGGTGGATCCGTGAAAAAAGTAAGCGTGGTGAAAAAAGCACCAGCGGACGCTTCCGGCGACAAACCAGCCAAGAAAGCTGCCAAAAAGGCCGCTACGAAGAAGGCTCCTGCGAAAAAAGCCGCCAAAGCTGTTGAGGAAACTCCCGCAGCCGAGGAGAGCTCCGAGGCGTAATCCACGCGACTTCTTCAACAACCTAGGTTTTCCCAAGGCGGTCTTCCCATTCGGTGGAGATCGCTTTTTTTTGATGTTAATTTCGCCCCGACGCCGATGTTCCTCGATTTTTCTTCGTATTTTTGGTATCTGCCCGTAGTTCTGCTTGGAGCTTGCGTCGGTTCATTTCTGAATGTGGTGATCTATCGACTACCCCTCGGGCTCTCGGTGAACCACCCGAAGCGCTCGTTTTGCCCTCTCTGCAAAAACCCGATCGTTTGGTGGCGCAACATTCCGATTTTGTCATGGTTGCTGTTGCGCGGAAAATGCGCCGATTGCCATGCACCGATTCCCTTGCGTTATTGGATCGTCGAGGTCGTCACCGCACTGCTTTTCGCCGCCAGTTGGTATCAATCCAGCGTGCTCACCGCGCTGCTGCTTTTCGTATTCATGGCACTGGCCGTGGCGATTGGCTGGATCGATGCCGAGCACCAAATTATCCCGATCAGCCTGACATGGGGCGGCAGTGCTGTTGCGCTAATCTATGCAGGATTTCATTCTGAATTGCTGCATGTCCGCGATCCTTCCGCCGCACATGAGGGACCATGGTGGACGGGAGTCAAGGATGCCGGACTCGGCTGGGTGCTGGGATTTTTCGGCCTGTGGTCGGTGGTTTTGCTGGGGAAATTGATTTTCGGCAAAAAAAAGATCGCCTTCGATGTACCCACGGACTGGCAACTCATCGATGCTCCCACCGATGCCGATCCCGTAGTCTTCTCCTGCGAGGGCGAGGACATTCCCTGGCATGATCTCTTCTTCCGCAAATCCGATGAACTCATGCTCGAATGCACCGCCATCGAACTCAACGGCTCTGCTGCGGGTCAAGGCTTGCTGAAAATTCGCGAACACGAAATCACCACGCCTGATGGCACGGTGCATCGGCTCGAAGACGTCAAGAGCCTTAGCGGAAAAGTCACCCACGCCACCATCCCACGCGAGGCGATGGGCATGGGCGACCCGCATTTGCTTGGCATGATCGGCGCATTCATCGGCGGCTTCGGCGTTGTCTTCACCATCGCTAGCTCCGCGGTTTTTGCCATCATCGCTGCAGTTCTCGGACGCATCGGCCTCGGCCGCCCCCTTCCCTACGGACCGTTCTTACTGCTTGGTGCACTGGCATGGATCTTCGGCGGTTGGAAACTGTGGCAACTCTATGTCGATTGGATCTCTTTTCGCTAGAATCTAACAAATTTCCACGACTACGCAAATTTTGCGATGATAAAAAATCACCTCGACGCGCGTAAAATGATTTCCATAACGTAAAAAATCACTATCATTACACCCATGTCCGCACCCGATGATACCATTGCCTATTGCCACGCTTGTGGAACCGCAATGGATGTCAGCAATGTGGCTCCTTTCAGCAATGTTGAGTGCCCTGCTTGCCAGAAGCACACACGCGTCAAACGCGAGTTCGGGCCCTACACGCTTTTGCGACGTCATGCCATCGGCGGCATGAGCATGGTCTTCGTTGGCCATGACAACACGCTCGACCGCGAAGTCGCACTCAAGATTCTTAGCGAAACGTATAGCGCTGATGAAAAACGCATCTCCTCCTTCGAAGAAGAGGCCCGCATCACCGCTGCGATCTCCCACCCGCACGTGGTTCGTGTTTTCAAAACCGGCAAAGCGTTTGGCCGCTTCTACATCGCCATGGAAATGGTCACGGGAGGCCATCTCGAGCACCAAATCAAAGAACGCGGCGCGATCCCTGAAGCCGAGGCTCTGCAACTCGCCATCGAGGTTGCCGAAGGATTGCGCTCAGCACATTCCGCGGGTCTGATTCACCGTGACATCAAGCCAGGAAACATCTTGCTCGACTCCGCAGGCAGCGCGAAAATCGTCGATTTCGGCCTCGCCCTGATGACCAAGGGCGGTGTTGCCACGCCCGATGAACTGTGGGCCACTCCTTTTTACGTTCCGCCTGAAACCATCGAAGGACGCGAGGAAGACTACCGCGCCGACGTTTATGCCTTCGGCGCCACCTTTTATCACGTGCTCGCTGGCAAGCCACCCTGCACCGAGGAGAGCATGGTCACCACCCAGCTTCGCGAGGCGAAAAAACACATCGTGCCGCTCAGTGTCGCCTGTCCCGATCTATGCCTCGAAACAGCCGCTGTTATCGAGTGTGCGATGGCCTATGATCCATCGGCCCGCTTCCGCTCCTATGATGAACTGATCGAATCACTCCAAACCGCGTTGATGGTAGCGCACACGCGCGACAAAAACTTGCGCAAAGGCATCAAGCCAACCAACAAGCCAGTTCCCGTTGCCATCACTCCTGCCGAGCGCCGGCGCATCGCCAAAAAACAAACTACCCAGAAAATGATCACCGCTTCGGCAACAGTGCTCGTCTTAGGCGTAGCAGGCTGGGCTGCGGTGAAACTTTTGGGAGGCAAGGAACCAACTCCTTTGCCTATCGTCGTCACGAATGATCCAAATGCAACAGACGTGCCCGTCATCACGGACCAATCGGG
>JBIIAI010000098.1:0-11077 GCA_044239965.1 Akkermansiaceae bacterium
AGCCTTTCATCTTGGTGCCACATGCGCAGCAAGAAAAAACGCGTCATTAGACTTCAAAATTCGATCGCTCGCGCCATCGCACGAAGCCGTGAACAGCAACAATCCTCATGAACACTGCCTCCGTTCCACTTGAGAAATTGCAGCGCTGCGCCGAAAGAATCGAGCAAGGCCCGTGGCAACTGATTCGCCTGCGAGGAAGCGCGTCATTAGTGGAGATGATTGATCAAGATGATGTTGATCTATTAGGTTCGCGCGATGACTTTCACAAAATCCTCGATGCCGCTTATTCTTGGGTAAGAGCAAACGAATGCCATCTTCGCATTACCGCTAGCAGCCATGACAAAATCTCTCTTTATTTGATCTCACTCGATGGCATGCACCGCTTGACATTTGATTTGTGGATCAATCTCTGGCAAATCGATAAGCGCCAAAAATGCCTCCGCTTTGATCAATGCATCGGATCATGCCCATCGAGTAGCAACTCACTTCTGCGCATGCCCCCTTTGCTCGAAGCAAGCATTTTCGTCCACCACCTCATCAGTAAAAGGAAAGACTGTTCCTCGCCAAAGCAAATTGCCCGGCTGGAATACTACCGCCAATGTTGCGTTAGTATCGATGCCAAACTTGCTGACCTGTTAGATCAAGCGATGCGTTCTCACTCAATCAGCGATGCGTTAGAATCTCACACTCTGCAACTGCTCGAAAAGGAATTAACCTTTGCATCAAGTAGCGCTCTTGCATTCCACCTCCATCGCATCGGAAACGGACTTCCACGCATTTGGCATCATACCCCGAAAAAGCTCATCATGCTTGCCATCATGGGATGTGATGGATCGGGCAAAACAACTCTTTCTCGACAACTCAAGTTGCACGATCCGCAAATCGCCCAGCTTTACACAGGTAAGCACCTCTATCGGAAATGGATCATCTACAAGCTGTTGGTCATTTTTTTGCGACCACTGCTATTTCAGAAACGAGAAAAATTTGACGACACACTGGCTCCGTTAATCTACCTCCTTGCCTGCATGCGCCTTGGGTGGAAAAGAGTTTTTCGCCGAAAGGGCGTCACACTGATCGATCGCTCCATCGTTGACTTCCTCATGTTAGACCGCAAGAGCGATCGTCCGCATTTTTCGCGATGTCTCGGTCTGACTCGTCTGATCGGCATTCGGCTCCCACACGTGCAAGTAATTGTCTCCTTCGATCAATTACGCGAACGCAAGCTGGAAATGACTGAAACAGGCCACCCCATTTATGATGAGCTAATGTTCCAGCATTTCGCTCGACGCTTCCCCACCGACCACACGGTTTTTAGCAATCAATCGACACTAGAAAATGCCACCAGCGCCTTGCTACACATCGTAGGATGGCTGAAAAAAAGCGGTTAGCTCGATTGAACAATGCCTTCCGATGATTGCATTGCGAAGCGAGCTACCCTGTGCTAGAGTTGTTTCATGTTACGAATCATTTCCCTCCTACTATGCTGGATCTCGTTAGGACATGCGTTCGAGCTTCCTCGAGCCTCGACTCAATGCCTTGTAGGAGTGGCAAAAGACTGGAATTCATCGCATGTCACATTGCAGCTTTACCATAAACAAGGCAAGGCTTGGGTAAAATCGGGAACGCCATGGAATGGGAGACTGGGGAAAAATGGGCTCATATGGGGTCTTGGCCTCCACTCAGTGCCCGCTGGCGTTAGTATAAAAAAAGAAGGCGACGGCCGCACGCCGGCTGGAGTTTTTCGCATTGGCGGAGCTTGGGGCGCTGATGCCAGCATTCGCAAGCATGCCCAACTTCCCTATCGTCGCGTGACTTCTCGCGATTTGTGGGTCGAGGATCCGCAATCACCCTCCTACAATCGGCATGTGATCTTGCCTCATGAACCTACCACTGCGTGGGAGAAAAAGCAGCAAATGGTGCAAAACGATGCCGCCCACAAGCTCAAACTTTTCATCGCCCACAATGCTCCGCCTCAAGTGCGCCCTGGTGCTGGCAGCTCGATCTTTTTTCACATCTGGAGAGCAGGCGGCAGCAAGCCCACCGCCGGCTGCACTACTATGGATGAACCGAGTTTGCGCAGCATGATCGCGCAGCTCGACCCGACACGCCAGCCGCTCTACGTGATCATGCCACAAGCCGAGTATGCTCGTTATCGGGATGCATGGAAGCTACCTTAAATTACTATAATTCCCAAACAGCATTGCAACGCAGACACGCATCTGCTTCTCTTGCGCATGCCGAATTCTGAACTGCTTTACTCGTCCCGCTGGCTTTCCCTACATCGCATCGACCACTGGGACTTCGTCAAGCGCCCTCATTCCGATGCCGCGGTCGGCATTTTGGCCATCACCGAGGAGCAAGAAATCGTTCTAGTGGAGCAATACCGCATCCCCATGCAAAAACGGGTGATTGAATTACCAGCCGGACTGGTTGGCGACGAACCAGAATTTGCTCACGAATCTCTCGCCGAGAGCGCGGGCCGCGAGCTTTTGGAGGAAACAGGCTATGCCGCAGCTTCCATCAAAGCACTGCTTTCATCTCCCACTTCTTCAGGAATGACCTCGGAGACCACCCATTTATTCTCAGCCACAGGGTTGACCAAAACCCAGGAAGGTGGAGGCGTGGGGGGCGAGGAAATCAGCGTGCACCGGATTCCCATCGCCGATCTTCGCCATTGGCTACTAGCCCAAGAACAAGGCGGAAAGTCCGTCGATCTAAAAATCTACGCAGCCCTCGCTGCTGCAAACGTTCGTTTCTAATAAGCGCTTGATTTTTTCGCTTGCGATTGAAGCACCTGCATCAAACGACCTTTCTCCAACTACCGTTTCATTTTATTCATAACTCATTTACCCTCAAGATTTTTCATGCGTTTTTCCGGAATTTCCCGACTCTATGGTGCTTGCGCACTTGAGCGATTTCACCAAGCCCATGTAACCGTAATCGGCATCGGCGGCGTCGGCTCTTGGATTGTCGAGGCCCTCGCTCGTTCAGGAATCGGCCACATCACCATGGTCGATCTCGATGAAATCTGCGTTACCAATGTAAACCGTCAACTCCACGCCATGGATGGTCAAATCGGTCGTTTGAAAACCAGCGCCATGGCTGAGCGGATTCAGGCCATTCATCCCGACTGTCAAATCACAGAAAAACAAACGTTTTATTCAGAGAAAAACGCTGACGAATTGCTCGCCTCTTCTCCGGACGTTGTCATTGATGCCATCGATGCTGTTCGCCAGAAATGCCACTTGATTGCTGAGTGCAAAACGCGCGGTATTCCCATAGTCACCGTCGGTGCCGCTGGCGGAAGGCGAGACCCTTCCTGCATTCAAATCGCCGATTTGGCAATGACCTGCCACGATGCGCTACTGCTCCAAACCCGAAAAAATCTGCGCAGCCACCACGGCTTCCCTAAAGCACCAACGGGGAAAAAGATCAAAAAATTTGGGGTAACTGCCGTTTTTTCCACCGAATCTCCCGTTTTTCCTCAGTGCGATGGCTCAGTCTCGACGCAGCGTCCTGAAGGTACAAATCTCCGACTCAGTTGCGAATCTGGCTACGGCACAGCCACTCCAGTGACCGCTACATTTGGTATGATCGCCGCAGCTCAAGCATTGGAAATTTTACAAAAAAGCGTCGGGGATTCTTAATTATTCATTGACATTAGCACAAAATCTGCTTGTCTCGCCTCGGTTTATATCGTTGCAGAGCGTAAACGATCTTGCTGATTGATGGAGAAGGCACCTGACCTCTCTCTCACAGCTCCTCATCTCGATCGCTAAAACAGCGGTAAAGCCGCATACACCTCATTCTTTCTTTTCCCCATTTTCCCATTTCCATGTCCATTTTTAAACGTCTTTTCGGCAATTGGATGTCTCAAGACATCGGTATCGATCTCGGCACCGCCAATACACTCGTCTGTGTCAAAGACCACGGCATTGTTCTTCGTGAGCCTTCCGTAGTAGCAGTCAAAGCAGGCACCAATCAAGTTCTCGCCGTAGGTGATGACGCCAAGCGCATGCTCGGCCGCACCCCTGGTGACATCGTCGCCATCCGCCCACTGCGTGATGGAGTAATTTCCGACTTCCAAGTTACGGAAGCCATGTTGCGCCATTTCATCAAAAAAGTGAACAATGGTCGCCGCTCAAACTCCCGCGTAGTCATCGCTGTCCCCTCCGGTATCACCGAAGTGGAAAAACGTGCCGTTCGTGAGTCCGCAGAGCAAGCTGGCGCGCGCGAGGTTTACCTGATCGAGGAACCAATGGCCGCCGCAATTGGCGTGGGCCTTCCTGTTCAAGATGCCGCAGGCAACATGATCGTCGATATCGGCGGCGGCACTACTGAGGTCGCGTTGATATCACTCTCCGGCATCGTTTACTCCCGCAGCGTTCGCGTCGCAGGCGATGAACTTGACGAAGCGATTACCTCCTACATGAAGCGCGCCTACAACCTGATGATCGGCGAGCGCACTGCAGAAGACATCAAAATCCGCATCGGCTCCGCCGCTCCGCTTCCCAAAGAAATGACCATGGAAGTCAAAGGACGCGACCTGGTTGCAGGCCTACCCAAAACCATCACCATCACCTCACAAGAAGTTCGTGAGGCCATGGCTGATCCTCTTTCCCAAGTCATCGACGGCATCCGCACCACTCTGGAGCGTTGCCCTCCTGAACTTGCCGCGGACCTCGTCGACCGTGGAATCGTTCTCGCTGGTGGCGGTGCTCTCCTGAAAGGATTGGATCGACTCATTCGTGAAGAAACCGGGCTTCCCGTTCACATCGCTGAGGATCCACTCAGCGCTGTTGCCGAAGGCACAGGAAAAGCACTGCAAGAAATTGCGCTGCTCAAACGTATCGCCAATATTGGTTGATACACATCGTAGACCCCGACTTCTTCCCCGGCCATGAAGCCGCTCAATCTCATCGCTCTGCTTTGCTTCCTTGGTGGTGCCACCTGGGCTCTCACGCGCAGTGATCGCAGCGTTCGCTCGATCCAAAACGCGTACTATTCCGCGATTAGCCCATTCCTCAAATCAGGATCGGCGATCGAGGAAAAGGCGCGTAATTTCTCCAAAGAAGTTACTCACTCACGCGAACTCGAAGCCGCTCTAGAGGTAACGAAAGCAGAACTCGACAAACTCAAGCAAATCGAACAGCGCTTCGATGCTCTTGAATCCGAAAACGCTCGTTTACGCTCCGCACTGAAATTTACCGAAAACACCAAGTTTACCCTGGTCGCCGCCAACATCACGCGCCGCCAGACGACAAACTGGTATAAAACGGTCGAAATCAACCGCGGAGAAGAATCCTTCATCGGCATCCAAAATCCTGTCGTAACCGCTGAGGGCTTGGTCGGAAAAATTGATCTCATCGCCCACAACTTTGCCACCGTCATTCTCCTGACCGACAAGAGCTGCCAAGTTTCCGCGAAAGTTGAGGGTTCTGCCGATCTCGGAATCATCAGTGGTCGACCCGCCGAATACGGCAAAGACCCCATGCTCATTCTCAGCTATTTACCCAAAAGCACCAACCTGAAAAAAGGTCAACGCGTCTTCAGCGATGGCCGGGGTGGTGTTACGCCCGCCAACATACTCATCGGAACGATCGAGTCTGTCGAATCAGGCGCCATGTACTCTGAAGCTCTCGTTCGCCCCGCAGTGAACTTCAATGATCTGGCTACCGTGTTCGTCATTCCTCGTGAGAATTAACTAGAACCCGCAAACCACTCCGTGCTTCGCTACGCCATAACCCTATTTTTCCTGATCTTGCTGACGGTCATCCTGCAGCAATTTGCGCCAGCGTTTATTTCTCTCTATAACGCACGGGTTTTTCTACTGCTTGCCGTCTTCTTGTGCATCGCCGTTACTGTACCACTGCCAGTGATGTTTCTTTATGCTTTGATTTGCGGCTTTCTCTGGGATGCCCAGTGCGCGATTAGCGCCTCAAAGCTCGATGCCAGCGTCTATGCAGATTCCATCCAAAACATCCGCTTTGGCTCCTCGATTTTACTTTTCGGTCTTGCCGGAGCCCTGATGAACGGATTTCAGCCCATCTTTCGTCAAGGAAAGTGGTATCTCTCCGCATTGCTTACCGGCATCTCCACTTTTCTCTATTGTCTCGCAGAATACAGCTTGCTCGACTTTCTCCGCGGCTCATTCACCATCAATCGTGGCGTGATATTGCAAATTAGCTATACCTCCCTCTTCAGCCTGATTGTAGCTCCGCTCGTATTCGCACTACTTTTTTTCATCGCTCGCATCTCTCACTATCAAATCGTTGTTACCCAAAAGCGCACATTTCGTCGCTTTGAATAAAACACTCCCCCGCGCTCAATTCCATGCAGACCGCATTCCGCTTTCGCCTCTACTTACTGACCGCCTTCGTGCTCGTCGGATTTGGCACCCTTTTGCATCGTCTGCACGAAGTTCAAATCGAGGACACGCAGAAATACAAAAACCGCGTCCCTTCGCCCAAGTATGTCTCTGTTCGCGAGCCAGGGGTGCGTGGTGAAATCCGCGACGCCAACGGCATCGCTCTCGCCCGCAATAGCCGCAACTACGAAGTCAGCTTTAACATCGAAGAAATCATCGCCTCTTACCAACTTCAGCATGATGAAATCCCCACTGTCGATGTGATGAAATCTCAAGGCGGTATGAGCCGCAAAGGGAAAAAGAAAAACATCGTCGCCATCGTCAATGAAACCATCATTTCCCGGCTGACCAACTACGGACTCGCCAAAGATTACCGCTCCAAAAGCCTCGAGATTCACTACGCCACCCACGGCGGGCTCATTCCCTTTTCCTACCGAACCGATCTCACCTACGAGCAGTTTGCACGCTTTGCCGAACTGAACCTCGAACTCCCTGGCGTTTACATTGGCATCAGCCCCCAACGCGCCTACCCCTACGATACTCTCGCCTGTCACATCCTCGGCTACACCACACCATGGCGCCCAGGCGATATCCCCGAGGATGATAAGAAGAAATACAATCACTACATCGGCGATGAAAAAGGCATTGCCGGTATCGAAATGACCATGGACCGCCACCTCCGCGGTACTGAGGGCGTGAAAACGATCCTCAAAGATGAAAAAAATCGGGTCATTAACATGACAGACTACACCAAGCCCCAAATGGGTGCTGACGTGATCCTCACCATCGATGCCCGTGCCCAAATGCGCGTTGAGGAAATCCTCCGCAGCGCCGGTCGCGCCGCCGCAGTCGTAATGAACGTCCAGACAGGCGAAGTCATTGCCATGGCATCTGTGCCCAATTACAACCCTAACAATTTCATCCCATCGATTGACGAAAAAAAATGGCTTGAATACAAAACGAGCAACATCTGCCTCCCCCTCATGAACCGCTCGATTGAGTCATTCGATCCAGGCTCCACCTTCAAGTTACCCACCGCCATCGCCGGCGCCCGTGCAGGCCTCGGTGCTAACATTTATTCCTGCAACGGTTACGTCCAATACGGCAACCACAAAGCCGGTTGTTGGATCTGGAACCAGAGCAAAGGCATGCACGGTTCGCAAAATGTCTCCAAAGCCATACAACAATCTTGCAACCCCTACTTCTACCGCCTCGCCAATGCCGTAGGTCCAAAAGACCTCGCTGATACCTTTACCATGCTTAATCTCGGCAAACGCACAGGCATTGAACTCCCCAGCGAGCAACCTGGCACCGTTATCGGCTCCCCTTTGTGGAAAGCGAAAAACCCCTCCACTCCTGTTACCCCTGTTGATACTGCATTCCTCGCCATCGGCCAAGGCATCAGTTCAGCCTCCCCACTACAACTCTGTTCCGTTGTCGCCTGCATCGCCAATGGTGGAAAATACTACCAACCTCGCGTCGTCAAAAAAGTTATCCGCGGCAAAGATGTCCTCGTGCCCGATGAACCGAAGCTCCTCGTTGATCTTCTCGAACAAGGCGTCAGCACGGCAGACATGGAACGCATCCGCAAGGGAATGTGGATGGCCGTCAATCAACCTGGAGGCACTGCAGGACGGGTCAAAATGCCTAACATTGAGATCGCCGCCAAAACCGGAACTGCTCAAAGCGTGGATCGCGGCAAAAAATCCAACAACGCCTGGACCGTTTCCTTTGCCCCCTACGAAAACCCCAAATATGCAGTTGCCGTCCTCGTGGTCGGCGGTAAATCAGGTGGCAAAGTCGCAGGTCCCCTCACCCAAATGATCTACCGCAGCCTCTTCGCCCTCGATGATGGACTAACCTTCAAACCTCGCCCCCAAACCGAATATGTTGGTAAAATTGACTCCCTTGAGGAAATCACCTTGCCAGATGACACTCTTGCCGCCTTTGAGACGGCTGACGCTACCGAAACTGCCGATAACGCGCAGACCAACATCGATGCGATTACGAAAACCAAAGACCCCGAAAACAACACCACCGAAATGCTTCCCACTCCAACCATCACTCCCGAAATCGACTCCGCAGGCACCATACCGCGTGCCACTCCCGTCGATGAGTGATTTCCATAAACCTAACAACCTACTTACCAACGTGCCTTTAGCCATGATCAATAAAATCAAACGCTTCCTCGGATTTGGATCCATCAATCCCATGGAAGGAAACACCATTCTTATCAACGTCGAAAAACTCGAACGCCGTGTCGCGCTGCTCGAAAACGGACTTCTCGAAGAATATTCCGTCGAGCGCGAAGGCGATCAAAACATCGTCGGCGGCATTTTTAAAGGAAAAGTCAAGAACATCGAGCAAGGTCTCAAGGCCATGTTCGTCGACATCGGACTCGACAAAAATGCCTTCTTGCACTTCTGGGATGCTCTCCCTGCTGCGCTCGATGCCGGACTCGAAGAAATCGACCGCGGGCCGAAAAAACAACAGAAGAAAATTACATCCAAGGACATCCCGAGCATCTACCCAATCGGCTCGGAAATCATGATCCAGGTCTCCAAGGGCCCCATCGGCACCAAAGGTCCGCGCGTTACCACCAACATCTCGTTGGCGGGCCGCTACCTTGTGCTCATGCCCTACACCGAGCAATTCGGTATCTCGCGTAAGATCGAGGATCCCAAAGAGCGCACGCGCCTGCGTACCATCATGCAAAAGCTCTCGGTCCCCGATGGCATGGGCATCATCATGCGCACCGCCGCCATTGGCACCCGCAAGCGCCATCTGATTCGCGACCTCGCGATGCTTCTGGAACAATGGCGCGAAGTGGAACGCCAACGTGATTCACGCCCCGCTCCCATCTGTGTATTCCAAGAGCCAGGACTCGTCGAGCGCACTGCTCGTGATCTCCTCACCGATGACATCGATCAAATCATTTGCGATTGCCCCGATACCACCGAGGCGATTCGCGAAGTCGCAGGCAAAGTCTCACGCCGCGCCAAACGCCGCGTCAACTACATGTCAGGTCCCGTTCCTTTGTTCGAACGCATCGGCATCCAAAAACAGATCGACGAAGCCTTTTCACGCCAAGTCTGGCTCCCCTGCGGCGGCTACATTGTGATCGATGAAACCGAGGCTCTCATTGCGATCGACGTCAACACCGGACGCAATCGCGGCAACAAAGATCAGGAAAAAATGATCCTCGAGACCAACATCGAGGCAGCCCAAGCCGTAGCACGCCAACTCCGTCTGCGTAACATCGGCGGACTCGTTGTCGTCGACTTCATAGACATGCGTCACCGCAAAGACCAAATGGCCGTCTACAAGGCCATGAAAGACCGCGTCAAGAAAGACAAGGCCAAGACCCAAGTGCTGCAAATTTCAGCCATCGGTCTAATGGAAATGACCCGCCAACGCCTCAACGAATCGTTGCGCGATTCGATGTATGAACCCTGCCCCTATTGTGCAGGTCGTGGCCGCGTGAAGACCACCATGAGCATGTCCGTCGAGGTGCAACGCCAACTCAATACCATCATCCAAAAGAGCTCCCATCAGGGCGACTTGGTGGTCATGGTCAACACCGACGTCCTCAACCGCTTCCGCACCGAGGACTCGAAAATCCTCATGGAACTCGAGCGCTCACACAGCGGTCGCCTGATCTTCCGTGCCGATGCGGCAATGCACCGAGAACGCTTCGCGATCATCGACCCCAGCAACGACAAAACCATCTTCCAAGCCTAAGAATCTGTTTTTGCTAGAAAACAACAACGCCCTTCATGATATCCATGAAGGGCGTTTTTTATGAGAGAATCATCCCAGCCAAGAACGCAGTTGTTTTAAATCTCTCTTGTAATGATCGATGCGTTCCGCCGGAGAACCTAACGGATATTCATGGTGTTGGCAAAACTCACCCTCGAATCCACTGGCAAGAAGCCCCGTGAAAAATTCTTTCCGCACCACACCCTGTCCGAAGTGACATGAGTCACGGTGCCACGTGTGTTGATCTTCTCTCCAGCGGTAATCCTTCACATAAGAAACACCGATGCGTGGGCGCGCCAACCGATACTGGATCGGCCAGTTTTGCCCACCCTCGACAGTGGCGTGTGCGATATCGAAGCAAAGCCCTAACTGATCGGGCGATGTTCCTTCCATCGCAAAAATCACATCCCACAGCGGACCACCGAAATACTGCGGGCCAGAATGATTTTGGTATCCCGCCCACAGCCCGAGCTCTTGATTGATTGCAGCAATGTCCTTCAGAACAGGAGCGGCCTCACGAGCCACTTTCATCGGGTCATCGTTTTTTTGATATTGAAGGAAACCGAGGCGATATTTTTTCACACCAGAGTCAGCGAGAACACGCAAAAGTTTTTCGGCATCAGGCGTGATCTTCCAAATGTCAGTCGTCACCACCGAAACCACCTTGTCGCGTTTTTTCAAAAGCTCAATGAATGCGGGCAAATCATCAGCCACTTTTTGTGGTTGGATGTGCGTGCTCGAAGAACGAATCGTCACATCAACACCGTCCCAACCAATTTCTTCGACCAAGGCAGCACTATCTGCAAGCGAGAGATCAGCAAAGGATTTGGTAAAGCCAATGATCTTGTTGCGAGGCTTCGCGGTATCTGAAGGAGTTGCAGCGGCAGCTACACCAGATAACGAACAAGCTGCTAGAGATGAAATCAGAAAATCACGTCGATTCATAACAGC
>JBIIAI010000099.1:0-11013 GCA_044239965.1 Akkermansiaceae bacterium
GTTTTAGGGTTTGGCGAACTTTTGAGACAATTGTAGTGAAAATGGCGATGAGCTCTCCCGCTTCACGATGAGCGGTTGCTATGGCAGGTAGTGAAATATGGCAGTCTTCCATGAGGTATTCTAACCAGAGTTGTGTTTCATCTGCCTCTTGGAGTAGATGGTCTAGTTTTGAACAAAATTCTGAATCTGATCTGGAGCGAGAAGCTTCTCTAACCGTTGCGGGAACAGATGTCCCAGCGCGTAGCATTTGTTTTCCGAGGATCTGAACTTCTACTCTGGTACGAGGCAATGCGATATAGATACGAATGATCTCAGAGCCAAAGGCTTTGGTTCTATCTCTGAGTTCAGTCGTGATACGCATTTTGATTCTTCTTTTAGCTTTTCAGCATTTCAGATTTTCAGATTTATATCAAAAATACCCTTCTTTCTTGCGGTCTTCCATCGCGGTTTCGGAGCGTTTGTCGTCGGCGCGGGTGCCGCGTTCGGTTTGGCGGGCGGCGGCGACTTCGGCGATGACTTCGTCGAGGTTGGAGGCGTGGGATTCTACGGCTCCGGTGCAGGTGGCATCACCGATGGTGCGGAAACGCACGATGCGTTTTTCGACGGTTTCGTGATCTTGCGGTTTGAGGAAATCGGTGACGGCGAGGAGCTGGCCATTGCGTTCGAAAATTTCGCGTTCGTGCGAGAAGTAGATCGAGGGCAACGGAATTTCTTCGCGCTGAATGTACATCCAGATGTCCATCTCGGTGAAGTTCGAGAGCGGGAACACGCGGAAGTGTTCGCCGGGATTCTTGCGACCGTTGAAAAGATTCCACAGCTCAGGGCGCTGATTTTTCGGGTCCCATTGACCGAAGTCATCGCGGTGCGAGAAGAAGCGCTCCTTGGCGCGGGCTTTTTCTTCATCGCGGCGACCACCACCAAGGCAGGCATCGTATTGATGCTTCTCGATGGTATCGAGCAAGGTCACGGTCTGCAATTTGTTGCGTGAAGCATTCGGGCCTTTTTCCTCGACCACACGTCCAGTGTCGATCGATTCCTGCACCAAGCCCACGACCAAACGAGCGCCGATTTTTTCGACAAACTCATCGCGATAAACCATGGTCTCGGGGAAATTATGACCGGTGTCGACGTGAACCAAAGGAAAGGGCATTTTGGCGGGCCAGAACGCCTTGCGAGCGAGCCAGGCCATGACGATCGAATCCTTGCCGCCAGAAAAAAGCAGCGCGGGGTTTTCAAACTGGGCGGCGGTTTCGCGAAGCACGAAAATCGCTTCCGCTTCCAGTTGATCCAAGTGACTGAGGTGATAGTTGGGCATAATGAAAAGTGTAACGCACGCGGCGCAGGCGCAGTTTGCCCTCAGTCATCCCATTCGTCAATAAAAAATATTAGTTTGTTGCGTAATTTACTAATGATTCAATAAACCATTGAAAATCAATGACTCACGCGATTTTTCACTGACTCAAGCAACAAATCCACACACTCTTCCAGCTCGTTTTCCTCGGTATCAAGCACCAAATCCGCCTGCATCGGTTCCTCGAACGAAGAGTCTTTTCCGGTGAAATGAGCGATTTCTCCTTTGGCGGCTTTGGCGTAGAGACCTTTGACATCGCGTTGCGCGCAAGCCTCGAAGCTAGCCTTGACGTAGACCTCGTAAAAATCATCGCCGAGAATGCCGCGTGCGACATCGCGCAATTCACCGCGCGGTGTGATCGCTGATACAAAAGTCACGATCCCCTGCTGTGCGAAAAGTTTCGCCACCTCAGCAATGCGGCGGATGTTTTCCAATCGATCGTCATCGCTAAAGCCGAGATTGGCATTGAGACCAGCGCGGATGTTGTCGCCATCAAGAATCGCGGTGGTGCGACCGCGTTGATGCAAGACCCGCTCTGCCGCATTGGCGATGGTGGATTTTCCCGAACCCGAGAGTCCGCACATCCAAATCACCATACCGCGTTGGCCGAGCTTGTGCTCCTTGTCTTCGCGTTGGAGAAATCGGTGAAACTCAGTGTGAATGTTCGCTTGCATAGTGCCATCTACATGCACCCGCTAGAGGTGAAAGTAAAGGCGAAACAGCGAATCCACAAAAGTAGCAGCAAGAAAAAAACTTACGGCTCTGGTGTCAAAGGCGCAGGTTCAGGCAGCTCATCTGTTGGCGCAGGTTCAGGCAGCTCATCTGTTGGCGCAGGAGCTGCTGGCTCGACTGCTGGCACCACAGGCGCTTCAGCGGGCACCGACTCCGCTGGAGCGGGCAGTTCCTCGGTTGGTGCGGGTAATGGAAGCTCCGTGGCTGGTGGCACCTGAGAAGATAAAGGTTCTGTGGGCGTCAGAGGAATCGTCGTTTTTTTCTCAGCCTCCCAGACCTTGCGCTCTTCCGCTGTCATGACCGGCGGCAGCTTATTGCCGACCATTTTGCCAAAAAACATGGCAAGGAATGCAACAACGCCCATGATTGCCATGAAAACCATCAACACGACGCCCATTGCCGGCCGAAAGCGCGGATGCGAGCCACTTCTGGAAAAGCGCCAGCTCGCGAGCAATGCTACCAATGCGCCCACGGCAAGCGTGGTCCAAAACGTCGTCATATTCATCGGCTGCGTGTTCATAAGCTGCGTAAGTCTTTGATGATCAAACGAAAAAAAAAGCACTGATACAATAACAAAAAATCAACGCGTCCATTCAAGGAGCAAAATCAGAGGGCATGGGCTTACGCGGCAGCAAAATCGAGAACAAATCAA
Organism: Akkermansiaceae bacterium; assembly: GCA_044239965.1. Taxonomy (GTDB): domain Bacteria; phylum Verrucomicrobiota; class Verrucomicrobiia; order Verrucomicrobiales; family Akkermansiaceae; genus UBA956. The sequence continues at coordinate 2,736 of JBIIAI010000099.1, forward strand.
CATCCACCGCTTGCGCTTGACCGAGAAATTCAAGCAACACCTTGACGCGTTCGACGCCCGGTAAGACATCGACGATTTGCCCTTTCAAGCCCTTAAGTGGACCGACTGCGAGCTCGACTTCATCGCCCTTTTCGAGCGCTGGCATCACGGTGAGAATTTCCTCCACCGCATGCGTTTCCCAAGCCTCCCGCATTTCGCGAATGAACCACTCGGGCACATCGGGGATCACACTGCCAAACTTCACAAATCCCCGCACGCCTTGGCAAAACGACACCGCACGCTCACTCTCCTGCATGTGAAATCTCGCCAAAACATAGCCCGGAAACAAGGCCTCTTCCCACCAGATTTTTCCACGCCGCGTCGCCTTACGATAGCGCAATACCGGGCAAAATACCTCCACCTCGGCGAGCTCGCGCAAGTTCTCCGCAGCCACCCGCTCGCGCTTCGTCTGCGTTCTCACACAATACCATTTTTTCTCGTCGTTCATCCGCAAAAAATTACTCTCCCAGCATGCGCTGAATTAAGGGCAATACAATTCTTCCCCGTCCCATCCATGCGTCTAGCTTATTCAATCGCTCGCGATAGAACTTCCGCAGTTGCTTGTCTTCTTCCGCAGCTGTCGCTTTGATCAGACTGCTCACCTTCCCTTTGCCACTCTCCAAATGCGGTCGCACTTGCTCGCGAATGAATCCACCCACAAGGCGCTTCAAATCCACATCAGGAGTATAAAGAGTACGCCGTCCGCCATTTCCCTCAGCCTCTTTTACGGCACCTAACTCACGCAACATGCGCAAGCCTTGGCTCGCCGAGCCTTTGCTCAAACTCAGCTTTCTTACGACATCGTCTAGGGAAAGCGGCTCGGGGGATAAAAACAGCAAGCCGTAGATCTCACCCAGTGATTTCGGCAGACCGATCACCTTCACACCATCGACAAAAACATCGACCACTTGGCGTTCCAGCGCGCTCAATTCTCCTGTCGCGCCTTCCTCCTTTACGAGCTTTGGTTTCACAACCATTGATTACTGAATCCGCGCGCTTTGTTCAATTCTTTTTGAACAAAAATTCTGCCAAGCCGCGACCGCCTCGCGCAATCCACGCGCTTTGTGCAAGGTTTCTTCATACTCTGCGGCTGCCTCAGAATCTGCCACAATGCCCGCACCCACATGATAATGCAGCCTCTCCTGCTCTCGCACCAAGGTCCTGATCACAATGTTGAAAGCACTTTCGCCATGAAACCCGAGGTAGCCCATCGCGCCGCAATACAAGCCACGAGGCACTTTTTCGATCTCTTGAATGATCTCGCATGCACGCTTTTTCGGCGCGCCCGTAATGCTTCCGCCAGGAAAGCAAGCAACCAGTGCATCCACCACATCCCGATCATTGCGCAGCTCGCCTCGCACGGTCGAGACCAAGTGAAAGACTTGCTCCAATGTTTCCAAGTGCAGCATTTCATCCACTCTTACTGAGCCAAACTCACAAACTTGCCCCAAATCATTTCGCAACAAATCCGTGATCATCACCAACTCAGCAATCTCCTTCGCCGAGGTCTGCAACTCATACGCCGAGCGACGATCCTCATCAGCATCGCGAAATCGCGGACGTGTGCCCTTGATCGGTCGGGTCTCGATTTGATTGCCGCTCACTCGCAGAAAAGTCTCGGGCGATGAACTCAGAACCTCGCGCCCCGCCAAACTCATCCAGCCCGCCATGGGAGCAGGCGATCGATCGCGCAAGCGTTCATACAAGCTCCACAAACATCCCTCCTCCGAGCAGGCAGCCACAAACTGCTGCGTCACATTTACCTGATAAATATCTCCCGCGGCAATCCATTCGCGCACCCGCTCTACTGCGGCTAAAAAATCCTCGCGTGACATCTGGGGAAAAAACTCACCGACCTCTGCGATCGGCCCATTTTCTCCGTCATCTTCATCTGCCAGCAGCGCCGATAAATTTCCCGTCTCCGACCACTGCCCCGTCTCATGATGATACACCAACATCTGCGGATAGACGCCAAAAACAAAATCGCCCTGATACTCGACCCAACCGCAAAGCCCACCGAGCGGGAAACCACAATCCACGGCATCACCGCGTCGCTCCGACCACGCACCTTTCAATCGCGCCACATCCTCGGCTTTGCTCAAATTGCCGCGCAGCATTTCCACGGGCTGAGCCGCGATGATCGAAAATACAGCCCCTGCCGAACTGGGAAAATTCCCGGCGCTGTCAAAAAACACCAAGCCCTCACACTGCCGCAAGCGCGACGCCACCTCTATCGGCGACAAACCTTCCAATTCTGGCACACGCATGATCCACTCAACGCTCACGCCCGCAGCAAACCATGGAATCCCCTACTTGCAAGCGAAAAACGGGAAGGCAGCTCGTCTCGCCTGTTTTGCATTTTCACGCCATGTTTCCATTCTTGCCATAAGGTCGTAATCATTTATCTTGTCCCAGATGAAAGGTTTGCGATTTTACATTTTAGGTGGATCATTTTGCTGCTTATTTTGCTCTTGCGAAGTGCTAGTGGATACGGCCTTTGATTCCGTTTTTGATAGCGACTCAGAAATAGATCCATACAACCGAGCGGGAGAGCGCAAGTCTGATTCCCGGATCAGGGCTGAACGGGAAGAGCGCTTTATGTATTCAGTAGGCAACTAGAGGCCCAAGTAGGCTGTTTTTCCAGCCCCTAGGGCAGCCGAAACGGCCAACCACCGAGAAATACTTTCAGCTCTCGCTTGCTTAGTTGCCGACTTTGTGAAACATTTCACAAGCTTTTCCACCACATGCCAGCCATTACACAAAATCAAGGTCGCAGCGATGCCTTTCCCTTTGAACTTGTCCGACCTCACTTGGAATTGGTCGAAGTCGCCATCCGCGAGCAAGTTCGTGCCTTCGATCCCATGGTCGAGCCCTATGTTTCCTACGTCTGCAATACTTCCGGCAAACGCATTCGTCCTGCACTCTGCGTGCTGACGGGCGGAGCTCTCGGCGAGGCCAATGATGATCACCGCAAGATGGGCGTGATCTTGGAACTGATCCACATGGCAACCTTAGTGCACGATGACATCATCGATGGTGCCACCACCCGCCGCATGGTGCCCACCGCCAATGCCAAATGGGGCAATGGACTCTCCGTTTTGCTCGGCGATGCTTTGTTTTCTCATGCACTCACCTTGGCGACCGATTTCAACTCGATCGATATCTGCCGCAAGGTCGGACACGCGGCTCGCGAAGTTTGCCAAGGCGAAATCATGCAAACGCAACGACGCTTCGATCTCACCCTCACCAAGGACGAGTATTTCCAAATCATGGAAATGAAAACGGGCGCGCTCTTTGCTGCGGCTTGTGGACTTTCTGCGAAACTCTCCGGTGCTGATGAAAACACCGAAAAACGCCTCTACGATTACGGTCTGCGTCTCGGTGCCGTGTATCAAATTTACGACGACTGCCTCGATCTCGTGGGCGTCGAAGAAACCGTCGGCAAGACCTTGCGCACCGACCTAGAAAAAGGCAAGCTGACCCTGCCGATCCTCAATTTGCTCGAATCCGCCAGTGATTCGCAGCGCATGAAGCTCACCGCGCGCATCATCAATCAGCAACCGCTCGACCTGCCCGTGCTCGTTGGCATTGCCGAATACGAAGGAGCTGTAGAGAGCGCCATCGATACCGCAAAAGACCTGCTCGGCAAGTGCCACGATGACCTCTCAGTGCTGCCCGACAACGAAAGCTCCCAAGCACTGCATCAGATCGCGCGATTCCTCGGTGGCTTGCTGGAAAAATGCCGCCGCTGATCCGCTGCGCACACGCCCATGGCTGAAGAAAAAACAAACGCCGCCGAAGAAAACCGCAGCACAGCCAAGGCCACTGGCATCATCGGTATCGCCGTCATGCTCAGTCGAATTTTGGGCTTGGCGCGGGACATGTTGATGAATCACTTGTTTTCCGGCATCCTAGCATCTTGCTTTGCTTTGGCATTTAAGATTCCCAATCTTCTGCGCGATCTCTTTGCCGAGGGAGCTTTATCGCAAGCATTTGTTACGACTTTTTCCAAAAAACTCCAAGAAGAAGGTGACAAATCCGCGTGGGTTCTTGCCAACCGCGTTCTCTCCCTTGCCGCAGTTAGCATGAGTGTGATCACCCTCATCGGAGTGATCGTAGCACCGTGGATCGTAGATATTATCCTATCACTAGCTCACAAATCCTATGGAGAAAATGAACGCCAACTGATCATTTTGATGACGCGGATCATGTATCCATTCATCCTCATCATTAGCCTCTCGGCACTGGTCATGGGCATGCTCAATGCAAAAAAAGTCTTTGGCATGCCAGCCTTAGCTTCTTGTTTTTTCAATCTGGGAAGCATCATTGGCGGAGGCCTTATCGGCTATTGGCTTGACCCGAGTTGGGGAGAAAAAAGCCTTATTGGAGTAAGCATCGGTGTGCTCATCGGCGGCATAGCACAACTCGTGGTGCAATTTCCCTCGCTCTGGAAAATCGGCTTTCGCCCACGCTGGGATAGCATGTGGAAAGATGGTGGTGTGAAAAAAATTCTCGCACTAATGCTGCCCGCCATCATTGCTGCTAGCGCCGTGCAAGTGAACGTCATGGTCAATGCGATGTTTGCAGCCAGCACAGGAGCAGAAAGTGTCGCCGCACTCGGCTTCGCATTTCGTTTGGTGCAATTGCCTCTTGGCATGTTTGGCGTCGCGGTGGCCACCATCACCCTGCCTGCACTGGCGCGTGCCGCCGTCGGAAGTATTGGGTCTGAATTCGCCCCCACGCTGACTCGTGGTATCAACATGGTGACTGTTCTCGTCATTCCCAGTGGTGTTGGTCTCGGTCTGCTAGCCTTACCCGTCGTTCGTTTGATTTTCTCCAATTACCCAGAGTTAATCGCAAGCACACTCCAATGTTACGCTTATGGTCTATTATTTTACAGTTGGCTCAAAATCGTGCAGCCAGCCTTTTACGCCATGGACAAACGCTGGATCCCCATGATGGTCAGCTTTCTGTCTGTGGCTCTGAATTTTTTCCTAAACTGGTATTTCGTGCGTGTGTTAGGCTTGGGTGTCGAGTCACTCGCCCTGACAACTAGCCTCATCGCTCTCATCAATTTCGCGCTGCTTTATCTATTCCTCAAAAAACTCGTCCCCAGCATCAAGACGGCTCTCATCCTCGACACCCTCTGGCGATGTGCGATTGCCGCATTGGTCATGGGCTCTCTCTGCTACCTCGCGAACAAATACCTGCTTCACGATTTGTCCTCGATGATGTTGATCCTCCGTTGGCTGATCGTTGGCGCCGTAATCGGCGCAGTGGCCGTTGTTTATTTCGGCCTATGCTACGTTCTCGGCGTGCGCGAGGCCCGCGATTGCATCGGTATGGTGCTGCGACGCATTCCTGGACTGAAAAAGTTTGCACCGCGCCGCTAAACATGGTTCGCTCACGCCATGAGAGCTCGTTTGACCAAAGAATTCCGCTTCGAGGCCGCACACACACTGCCTAGCTTGCCCGATGGCCACAAATGCCGGAACATGCATGGTCACAGCTTCAAGGTCACGATCACCGTCGAAGGCGAAGTTGATGAATCCATCGGCTGGATCTATGATCACAAGCGCATTTCCGATGCCATGAATCCGCTACTCGAACTACTCGATCACGGCTATCTCAATGACATCGAAGGCCTCGAAAGCCCGACCATCGAGAAAATGTGTGCCTGGTTCTGGAAAAAAATCGAATCCCAGTTGCCCGGCCTCTTCGAGATATGCATCTACGAAACCCCCACCGCCAGCTGTTCCTTCCGCGGGGAGTTTTGAGAAAACAGATCTATCCGATTTGACTGATCCCCCAGATCCGCCCGATCAACTTCAAAAAAAATCACTCGCTCGCATCAGGATACGACCCGAGCAATTTCACGAATGAGCAATGGCTGCGCAGCTCATCAAGCGCGTCGCTGACTTTTTTGTCTTCGCAGTGACCACCGAGATCGACGTAGAAAATATACTCCCAGTCTTTCTGCTTCGAGGGACGCGACTCGATCTTCGACATGTTGATCTCGAATTGATCAAACGATTGCAAGGCACTCACCAGAGCCCCAGGTTTGTCCTGAATGGAGAATAGAATCGAGGTGCGGTCATTGCCCGTTGGTGGACAAGTTTTCTCGCCAATCACCAAAAAGCGCGTTGTATTCGTGGCGCGATCTTGAATCGAGTAATCGAGAATTTCCAATCCATGCAACTCAGCGGCAAGAGCACCACCCATAGCGGCCGCGCCTTGATCCGCATATTCCTTGGCCAACTTGGCAGCTTTTGTCGTCGAGGAAACTTCCACCAAATCCGCTTCGGGGAAATGTTTCAAAATCCAATTGCGGCACTGACCAAATACCTGCGGATGCGAATACAAGGTCTTGATTTTCTCACGCGGAATGGCCGCCATCAAGTTGTTCTCGATGCGCAACAAAATCTGCGCGCAAATGTGCAACGGCGAATCCACAAACAAATCCAAGGTGTGCGAAACCGCGCCTTCTGTGGAATTCTCAATCGGCACCACGCCGTAGTCCGCCTTGCGACGAGCCACTTGATCAAATACATCTGCAAAGTTTGGCTGCGAAGCGTAGCCAACCGAGTGACCGAATTTTTTGATCGCAGCCTGATGTGTCCACGTGCCTTCAGGCCCGAGATACGCGATTTTCAAATCATCCTCCAACGCCAATGCCGCCGACATGATCTCACGATAAATCGCCAAGATCGACTTATCAGGCAAACGCCCAGCGTTTTTCTCCAAAAGCTTCTTCAATAACGCATCTTCACGCTCCGGCGCATAAATTTGCAAACCTTCCTTTTTCTTGACCACCCCCACTTCATGCACCAATTCGGCACGCTCCGAGAGCAGATCCATCAATTGCGAATCCACATGGTCAATTTTTTTTCGAATGTCGTCGAGGCTCACTTGTTTTCGTCGTTAGAAGGTTGTTTATCGTCGGAAATTGTTTCGTCTTGCTCAACCGCAGGCTCATCAGAGGTCACTTCGGTCAAATTCATTTGCTCGCCCTCGGGCACAGCTTCCAAAGCTGGCTCAGGGAGTTTCACCTTACGCAGCTCAGCCGCATTGGGCAGATCGTCGATGCTACGGATGCCGAAATGTTCATAAAAAAGATCCGTCGTCTCGTAAAGCATCGGCCGCCCTGGTAAGTCGGCACGTCCACCAATCCGCACCAGATCGCGATCCAATAATTTCTGCAACATCCCATCGCACGCAACGCCACGCACCGCTTCGATCGCCGCCTTGGTGATCGGCTGACGGTAAGCCACGATCGCCAAAGTCTCCATCGCCGGGCCACTCAAGCGCTCAGGCTTGCGGCCAGGGAATAGTTGACGGACAAAATCACCATACTGCGGCTGCGTGTAAAATTTCCAGCCCTTGGCTCGCTCAAGGAGAGAAAACGAACGGCCTGTTTGTTGATACAATTCATTCAAAGTGGCAATCGCCACCAGAACCTCGGCACTGCCCACTGCCGAATAGCTTTTCAGCCAATCAGGAAGATCCGCAGGCTCCGCACCATCATCGGTTTCCCGTTGATGCACATCCTCCGCTTCCGCCACCCGGCTACGGATCAACCGCGCCAGTTCATCTGCCGATAATGGCTCACTTGAGGCAATCAAAAGGGCTTCTACGATCAACGATAATTCCATGGTCCGCCCGCAGCCTAAGAAGCTTCCGCGCATCGTGCAAGCCTGCAAAACCATTCATGAAAAATTCTTGTGACAAATTATTTTCCTGCAAAATCACTTTTTCCCTTGCAGTAAGGAATTTGCACCGCTAATGAACCCCGCCCGCTTGCGTTTGCGCAATCGCGGAATCCCCCCTTTGGATCAATCACGTAATAGAAACAACAAATCATGGCTGCGAAAAAAGCTGCAAAGAAACCGGTCGCCAAACCCGCGTCAAAAACTCCTCCCGCTAAAAAACCGGAAGCAAAGAAACCTGCTGCGAAGCCCGTAGCCAAACCAGCAGCCAAAGCTCCCGCCAAGCCCGCGGCCAAAGCTGCTGCGAAAGCTCCGGCAAAACCCGCAGCCAAAGCTGCCGTCAAACCAGTTGCGAAAGCTCCTGCAAAACCCGCAGCCAAAGCTCCTGCCAAGCCCGCAGCCAAAGCTCCTGCAAAACCCGCAGCCAAAGCTCCTGCAAAACCCGCAGCCAAAGCTCCTGCAAAACCCGCAGCCAAAGCTCCTGCAAAACCCGCAGCCAAAGCTCCTGCAAAACCCGCAGCCAAAGCTCCTGC
>JBIIAI010000100.1:0-10983 GCA_044239965.1 Akkermansiaceae bacterium
ACGATCATGGCTCCCATCATCAGGAGTTGTGAACCACCGAATGCAGATTGTGGTGGAGCGGTGGAGCCAGATTGAGCGAGAACAGCAAATAGATGAGAGGTCATGGTAGTTTGAGGTAGCGTTTGATGAAGGAATTCTTAAAAGACACGAAGGTGCCATTGGCGATGGCCGCGCGGGCGTCGCTCACGAGGCACAGATAGAAATGCAGATTATGGAAAGAAAGCAACCGTAAAGAGAGAATTTCTCCAGCACGGAAAAGATGGCGAATGTAGGCGCGGGAAAATCGGGCGACGTGCGGGTGGGAGGTTTCGCAGAGCGGACGTGGGTCTTTGGCGAAGGCGAGGTTCTTGATTTGGATCGGTCCGTCGAGGGTAAAAGCAGTGCCGTGACGGGCGACGCGGGTTGGCATGACGCAATCGAACATATCCACGCCGCGGCCAATCATTTCGAGAATTTGCGGTGGCGTACCGAGCCCCATGGCATAGCGTGGCTTGTTTTCGGGCAAAAATGGCACGGCATTGTCGATGGCGCGGAACATTTCCTCTTCGGGCTCGCCGACGCTGACACCGCCGATGGCGTAGCCGTCAAAATCCATGGCAGCGAGCTCGCGCGCCGATTGCTCGCGCATTTCTGCGTAAATCGAGCCCTGGACGATGCCGAAATGGTGTTGCCGCCCCTCACCGGAGCGGGGTTCGTGGCTGGTTACCCAGTCCTTACAGCGCTGAGCCCAGCGGGTGGTGAGCGCGAGCGAGTTAGCGGCGTATTTTTCGTCGCAAGGATACGGTGGGCATTCGTCGAAAAGCATGGCGATGTCCGAGCCGATAGCGGCCTGAATTTCCATGCTGAGCTCGGGGGTGAGCATCATTTTCGAGCCATCGAGGTGGTTTTGAAAACGCACACCTTCCTCGGTGATTTTGCGCAATTTGGCCAAAGACCAGACCTGAAAGCCGCCGGAATCCGTGAGAATCGGTTTTTTCCATGAAGCGAATTCATGCAGGCCGCCGAATTCTTTGATCAGCTCATGGCCGGGGCGCAGCCAGAGGTGGTAGGTATTGCCGAGGATGATTTGCGCGCCAAGGGCATCGAGATCATCAGGGTGTAGAGTCTTGACCGAACCCTGTGTGCCGACAGGCATGAAAATCGGGGTTTCTACCGTGCCATGCGGCAGCTCCAAGCGTCCCAATCGGGCCTTGGATTCCGAGTCTGTCTTGAGCAATGTGAACGGCACGGGCGTGATTGAAAAGGAAAATGAAAAATAAAGAAAGCTTGATTTTCGGAAATATGGAGCAGGGATTTTGACTCCCTGTCATAGCCACAGGGTAATGATGAAACAAGGGATTGCAAATCCCTTTGCCTTATTGGGTGCTGGGCTGGAAGGTCGAGTCGAGTAGGGTGGCTCGGGCTTGGCCGACGAGGTAGAGGCTGCCAGCGATGAGGATCGGGGAAGAAGTGGAGGCGGCCGAAACGCGCGCAGCTTGCAGGGCGGCGAGGAAGTTTTCGTGTTCGCTGATGTTTGAGCAGGTGCAATCGCTCGGAAGTGCTTGGTGAAGCTCGCTGCAACTGAGGGTGCGCGGGCTATTGACGGGGCAAAGATGAATTTCTTGGGCCAGCGGCGCAAGGAGAGCGAGCACACCGCTGACGTCTTTGGAACTGACGGCGGAAAAAAGTAGGATCGGTCGCGTGGTCGGGAATTCCGTCTGCCAAGTCTCAGCAAGGACTTCGGCGGCGTGTGGATTGTGCGCGCCATCGAGAATGATGGTGGCTTCACCGGGGCGCCGAAAGGTTTCGAAGCGACCGGGCCAATCGGTGTGGCAGAGACCGTATTGCACAGCATCGTAGCGCAAATTCAGCCCGAGGGCATGGAGGGCGGCCAGAGCGACGGCGGCATTCCAGGGTTGGTGAGCGCCTTTGAGGGAAAGCGGATATCCGCAAAGTGGTTCATCGACGATGGTCAAGGGTGCGCGCTTTTCGTTAGCCTCCATGGCGATGACGCGCTCGGCATCAGCGAGTTGCGGGGCGGAAATCACGGGCTTTTCGGCGCAGATGATGCCGGCTTTTTCTCCGGCGATGGCGCTGATGGTGTCGCCGAGCCACTGGGTGTGGTCGAGGCCAATCGGCGTAATTACGCAGACATCGGCGGGCACGGCCGTGGTGGCATCGAGCCGACCACCCATGCCGGTTTCGAGAATGATCAGCTCACATTCGCGCTCGGCGAAATATTTCATCGCTAGAGCGAGGGTGATCTCGAAAAAGGTCGGATGCGTTTCGAGCGAAGCGCAAAGAGTGTTCAGAGCATTGAGATGGCGCAGGCATTCCTCCTCGGGGATGTCTTCGCCTGAGACTTTGATGCGTTCGCGGTAGTCGATGAGGTGCGGCGAGGTAAAAAGCCCGGTGCGCATGCCGGAGGCGCGGGCGACCGCATCGATGAAGGCGCAGGTGGAGCCTTTGCCATTGGTGCCGGCGACGTGGATGACCTTAACGCCGCGCGCGGGGTAGGCGAGGTATTGGCGAAGCAAGTTTTTTGGGCCATCGAGCCCGAGCTTGATGCCGAACATTTGCGTGGAAAACAGCCACTGAATGGCAGCAGAGTAGTCAGCAAAAGGCATGATGAAGGTGTGCTTGATGGCTGGGAGGCAAGATGCCTCCGTCACGGCTAGGAGAGCATGTAGGCGAGGAGTTTGCCCAATTTTCCGCGTAGGTCTTTGCGGACTACGATGCCATCGATGAGGCCGTGTTCCAGCATGAATTCGGCGGTTTGGAAGCCAGGTGGCAAGTTTTGGTGGGTGGTTTCCTTGACCACCCGTGGGCCTGCGAAGCCGATCATGCACTTGGGCTCGGCGAGGTTGATGTCGCCGATGGTGGCAAAGGAGGCAGTCACGCCGCCCGTGGTTGGGTGGGTGAGAACGGAAATGTAAGGAAGTTTTGCCTCGGAGTGCCACGCGAGAGCGCCGCAGGTCTTGGCCATTTGCATCAGCGAGAGCATGCCTTCTTGCATGCGCGCACCGGAAGACGCGGAAACAATGATCATACCACGTTTTTCGGCGGTGGCGACCTCAATGGCACGGGTGATTTTTTCTCCGACAACGGAGCCCATCGAACCAGCGAAAAATTTGAAATCCATCACGGCAATTACAGCAGGTGAGCCCTCGATGGTGAGGCGGCCGGTGATGACGGCGTCATTAAGCTCGGAGCTGGCGCGTTGTTGCTCGATTTTCTGTGGATAGTTGGCGAAACCAAGTGGGTTGGCGGAAACGAGGTCGGCATCGAGCTCTTCGAAGCTACCGGGATCGGCAAGATTGGCGATGCGCTCACGTGATCCGAGGAGGAAATGATGGCCGCAAGGTGGGCACACGTTGAGATTTTGCTTCAGATCGAGCTGATGCAACATGGCATCGCAGGACGGACATTTTGTCCACATGCCTTCGGGCATGTCGTCGCGTTTTTCCTGAGGGCGGAGACGTGGTTTATCGAAAATTCCCATGATCGGTGAGTGGTTCGGTGCGTGGAGAAGGGCTCCGCGTGGGGAGAGCTTAGCCTCTCACGACGGTTACGACAACTATGTTTTCTTGTAGATTCTTGCGCAGCACCTGCGCGCACTCTTGGACGGTGGCTCCGGTAGTGAAAACATCGTCGATCAAAATTGCGCCGGGAGCCGTGCTGCCCTTGATCCAGCGGCGTCCGCGGGCGGAAATTTGAATTGCGCCGCGCAGATTTTGCAGGCGTTGTTTGCGACTGAGATTGGTCTGGGTCGGAGTGGCGCGAACGCGATTTAGGACGGGAATCATCGGCAAACCGAGGATTTTTCCGAGATGTCGGGCAATTTCTTCGGATTGATTGAAATGCCGATGCTGCTTGCGCGCCCAGTGCAACGGCACAGGGATGAGGGTCCATTTTTCGGCAAGAGCGCGTTGAAGCCGTGGGTCATCGAAGGCCTCGGCGGCGAGCATGGCGAGTTCGCGCGCGAGGTGGATGGCTTTTCCATATTTGAATATATGCACCAGGTGCCGTGCGGCATCGCTGCTGAGCAACACAGGCCGCGCAAAGGAAAACGCGTAATCGAGATCGGTGCAATTCGGGCACAGAAACGCGGTGCTGATGTTGCCCTCAAACATCTCGCCGCATTTTTGGCAAAAGGGAGCTTCTACACGCGGCAGCTTGCTGCGGCACTCTTCGCACAGGTAGCGGCCACCGACTTGCGGTGCCTCGCAAAGCTCACACGATGGCGGATAGACCATGTCGAGCAATCGAGCGGAAATGCTCTGCCTGCGGGAGGAAAAATACGCGCGGTTCATGTCGGGTGGCTGCGTTGAGGGGTGTTCGCCGTGAATCGCCAAACCCACAGGCCGATGATCCATGCGAGCACAAGCGCCATCCATCCTTGATGATGCCCGAGTTTTTCCCAGGTGAAACATTTCGTTGCTACAAAGATCCCAGCGATAAAGCCCATATGCAGCCCGATGGGCAACCACAACGATGCGCTGCGATAGCGGGCCATGCCCAAGACCAATCCGCCTAGCAAAGTTGGTAGTCCCCACATCAATACATGCAACGGCTCGATGGCAGTTTGTGCCATGGCTTTCACCACGTTGACTAAGTCCGTGTAGCTCACAATTTCTGCGCTTGTCCAGCCCACGGGCACTTGCCATGAACTGCCGATGAATCCAATGCAGGCACTCAGTCCAATTGCAGTGATCGGGCCGAAACTCCGCAGCAACAAGCCCATGGTGATTCCTCGAAGAAAAATTTCGATCACAATTGCGAACGCCCACCAACGTAGCAAGCTCATGCCCGAATCGATGCTGAATAAAATTACCCGGTTCCCTGGCTCGGCCCAACCGTGCCAACGAGCATAGCCACAGGCTAAGCCGATGAGCAGCAGTGGTATCATCAAGCCCCAACAAAAATCACGAGTTGCTGTGGGATTCTGACGCAGCCTGATTGAGCGCGTACTCGATGCCTCATAACCCGGAACTAGAAGTCGCCACGGACGATCTTGAATCTTCATCATCGACGCACCGCTCGCCAATCTTGACCAGAAAACGGGTAGTAAGAGCAAGGCCGCGATCAGAGTAGAAAATCGACCAAAATCGACCAACTCGCATCCCTCCCAACTCCGCGCCAGCCCTAACAGCAATCCGTTGGTTTGCTTGCCGATCACGATCTCGCTGATCCCCATCGCCAGACGTTGCCATAGCGGAATCATGGCAAGACCTAACAAGACTGATGCACCTAAAAACATCAGCCATTTGATTCCTGCGTTGCGATCCCCGAAGTGCACGCTCACAGCCTAACGCCCAAGCGATCACTTGAAAACAAAAATCCCCACCAGCCCTGCGGACTGATGAGGATCATTCTTATGTCTTATGTCTGAAAGTCTTATGTCTTCTTACCACTCAAGCGTCACGCCGCCATAGAGCGCCGAGCCAGAACCAGGAATGGCGTCGCCGGAAAAGTCTGATAGGAAATATTCCTCATCGGTGAAATTCTCCCATCGCGCGTGAAGGCGGATGTTTTCTCGCACTTGGTAGCTCGTATGCAATCGGCCGATCGCGTAGCCAGCGAGAGGGTTTCCACCCCACGAGTGGTCGCTCAGGGCGTGAAGTCCTACGCCTAGTTGCCACAACGGCGTGACCCGCCAATCCAAGCCTGCCTGCCAATGCTCGCGCGGCTGATCACTCAAGCTTTTGTCGAGATAGGTCATCGCCAAACGATAGCTGACATTTTCATGGAAAAATCGACCTTTGGCTCCGAGCTCGAAGCCCGAACTCACAGCCTCGCCATCCAAGTTGACGGGGCGTGGGTCGGCAAAGGAATCGATGCGATCTTCAATCTCGTTGCGGAAAAACGTTAGCTCGATGCGGTGATCATCGCCGATGCGTTGTTCGATGCCGATGTCCCAACCCTGTGCCGATTCAGCGCGGAGATTGGGATTGCCTGCACCAAATGAGGACCCGAAAAGATCGAGGTAGCTTGGCGCGCGAAACGACGTGCCGAGACCTGCCCGCACAATTGTTTGCGTGGCTTTGATTTCATACGCCGTGCCCAGTCGCCATGTCTCTTCCTCGCCATACGCGGCATAGTCTTCCCAACGCAAGGCAGCATAGGTTTGCCACGCGGGGAGCGGTTTCCACTCTGCGGCGGCATGGGCTCCGTAGCGATCGCGTTCGGCATCGGTGCCGATGGTGTTTTGGAAATCACTGCGATGCCCGAAAACGCCCCACAGCAGATGTAGGTTCTCGCGCAGGGTCAAATCGTGATCGCTTGATAGCGCCGTCGCGCGCATGTCCGTGCCGTAGTTTCCATACTGAGAATCACTGTCGTAAAATTCTTGCTGGAATCCGAGCACGGTTTGCGAGCGCCAGGCATCGGTGATTTTTCCTTGCAAATAAAAAGTCACGAGAGATGCATCGAGGTGATCATCGGAGTTGCCAAGATTGTTGTAGTAGGCATCCACGCCGCGATACGTCACGCCCAGTTGCCATCCTTTGCCGATGTCTTGTTCGAGCCGCAGCGCGGTACTGGCTTGGTTGAATGCCTGATTCGGGAAATCATTTTCCGTCTCCTCATAGCCTGCCGAGAGGAAATAGGATAGTCCCTTTTCGGCACCTTGGAAGCGCAGTCCGGTGCTAAATGAATCGAACGATCCCGCTTCCGCAAACCACGTGCCGCTTGGATTACCTGCACCGCGCGCCGTTTCCAGATACAGCACGCCGCCGATCGATTCTCCGCCGTAAGCCGCACCTTGTGCGCCGCGCAGGATTTCCATGCGCCCGAGGTCAAATACCCGCGAGGCACCGAGCATGCTGCCCATGGGCGTCGTTGAATCACTCAAGCGCATCCCGTCTACCACCAACTGCGAATACGCCGTATTCGTGCCGCGAATGAACAGCGAGCCCAGAGCTCCCGTTTCTCCGCCTGTGGAGGTTGCGATTACGCCGGGCGATTCGTTCAAGGCCTCGCGCAAGGTGAACACCCCGCGTTTTTCCAATTCCTCCGGCTCCAGCTGGCTCACCGCCGCTGTCACATCCGCTGGTTCCCGCGGCATGCGCACGGCAGAAACAATCAGCTCGTCTAATTCCGTTTCCACCTCAGCATGCATCACGCCGAGTGAACAAACGCTGATCGGAGCGATCAACGAGATCCAGGAAACACCACGTGCCACGACAGCACGCCGACTCTTCACCCTTAAGGGCGTTTTGTATTTTTTCATCTATGGTTGCTCTACAAACCTGAACTCCGCAGGTCGTTCGATCCAATGATCAGGCTGGCGATCTGACTTTTTCCTCCTGTTGCCAAGAGAAAATCACAGTGGCGGTACCGCGCTGGAATCACACCAGCTTCCCCATCAATTTCCTGCTCCATCCAAGAAGCTTCCTCATCATGCCAGTTACCCGGCAAACAAGTACTAACGACTCTCGCGAAGTGAAGCAATCTCAAACATCAAGAAGAGCTTCGATCATTATGGTAGGAATCGATACCCCATGAAAATGTCTGCATTTTTTCACCAATGAAGCCACTGATTTCACTCGATTTTGAATTCTGTAAATTCTGATGTTTTGTTATAAGCGGCTCGAATGACTAGCAAATTTTCTGAGACGCTTACGATTTGATACAATGAGTGTCGCTTTCTCAACGATAAGATCGCGGACGTAATTTCATCTTGTTACTCCTCGGGAATCGGATAGAGTTACTGCTATGGCGCAGTGGTTTTACGAAAAAAATGGTCAACAACAAGGTCCAGTAACGTTGGAACAACTTCAGCGATATGCAAGCGATGGTGAAATCGCAACCACTAATCTTGTCTGGAATGAGACACTGCCTGCTTGGACGGCTGCGGGTCAGATCGCTGATCTAACAAATTCTTTTCCATCCCCTACCGCGCCCTCCGATCCGAGCGCTGCAACTGGGGGATCATCAAATCCTTATGCAGCTCCTCAAAGCAGCTGGATGGCTCCCTCATCGGCTCATGCTAATCCGCTAGAAGGATTGAGTGAAATCATTCCTGGCTCGGAGCGTCTGGATGGCCCCGCCTGTATCAAGCGCGGATGGGATCTCATGTTACGAAATGCCGGTATCGTTGCGCTGGCTATGCTTGTTTCATTAGGCTGCACGTGGGCAGCATCAATATTGATTGAAGCAATTACGGTTCCATTAAGCATGGCGACCACACCCGAAAATGTTTCTACTTACGACGAGTATGCATTACAAGAAGATCCATCATACCTTCTATTAGGCGTCACCATTGGGCTTGGCATCATCAATCAAATTTTTACCATGTATATCAACCTTGGCATGCTCCGTGTCTGGTTGAATTTAGCCTCAGGCAAGGCTGCCTCAGTAGGAATGATTTTCGGTGAAGGTAGAAAATTATTCGTCGCCATCGTGGCATCGATCATCTATGGACTCGCGGTTTCGCTTGGACTTATCCTCCTTATTGTTCCTGGCATTTACATCGCCCTACGCTACGGACACTACATGAATGCCATTGTTGATAAAAATCTCGGCATCATGGAATCGCTACATTATAGCTCCAATCTCACGACAGGCAATCGCATGCCACTCTTTGTGTTGGCGATCCTCTGCATACTGGTCATGCTAGCTGGCTTTCTCGCATTCTGTGTTGGCATTTTTGTCGCCATACCCATTGTGAGCTTGGCTGCTGCTGTCAGCTACCGCTGGATGCAATACGGTCATCGTGTTGTCATCGATCAACCGGCGTGACACAGCTTCATGCACATGATTTTAAGTCATTAGCCTAAAAAATCTGGGAAAAGAGCAATCGATCACGGAACTGATCTCAGAGAATCATAATGAGCTGAGCGGCCTGAGCGATAAGCACACCGGGTAGGCTTCCCGTCATCATGATGCATGATTCTCTGCCAAATAGATTTTTCCAAAAATTGGTGATGCGATGCGTCTTTGTCGCCTTCGCTCTTCGCCCCCGCGTTGCGATCTGCAATCTCTCGCGTGATGAGGAGATTTTTTGAGCTGCCAAACTTTCTTTCCGCTTGATTTCACCAGCGGTTCTGCTCGGATCAGCTTGTTGCAGCAATTTGCGCAAAATTTCTAACAAACTCTCACGCTCATGGCCTCGAAAAAATCTTCTCCAAAAAAATCCTCCGCAAAGATCAAGCCATGGACCATGAGCATGCCAGACGATCAGTTCGAGCGCATGCGTCAGATCCTCGCGGCACCGAGTCCGATCGGCATGGAGGCTGCCATGTCCACGGGCGTGATCGAGCCAATGATGCGTGAGTATAAGCCCGATGGCTGGGCGATTCATCGCTTCAAGGGGCATGCGGGATTGGTGCTCGACACGCACCCAGGCGACACCTCGCGGCCCAGCATCATGCTCATCGGTCATGCCGATAAAATCCGCATGCAGGTGCGCAGCATCTCGGAGGATGGGAAAATTTACATCAACACAGATTCGTTTTTGCCCAACGTGATTGTCGGTCACGAGGTCTTGCTTTTCAGCGAAGAACCAGAAAAACCGGGCAACTGGCGTCGCATCGAAGGTGGCACGATTGAGGCGATTGGTGCGATCCATTTCAGCGAGCCATCGCAGCGCTCGGGGGATAAAGGTTTGTCGCCTGATTCGATCTACCTCGAATTGCAAATGCACGGCGAAAAAGCTAAGAAGCGCTTGGAAAAATTAGGCGTCAAGGCAGGAGACCCGATCATTCTGAATCGCCCGATCAAACGCGGCTTCAGTCCCGATACCTATTATGGTGCCTACCTCGACAACGGCCTCGGTTGTTTCATGGTCACGGAGTTGGGACGCTTACTCGCCGAAAGTCCGCTGAAAAATCTGCGCGTTTTGTTGTCCATCGCCACCCACGAAGAGATCGGACGATTTGGCGCTGCGGCTCTCGCCGGAGATTTCAAACCTGATGTGCTGATCGGTACCGATGTTGGTCACGATTATCTCGCGGCACCCAACCTCGGAGCCAAACGCATGAACCCTGAGGCCATGGGCAAAGGTTTCGCGCTCACCGTCGGCTCGATCGTGACGCCTTACCTCAATCAGCTCATCATGGAAGCCTGTCAAAAGGCCGAGATTCCCGTGCAAACCGCCGTTGTCGGTCGCGATACGGGCACCGATGCCATGGGCGCGGCCCTTGCGGGCTTCGACTGCGTGGCCACCAGCATCGGCTTCCCGATCCGCAACATGCACACCATCAGCGAGACCGGCCACACCGCTGACATCCTCGGCGCACTGCACGGTATGTTTGCGAGCTTGCACTACATGGATGCCATGAACAAAGGCAAAGGCATCACGCGTGAAGACTTCAAGAAAAACCACCCCCGCTTGGATCTTACCAAGAAGTTGGAGAGTGGTTGGTGATCGCCCGCGCGTGAGAATTCGCATTGCATGATGAGGTGAATGCTCTACTCTCATCGTATGAGTCGATGCTTGCAAAAGTGTGCCCTGTTTTTCCTGCTGCTGATGGGAGTCACGGTGGCAGAGGCTCAGCTGAAAATGGTCGCGCCGCGTCAGGTAGTTTTGCAAAGCGTCGGCCTCGCGGGTGATCGCGAGACGTGGCACAGCGAGCATTTTCAGATTTTGGTGCACGGAGCGGTGAAGCCTGATGAGGTGAAAAAAATTGCCGTGATTGCCGAGACCACACATTGGTTGCTCCGCCAGCAATCATTGCCCATAGCTGCGCCTTCTTCTAAAGATCGGGCGCTGGTGGAAATCCTTGCTGATTCCGTCTCGTATGTGCGAGCGGGAGGCATTCCGGAATCGGCTGGATGTTATCTCACGCGCCCGCCGCGTTTGTTACTCGATGGCTCACACTATTTCGCCTCAGCGTTTCGTGCGGGACGTCGATTGCCCGCCGCGCACAATGAGGATTTGGTGGTGCATGAGTTGGTGCACTTGTGCATGCATGGTCACATGGGCATCGTGCCTCAATGGGTCACGGAAGGAGTCGCCGAGTATTTTTCCTGCATGCACAGCCACGGCGGCAATTTCGTTTT
>JBIIAI010000274.1:0-3276 GCA_044239965.1 Akkermansiaceae bacterium
TTGTAGAGAGCCTCGTCCTTTTGCAGGGCGTTGTAGTAGTCCGAGTTGACGAACATGAAACGACCCATGTCTGGGATGAAGCGCTTGTTGAGCTTGGTGCTAACATCCACAACGGCGTTGCGACCGAAGCTGGCTACCGCGATTTCCGTCTTATTGGTGAAGTTCGCGTTGATGATAAGCGCCATCAGGTCGTCACTCACCTTGCGACCGAGAGCGTAAGCTACCTTGTCGGCGTAGCGTTGGTTGAGGTCGATCTCACTTGTCGAGCGTTCGACGTCAGTGATGGCATAGCCCGCGTAGGCGTGCTTGTTGATTTTGACGCTGACATCGACCTGTGCCTGATCGTCAGGGACGTAACCTGTAGCAGGAACGAAATCCTTGGCCACAGTTGGCGTTACGATGTGGGTGACGATGTCCTGATTGAACTTCACGCTCGCCGATGAGAAGTCGGTAGCAATTTGTCCAAGGAGCGGGAACTTTGCCTGTAGCGTGGTGAGCGCGGTCTGGGCGATGATGGCAGAATTAACTGTGGCGTGTGAGTTGGGCATGGCAGGTTAGCGGGTGAAATGTTTGGCGAGGTGTTGTTGATAGAAGGCGGCTGCTTCCACGGGCTTGTGATCGCTGACGATCTGCTCGTATTGGGCGACGAGTTCGTTCAAGGTGCTTGCTTGTGGGACTTGTTGAGAGTCGCCCGCCGGGGTGATGCTTGCGGGAAGCGTGGTGCCGGTAGAGGCGACGACGCGCGCGACTTCGAGTTGCAGTCTCCGGTCGAAATCTGCCTGCGATGCTTGGAGTGCTGTGATGCGCGAGTGTAAGGTGGCGGATTCCTGCGCGGCTGAATCACGCTCGATGGTGAGCGATTCGAGTTGGGCCGTCAGAGTTTCCACTTCACCGCGCAGGGCATCGAGCGCCGTGGAGTTTTCGGTGAGGAGTTCGGTTTGTGCCTGATAATCCCGCGTGAGGTCATCGACCTGGGTGCGGGCTTCGAGAAGTTGGTCTTCGAGTGAGGTAGTCATCGCACGGGAACTCGTGTCAACCGCTGCGTGATAGACCTTGAGGCGGCGCATCGCTTCGGCGCGGTCTGGAACCATGCCTGAGAGGTTGTGGCGCTGGGCTTGGCGTCCGCTGAAGGTCTGGCCTTCCATGGCTTCGGCAGGAATCGCGCGGCCTTTTGCTAGAACTGCTGCATGAAATTCACCGGCGATTTCAGCGAGGTTCGATTGGATCAGCTCGCGTTGGTCGTCGGTCAGTGGAGTGCCAGGAGCACCCATCGCCTTGTATTTTCCGACCGAGAAAACCTCCACCTTGATTCCTGCGGCATTGATGGCTGCCGAACGATCGACCACGGCCTGCACCACGCCGATTGAGCCGACTTGAGCGGATGGCGTTGCATAAACGGCACGAGCTTGGCTGGCGATCCAATAGGCGGCGGACGCCATAAGGCCAGAGGAGAAAGCATAGACTGGCTTCCTCTGATCGAGTGCGGAAATCGCGGCAGCTAGCTCTGGAGTGCCGGCCACGGTTCCACCTGGAGAATCGATGTCCAGCATGACAGCCTTCACATCCGGGCGCATTCTCGCCTCGTGGATAGCTGCTCCGATCTCTTCGGTGTCCGTTGCTCCAATCAGAATGCGAGCAAACAAGTCAGGCTTACGCATGATGGGCCCGTTGATCGCCACAATCCCTACTCCATCTTCGATAGACAGTAGTTTGTTGGATGTGGCCGAAGCCGGCAGGTTGCCACCCCTCTCATGGAAGGCTCGCATGGTAGCTGCCATGGCATGAAGAGCGTCGGGTTGGATCAACCATTCACGGGATTGCAGGAGCGAGTTCACGCTCCGTCGGCGGTGTCAACAAGTGATGTTTTTGCCGATCGATTAATAACCCTACAACAGAGCGCCGATACACAGAACGATTTCGGACTTCATGAGGGGGGGGGATTTTCATTTAGACTTTGAAAATGCGATACATGTGGTCCAAATAATTGATATAATTACTAATACAACTAAAGTACTTGGCATGTCAATGATTGATTCCTGCATCAAATAATTTATTAATGCTCCGACTGCGCCGACTGATCCAAAGCAAGCCACTCCAGCAAATATTGTCATTCCTTTGCTTAGCTTTTGACCTTCGCCTGTCTTTTTCATTGTAATCCAGACAATAATGTGTGGTATCACATAGATAAGTAATAAATAAGAAGCTATAGTGAAAGCTATTAGCTTTATAATAAAGGAACCGTCTAAAACTGCCCCGAGGGCTAGACGTTGACCGGAGAGAGCTATTAGGTTTATGGGATATGACAAATCTAGAACATTTAAAATATTCATCTGCTCAAATCAAGAAGATTTGCGCATACGTGACAAGAATATTATTCAGGTTTTATAAATTTCATATTGCATTATTTAGTTCACCTCTAGCTACTTGATGGACTACTTGATTTCCACAGCATCTCTGGCGGCACACCATACTTGGCGGCAGTCTCCAGGATGAGTTTGGCATCCGCACCACGGCGTTCGATTTCTTCGCGGAAGTCGGCACCAAGTTCGGCGTAGTGATCGGTGATGGTTTTCAGACCTGCTTCCACGTCGGCACGGTTTTGCTGTGCTTCACGACCGGCATCAACGGTGACCCGCTTTGGTCCTACAATCGCCATTTTCCACCATCCCTCCACGGCGGGCAGCAGTCCCCGAGCAATCGCGTCACCAATCACATAGGCCCAGACAGGACGAATCAAACGCCTTTCGAGAATCATCTGACGGAAGGAAAATCGACGGTCTGCTTTGGCGACGATCAAGCGCACGCCTGCCCCGCCGATCTTGCTCGAATCCGCTGCGAACTCGAAGGGAATCATGCCAAGAGCCGAATCACGCCGCAGGTGCTCCAAGAAGCCGGTGAAGGTGGGACTGGGTCGGTTCGACTGAAAGCTCTCGATGGATTCGTCGGGTTTGAGCGCCACCAGCTTGCCGCCCACGATCTTCTGGAGCGTAACAGGATCACTCGGATCATTGTTGCCCGCCGCTCCCCCGACAATGAAGTCACCATTGTCATCGAGTTCGCCACGGGCAGTTTTGAGGATGCGGGAAATATCGGCGTTGTCCTTCACCGCATGTTTTTCTAGCGCTAACAGCTCGATCTCATCGAGGACATGGTTGATGGAATGCTGGATGGTGGGATGCGACCTCACTCCACCCGCCCATTCCGGTTCGTGGATGTGCAGCACTGAGGCGGATGGCAGGTCGCGGGATTTTCCGCTGTCCTCCAAGGCGCGATAGA
>JBIIAI010000102.1:0-10936 GCA_044239965.1 Akkermansiaceae bacterium
TAAAGTGCCTGAGTCGTGCTGGTTTTCTTAGGTTTGATCAAGGCGCGTATCTGGCGCATCGGTGTGCGGATAAGGGATGTCCAAATTCTGCTACCACGTGATTTCCGTTGCAAGATTTGTGCACTGCGTGCGGCGAATTGTTTTTGTAGCACCTCAGGTTCAGGGCGGATAAAAACGGAGTGGATTTTCTCCGCGTGTGGTAGAAAAGCGAGAGCCAGGTCTGCTGGATAGCTCGGATTTTTTTGACGACAATGAATAAAGACAATATCGTAGTGTATGATCAGGCATTCACCTGCTTGCATGCGCGCGATGACGCTAGGTGCGTCAAGATCGCCTTTGGTGATGTCATTTGCTTCGACGGTTGCCCAGTCTGCAGCTTCCGATGGAAGATTCTCAGCAATAGAGCTCGGTAAAGTCTTCGTGCGAAGTTGGCGAATGAACGCACTCTTTCCCGCACCGGAAGGGCCGGATATAAAAAGTATGTGAGATTTTGTGTTCGCGTTCAACGGTAGAAAGTGTATTTAGTTTCAGTTGTGTGCCGAGTTTATGACACGAAATTGATTCGTGATCAACTTCGAATTCGACGGAAGCGTATGGGGAATTGTCATTGATTTCCCGAGTGATCTGTGGGAAGTTAGGGCTGTTGTGAGTGAAGTGAAACAGAACGTCTGTGTGTGGGTCGTGCTTGATGAAAAAGCAGGGCATCGCTCGCAAACGATGGGTCTATTGGAGTGCTTGAAGCAAGACTTTGCCGTCGAAACGGTCGAGATGAGTTATCGTTCATGGACGCGGCCCTTGGGGCGCTTATTGCAAAAATGCTGGCCGAGGGGAACTGCGTTTGCGGAGTGCGGTAGCGTGCGCAAGGATAAGAGCTTGCTGCGCAAGCCTGATTTGGTCATTGGATCAGGCGGTGGTGTGCAGTGGGCGGTGGTGGCTTTGGCTCGCAAGCATGGTGCATTTAGCATTTACTTGGGCTCGCCTCGTGCGATTCCTGTACGGGATTACGGAATGGTATTACACTATGTTCAGGAGTTAGAGCAACGAGGTGTTTGCATGTTGCCGATGATGCCAGGCCCGATCACAGCGGCACGGACTATTTTGGCTGCGAAAAATTTCACAGATGTTCAGACCGATTTATCGGGTAAGATGGCATGTTGTTTGGTGGGCGGCAATGGATCTGGTTATGAATGGGGAGAGGCTGACGGCAAATTGTTGGCGGAGCGAATCAATCGTTGGGCCGAGAAAAGGGAATTACGATGGTTGATTACGACCTCAAGGAGAACTCCTATTGCGATGGAACGAGCTTTGAGAAAGCATCTATCTCCACTTTGCATCGCCGATGCGTGCTGGGCAGGAGCAGGTGATGAACGTCGAGTCGTGGCTGCCTATCTAGGGCTTGCTGAACGGGTTTTGGTGAGTGAAGATAGCATGTCGATGATGCATGAGGCCTTGGCTTCGGAAAAACCTGTGGCTGTTTTTTCTTCGCTTCACCATCAAGTCAATCATCGACATGAAAATTTTCTATTAGGAGCAGAGCGTCACGGTTGGCTATTGCGCATTAGCATCGCTGAAAGCGATAAAAATACCTCGTTCTTAGATCATACGTGCCGATTTGATGCGGATTTGCAAGTTATTGTAGGGTCTCTAGTCAGTCCTCGCGTGAAGGCTTTTCTGAGGTCGAAAGCTTGATCACTCAGAGGCTTAAAATGTCAACGTGGACTTGAGAGTAATTGTTCGTATACACCGATGGTTTGGGCGAGCATTTTTTCTAAGGTAAAAGTGTTTTCACGAGGTGGCTCTGGCGCATGGTCGATCCACGATGCGATGAGTTCAGCCGCTGCGTTCCAATCACCAGGAGTGACATTTCCCTCAGGAAACAATGCATCGAGTTGCTCGGCGACTCCGCCATGATGGTAAGCGGCGACGGGTTTTCCCAAGCCCATGGCTTCTAGGCTCACACGCCCGAATGCTTCGGGGGCAAGTGATAAGCTAACAACGGCATCGGATACCGACATGACTTCACGCAAGTCTGTGCGGTCGCCGAGAAAAGTGATGTGATCGGTGAGATTTAAAGATTCAATTAAGGCTCGAAGTTCGATGCCGAATTCCTGTTTTTTCGCATGGCATGATCCTGCGATGGTGCCGTGGACAGGAAGATTTTTTTGTCGTAAAAAATGAATGAGATGGCAAAAATGTTCGTGGCCTTTCCAGCGCGAAATGCGACCCGGTAAGTTGATGCAGTATTTGCCCTGTAATTGTGGAAATTCATTTCGCCATTGTTCAATCCATGCTGGACTTGGTTGAAAGTTTGGATGGTAGAAATCGTTTGATATCCCGCGATGAATGACGGTGATGCGCTCTGGGGCGATTGGGTAGTGCTGGAGAATGTGTTTTTTGACAGATGCGGAAACGGCGATGATTTGTTCGCCGCGCGTCATGATTCGTGAGTAGGCATTGACGGAATAAAATCCGTGGAAGGTGCTGACAAAACGTGGTCGAGATGAGCGAGGTAGTGATTTCCATGCCAGCCAAGCGATCCATGCAGGGACTCGTGAGCGAACATGGATGATGTCTGGTTTCTCAGTGAGAAAAATCCTGCGCAAGGTGGCGACGAGAAAAAATGTAGCGAAACTCTTGCGGTGAACTGGCAATGCGATGTGTCGAGTGCCTTGTTCGGAAAGTCGTTTCGTGAGTCGCCCGCCGTGAGAAATCACGATGGATTCGTGTCCGATTTTGACGAGATGTTCGGCAAGTTCGCAGGTGCCGCGCTCGACACCCCCGGAGTTGAGTTCGGGAAGAATTTGGATAATTTTCACAGACGATTTGGATATAAAGATTGCAACAAAAGTCGAGCGCATCGATCGGCTTCACGCAATGGGGTGGATACGGGAAGTTGGTGACACTTTTGCCAATCGGCAAAAAATGCAGCTTGCTGATTTGCGCAAAGTTGTTTCACGGCGCGCGAAATTTTCGAGAGTTTTTTGTGGGGGGGCAAGGGCAAGATCCCTACTGCAGCACTGCTGCTGAGTGCTTCGAATATCATCGAGACGCTATCTTGAGTCACCCACGTTTCCTGCACATCGGCAAGCTGGGCAGGTAGCCAATCGGCTGTTGTTTGTTGGTGTGGGTGTATGATAAGCGGCAGTGAGGAAATTGTGTCGAGAAAACCATGCGGTGTGCGGCGTGAGTCCGTGAGATGCCATTCGAGTGATGATTTTGCAACGATTTCAGAAATAGCATGTTGAAGCAGTGAGCCATCCCAAGCAAATTCTTTGGATGGTCCTCCGATCATCATCAGACCACGTTTGCCTGCGGATCTGCCTGCTTGAATGCGATTGAGAGCTCCGACTGTTGGAATAATGTAATCAGGATGGTCCTCAGCATGGAGATCGTGTTGCGGAATGAGGCATATATCAAATAGGGCGCAGGGAAGACTCGGTTTCATCAATACCGCTGTTGGCGCGTCTAGTTTTTTTCCAAGTGTCAGCAAGGCCACATGAGTGGCATGGCCTGCGCCGATAATCAAATCTGGCAGGGGTAATGATTTGGCTTGCGTCAGCGCTTGAATGCTGGAGGAAAATGGATTGCGAGTGGTGATGTCGATGACATGGATGTGCGATAATGTAAGGCGCGCGATCGCCTCGGCTAAACCGAGACTTTGATTGCGATGTCCCGGTTTGCCGTCAGAGAGTATAAGAATTTGCAAGGCTGTCTGCATGATGGGTGTGTTTCTCAGGGGGCTTTGCTTCCCAGTGCATCGATGAAGTGATACCATGTTGAGGCTTCGAGGAAAGAAGTAGTGGGTGAGGGGACTCGAATGGAAAGTGTATGGGAGTTTTTTTGCGAAAATCCTGCGTTCCAGGGGATCTTGGTGGTTTTGCGCGTGTCGGTTTGTTCATCTGGTGTCGTGAAAAAAAGCACGAGGTCGAGGGGCGCTGCACTTCTGATATCGAGTTCGCGCAGAGTTGCGCCGAGGTTCTGCTCATTCTGGATGGGGATCCATTTGACATTAGCTGCATGAAATGTCGCTTCATCTGCGAGAATGAGAAAATGGTAATTCGGCTCTTGGCCGGCGAGTTTTTCCACTGCGGGAAGAGCTGCAACCCGAATGGATGGATCTTTTGAGAGTATGACGACCACCTGCCAGGGCTTGGCTTGCTGACTCGCAAAAACGCTGGATCGGGTTTGGCGCAAGTCGAACGGGCGTTTCTGCGGAATTTTCCAGCGGTTGTGAAACCAGAAAGCATCTTTGGGGCTGCGCAAAATTGATTTTTCTAAACCTTGCATGACGGCTGGGGTGTCGGAACTAGTCGTTGCTACATGGGGTCTGAGCTCGATCGTCCAGTGCGCTGGAGCAGTTCGGATCACGGAAACGTGAAAAATTGCGGCGCTAGTGCGGCGGTGCATGATTTCGATCAGGGGAGTGCAGGAGGTGTTTCTCCCAAAGAATGGAGTGTCTACTCCGCTGCGACCCGCGTGCTGGTCAGCAAGAACTCCCAATAAACCGCCGCTGCGTAAATGCGTGCTTGCTTTCGTAAAGCCATCTTTGTTGGAAAATAGAACCGTGCCCGACTGCTCGCGGCGTCGTGCTACGAGATCGTTCATGAGTGGGTTGTTGAGTGGGCGGAAGAATACGGCACAGGGGCGATTGCGGGAAAAATGTGGGTTCATGCGCGCGAGAATTTCCCAATTTCCCATGTGTGCTATAGCTAAAATTGCTCCATGTTGACTGTTAGCTAGGTATTTTGATAGCGTCTCGAAACCTAGAACCGTTACGTGACGTAGTAGTTCGTCCTCGGACATGGTAGCAGTCTTCATGCCGCCGAGCAAATTGGCACCAGCGGAACTAAAAATTGATTTGGATATGTTAACCATTTCAATCGTGTCGACCATAGTTCCGTAAGCGATCCGGCAATTGCGCTCAACGGTTTGTCTTCGATTTTTCATCAAATGCCAACAGGTGCGGCCCAAGACGCTGCCAAATGCGTCGATGGCGCAAGCGGGTATGAGCCGAAGAATGCATTCTGATAAGCGGAATACGGCGTATTGCAGGTAATCAAAAAAGCTTGGTTTTGTGCGAATTGCGCTCAAGATGCGTGATTTTTTGCTATTTTCTGCTGATTGGCAAGACGGAACATAAAAGCATTGATGATCAAAATTTGAGAATTTTTTTCTAAAATTTATATTTTGAATTGACAAGCTATTCAGTTTTGATGATTATTCGCGTGTTATAACCTCGTCCGAAAAACTGAAACTACCAACAGGAGCTCGATTGTTGACGGGAATTGCCTCGGCATTTTTCCTTACAGCCGCAATGGCTGCAGCCGCTCCTGAAATCGCGCTATCAGGCCGTGCATTCCCGATTTTAGACGGGGATTCATCGCCACGAACCGAAGACAATACCGAGTTTGGCACGACCACGGCCAGTGCTGGATTGATCCGTAAGGTGTTCGTTATTGCGAATACAGGAACGACTTCATTGTCTGTGAATGAGGTTTCGGTAGATGCACCTCAGTTTAGCGTGACCATTTTGCCGCAGAGTTCCGTCCCCATTGATGGTGTTACGAGTTTTGAGATCACCTATGAGCCGCTTACTGCCGGTATACACAATGCTACTGTAACGGTAACAAATGATGATGCGGATGAAAATCCTTACACTTTTGCCATACGTGGAATCGCGAAGGCTCCAGAAATTCAAATCGTTGGAGTTGGTGGACTCAACATCAATACGGGTGATACGACTCCCACGATCGACGACGGCACCGATTTCGGAACTCGTACTCTGCAACAGGTCACAGAGCGCGAGTTTACGATCACTAACGGTGGTGAGGTAAATCTGGATATTCTCTCGATTGGTATCACTCCTGGGCCATTCGTCATTTCGCAAGAACCAGCAAGTTCGGTGGTTCCTGGAGGGAGCACGAAATTCAAATTACGTTATTTACCTACGGAGCCTGGTAGCCGTAGCGCGACGATCACTCTTTTGAATAATGACCTAGACGAAGGTACATACACATTCAGTGTTCGAGGCTTTGCTAATGAGCCTGAAATTGGCGTTTTTTGCAATTCGATTGAGATCGAAACAGGGGATCTGAGCCCACGCCTCGATGATGGCACGCTCTTTGCTCCGATTTCCTAC
The DNA here is from genome assembly GCA_044239965.1 of Akkermansiaceae bacterium. Classification (GTDB taxonomy): domain Bacteria; phylum Verrucomicrobiota; class Verrucomicrobiia; order Verrucomicrobiales; family Akkermansiaceae; genus UBA956. The sequence continues at coordinate 6,140 of JBIIAI010000102.1, forward strand.
AAACTCAGCATCCCTAATAAGTCTTTCTTGGTTCGTAACACGGGCACTGGCATTCTCACCATCAATTCTGTAGAATTAAGTGATGCTGTTAATTTCCGCATTGCTTCACCGCTACCCGCTAGTATACCGGCCAATAGTAGTGCCAACCTAGTTGTTGAGTATAATCCTCCAACACCAGGCATCCACAGCGCTACGATCACGATCAACAACAATGATTTGAACGAGGCTCCTTACGTCTTCGGTATTCGCGCATCAACAATCGTCCCTACCAGCAACTGGGGTAGTCTGACCAACGGTGACACTTCACCCACTGTAGAAGAGGGCACGGACTTTGGTGCAGGCATTATCGGAGCCCCACCCGTAGAGCGTAAATACCCCATCAGCAATGGTGGTCCTGGAACAATGGTGATTGAATCCATCAACATCAGCCCCGGAAATCAGTTTTCTTTGCCTCTCGGCACAACTTTCCCTATCACGATCGCACCGGGAACAACCTATGAATTGCCGATCCGCTTTGCTCCAACCGCTCTTGGTCTTCATACAGCTACCGTTAACATTGAGCACAATGACCCAACAAAAGATCCTTTCGTATTCGATATCAAAGGAACAGGTAACACTCGTCGTGCTTTGGTAGGCGATCCGATGAATCCAATCATCAATGGTGACTCCACGCCTTCATTGGAAGACGGCACAGATCTTGGATTTGCGAATCTCGGTGCTACCCCTCTGAATAAAACAATCATTCCTGTAAAAAACGAGGGCAACGTTCCACTTACCATCGACAGCATTGTGCTGGGCGACAATGTCAATTTCCTTGTGCAAAACAATCCGATCGGACCAATTGCACCTGGCGCGACACGTAACATCGAAATCGCATTCAATCCTCAATCAGGTGGATTGAAAAACTCTACTGTCACAATCAATAGCAATGATCCGACATCCCCATTCGTATTTTCAGTTCGTGGTTACTCGCGTCCTGTAGTAGCATTTGCTCCTACGCTCGTTGCAGCTGCTCCAGAAACGCGCAGTCAACCTCTAACAAACAATACTGCGTCACCATTGATGGTGTGATTCTTCAGAAGCAAAATCGTGCGGTCAGATTGATTTACAATTACGAGATTACAGGCTATATTTCCATTTTGCCTCGCCAATACACAGGCTTCTGATTCTTGCATTCCTTTCACCTTACATGAAAACAAAACCGGCCGGACTTTTAATTGGAATTCTCATCATTGGAGCAATTCTGTTAGGAGTCCGGCTTGTTCGTAATTCTGGTTCTGAGCCAAGTAATCCCGACCAGAGCAACGAACAGGTAAGTGATGCACATAAGCCTGCGACATCATCCCAAAACCGACCGAAAGGCAGCACGAGCTCTCGGACTGCCTACAGCAGTGCGCGTTCTGCAGCAGTAGAGCCGGAATTGGCGGATGCCGAAATTAGTCGACTTCTCTCTGACGACAAAGTGCCGGTTCTGCAAGCTGCCAAAGGCTTGCTGGCAATCGCTGCTGACTCTCGGGTCGCGGCCAAGGTCCGTGCAGATGCACTCCAGCATGGCTTAAACCTCACCAGCGACGAGGACTATGCAGAACTCGCCCTACCTGAACTGGAGGCCAATCATTTTGAGTCTCCCGAAATGCAGCGCATTGCGCTAGACGATGCATACAACCGCGATGACATCGCAAAATTACCATCCACATTAGCATTGATGAAACACACCACCGGTGAAATGCAAAAAGAGGCCATTGAGCTGATTGCATTCATCACCAGTGAGGATGAAGCGATCGGTACCAATTACGACAAATGGAGTAGCATCATCACTGAGCATTTGCTAAAAAATGCCGAAGAAGAATAAAATACGATTTACTTGTAAAACGTCGGTTTTTTTCGTAACGATTGCGCTACGCTCCCGTAGTTCAATGGATAGAACGGCCCTCTCCTAAAGGGCAGATACAGGTTCGATTCCTGTCGGGAGCATTTTTGCATCATTTTTGTTGCATGCAGCCTCCTGCAATATCACGGCGTTGACACGATTTTTGCTGGATTTATCAAGCCTGCATCTCTATTTTTTCCGCGCGATGTCTACTTCCACCAAACCTGTATTTCTCTACGATACCACCTTGCGCGACGGCACACAGGGCGAGGGCTTTCAATTATCGGGCTTGGATAAATTGCGTATCGCCGAGCGATTGGACCAATTTGGCATCGACTACATCGAAGGTGGATGGCCGGGATCAAACCCTAAGGACGTCGAGTTTTTCCGTGAGGCGAAAAAGCTCAAACTCACTCATGCCAAGCTGGCAGCTTTCGGTTCGACACGCCGCGCAGATGTTGCTGTGGAGCAAGATCCTCAAGTCGCTTTGTTGCTGGATGCTGAGACGCCAGTCGTGACGATTTTTGGCAAAAGTTGGGATCTCCATGTCACTGAAGTCTTGCGAACGACTGTTGAGGAGAATCAGGCGATGATCCGCGATACCGTTGCGTATTTGAAAAAACACGGTCGCGAAGTTGTCTATGACGCAGAGCATTTCTTTGATGGCTTCAAGGCAAACACTGAGCACGCACTCGCGACACTCCAAGCTGCTGCTGATGGTGGTGCCGATATTTTAGTTCTTTGCGATACGAACGGTGGAACCTTGCCATATGAGGTTGCAGAGATTTGCCAAGTCGTTCGTGAGCGGATTCCGAGTGTGCCGATTGGCATTCATACCCACAACGATTGCGAACTTGCTGTCGCGAACGCTGTGGCCTCTGTGCAAGCTGGTGCCGTTCAGGTGCAGGGCACGATCAATGGATATGGAGAGCGCACCGGGAACTGCAATCTCACTTCGCTCATTCCGATATTGCAACTTAAGATGAATCTCGTGGTGACTCCTCATTTGGAGAAAATGCAGGATCTTTCTTACTTCGTCGATGATGTCTCGAACAACCCGCATTTCGCGCGTGCACCATTTGTCGGGCGTACAGCCTTCGCGCACAAAGGCGGAATGCACGTCAATGCCGTTCAAAAACTAGCGCGCAGCTATGAACACATTCGACCCGAGGAAGTGGGCAATTCGCAAAATATTTTGGTTTCTGAACTTGCAGGGCAATCAAATATTTTGATCAAAGCTGAACAAATGGGCTTGCCTTTGGAAAAAGGTTCGGCTGCCGCGAAAAACCTGCTCCAAAGTGTCAAGGAAATGGAAAACAGCGGCTATTCGTTTGAGGCCGCGGGAGGTTCGTTAGAGCTGCTCATCCGCAAAGAAACGGGAGCTTATCAGAAACCCTTCGATCTCAAAGAATACCATACAAGTTTCCGCCAATACCGCGATGGGCACTCGCCAGTTTGTGAAGCTACCGTAAAGGTTTTTGTCAATGACATGCCCGAGTATACGGTGGCGGAAGGTCATGGCGTGGTGAATGCACTCGATGTCGCTTTGCGCAAGGCATTGCTATCGTTTTATCCTGAACTCGCTCGTGTCACTTTAGTCGACTACAAGGTGCGGATTCTTGATGGTCATGATGCAACTGCTTCGAAAACTCGCGTGCTGATTGTTTGTTCCGATGGCGAAAGCAATTGGGGGACTGTGGGTGTCTCTGAGAACATCATCGAGGCGAGCTGGATCGCCTTGGTTGACGGCCTTGATCTCTTCTTGCAACGTTGTCGCAAGTAATTGCGTGTAAGCTTTGTTCGCTTAGTCCGTATCTATGTGCCTTATGAAAAAACTCATCTTCCTTGCGTTGTTCGCCATGCCTTTATTTGCGGCTGAACCTGTAAAAATCTTTGATGGCAGCACGCTTGCTGGTTGGAAAGCCAAAGGTCCTGAGTCCTATTGGTCGGTCAAGGATGGCGCCATTGTAGGCAAGAGTGATGAGAAAAAAATCGGCTCGATTTTGTGGACAGAGGCCTCATACAAAAACTTCGTGCTCGAGGCTGAATTTCGCTTCACGGGGCATGTTGACTCAGGATTTTTCCTGCGTGACGAAAGCGAACAAATCCAGCTTGGTATTTCAGGTTCGCTCAAGCGCGACCTTACTTGCTCACCCTACATTGGCAAAAAGGGGCGTTATCCTGTAGAGGCAGTTGGCGTCAAGGATTTGCTCAAAGAGGGGGAGTGGAATAAAATCAAAATTGATGTGAGCGGAAAGAAATACATTGTCTCTCTGAATGGAAAGCAAGTGCTCGACTACACTACGGATGAGATCACGGAAAGTGGTCCGATTGGTTTGCAGGTTCACCCAGGCTTGATGATGGAGATTCATTTTCGCGAGCTCAAAATTACCAGCAAGTAATGCCGGAGAATGGCGTTATTTTTTGACGCGCAGATGCAGGAAGTTCGTGAGTATGATGATCGCGGCACCCAAGTAAAAAACCGGTCGTAGCGATTGGTAATCTTGAAACAACAGCGCACCCAAAATGATCCCGTGAATGGGCTCGAAGTTCATTACCAAATTGCTGCGATACGCTGAGACGTTGCGCAGCAAATGGGTATGGAACGAGTGAGCAAAAACCGTGCACAGAACGGCGAGGAAAAACATCCACACGAAGTCCATGCTTTCCCAGTGAAACAAGGAAGCGTAAGGGGATAAGAAGGGGTGTACGATCAGTGCCGCGATGCAGGCCCCCGGCATTTCCCAGAGCAAAATGGTTTCAGGTGCAGCTCCCGATAACACCAGTTTGCGATTAAGCACGGGGAAAACTGCGGCAAGAAAGGCGCCAATTACGGCTAGGGTTAAGCCAAGAAAATACTGCGTTTCGAGTCCCGCAATCAATGCCAATCCTAATGCCGCAAGGATGCCCAAAAGGATTTCTGATTT
>JBIIAI010000275.1:0-3268 GCA_044239965.1 Akkermansiaceae bacterium
CCCAAGAGCTCATGGAAGAACTGCGCCCACTCGTTCAGGGCATCACCAGTTTTCCTGCCGAGACCGAACCGCCACGGCTCGAAGTCCCTGACAGTTCGCGTTGGTTCGATGTGATCAAAGTCGCCATTACGGGCGAAATGGACGAGGCTGATCTGCTCAAGGCCGCACGCCGCGTGCGCGATGACCTGGTAGAGCTGCCCGGCATTTCTCAAGCCGATCTGCAAGGCGATTCCCCACGAGAAATTTCCATCGAAGCCGACCCTGCACGTTTGCGAGATTATGGTCTCACCTACACCGATCTCGCCGAAGCGGTGCGCCGTTCATCGCTCGATGTTCCCGCAGGACAAATTCAGACCGATGAAGGTAGCTTGATGATCCGCACCAGCGGTCAGGCTTTCAACGAAAGTGAGTTTGCTAATATCATGGTGGTGAACAATCGCGGTGCCGCCGTGAAGCTCGGTGACGTCGCCAAGGTCAGCGACGGCTTTGAAGAAAATCGCAAAATTCTCCGCTTCAATGGCAAGCCGGCTCTCCTCGTCGAGGTATTGCGTTTGAATACGGAGAGTGCCCTGGAGATTGCCGAAAACGTTAAAGACTACGCCGCTAAGGCTCCGCAGCGTTTTCCCGCGGGCATCAGCTTACATGTGTGGGATGACTCGTCCATCGAACTGAAAGGTCGGCTCTGGTCGCTAATCAATACCTTGCTGCAAGGCTGTGTGTTGGTGATGATCGTGCTCGGATTATTCCTGCGCCCCAGCATCGCCTTTTGGGTGCTCGTTGGCATTCCGGTATCCTTCGCGGGAACCCTGTGGCTTATGCCATTTTTTGGGCTTACGGTCAACGTGATGAGTCTCTTCGGTTTCATCATTGCTGTAGGTTTGATCGTCGATGATGCGATCGTGACCTCGGAAAACATTTATTCGAAAATGGCCGACGGCATGAGCCCCGAGGAAGCATCCATTGTTGGCACGCAAGAAATCGCATTACCTGTGACTTTCGGAACGCTCACCACCATTGTCGCTTTCTTGCCACTGATGTTTTTCGATGGTTTCTACGGAACATTCACCAAGCAAGTGCCGCCGGTGATCATCGGCATTTTGTTGTTCTCACTTCTTGAGGCAAAATTGTCACTCCCAGCTCACTTGAAATTCCTCAAGCCTCTCAGCGATAAACCTGGTGCCTTTGCACGCTTTCAGAAAAAAATTGCCGATGGTCTTGAGTATTTTATTGAACGCTATTTTCACCCATTGATGGTATTCGCCACTCGACATCGCTACTCCACTTGCTGCTTGTTTTTTTCCCTAGCTCTCGGTTCTGTCGCTCTCATCAAGAGTGGACGCCTGGGTTTTGTCACCATGCCCAACATTGAAAAAAATCGCCTGATCGCCAACATCACCATGCCGCGTGAAGCGAAGGTGGAAGACACCGATCGACTCGTCGAACGCTGTGAAAAGGCCGCCGAGCAATTGAAAAAAGAATTCGTCGATCCCGGAACCGGACAATCGTTGATTAACGATGTTCTCACTTCCGCAGGAGGTTGGCCCGGTCGGCCAGGTGTTGATGCGCGCTCAGGATTTGTTCTCGTGACCATTGTCGATGCGACGCAACGCTCGGTGCCAGGTCCCACGGCCAAAGAGATTTTGAAACGTTGGAAGGAATTGTGCGGTGAGATGAGTGAGGCGCAATCGTTTTACTTGATGGTGGATGGCGGGCGTGGTTTCCGAGGCGAGGGCGGAGGAGAGTCGCTAGAAATTGAAGTGCGCGGCCCCGCCTCGGAAGATCGCGACAATTTGATCGAAGAAATGGAAATCCTCCTGAAATCGTATGCGGGCATTTCCAGTGCAGGCAGCAATTTGGCACGCAATCGCGATGAATTGGTGATCTCGATTCGCCCCGAAGGAGAAGCGCTCGGCCTAACTCAACGTGAGCTTGGTCGCCAAGTGCGCTCCTCGTTTTTCGGTGAGCAAGCACAGCGGGTGCAACGAGAAATTGACGACATCCGCGTCATGGTCCGCCTCCCCTTGGAAATGCGGCAATCGTTGCACACCCTAGAAAGCATGCGCATTCAGGTGCCGGGTGGCGGTGTGGCTCCGCTCTCGACCGTTGCCGATGTCCGCTTTGCCAAAGCCCGTTCCGAAATCTCCCGTACCAATGGCGCGCAAGCAGTCACCTTGTGGGCACAAACCGATGACACCTCTGTGGATATTGTCGAGATCGGTCGCGATCTAGAACCACGCATCAACGAACTTTTCATGAAATACCCGACACTTTCATGGAAATACACTGGATATCTCGCCGAGCATGAGGAAACCAATCATCGCATTGTCCTCGGAGCGGTTTCGATTCTGTTAGCCTTGTATTTCTTGCTAGTCGTGCCATTCAAATCACTCCTTCAGCCCTTCTACATTCTGTTAGCCATTCCCTTTGGTGTCATTGGCGCTCTGTTAGGTCACTTGATCATGGACGTCACGCCTTCATTCCTTTCGGCCTTCGGCATCCTCGCCGTTGCGGGCATTGTGGTCAACAATGCGATCGTCATGATCGATTTCATCAACCAACACCGAGGAGCAGGCATGTCGGACTTCGATGCCGTTGTCGGTGCCGGCACCAAACGTTTCCGCCCGATCTTATTGACCTCGATGACGACCTTCGTCGGTCTCGTGCCCACCATGATCGATGATTCCGTGCAAGGCCAATTCCTCGTGCCCATGGCAGTTTCGTTAGCCTTCGGCATTCTGTTCTCCACGATCATCACGCTCTTCCTCATTCCCTCCTTCTTCCTCATCACCGAGACTTGGCTCGCCCGCCTCCGCCGTGCTTGGTCGTGAAACCTGACCGTGGCGGAGGCGTCTCGCCTCCCAGCCTAATGACTCAATCGGAGTCCTCCATCAAGCTCTCCCCCCATTTTAAATGCTGACTTTCTGCGCTGCATCGCTAGTGTTTGTTGCATGATTCGATTTGCTTGTCTGCCAACCACTTTCTTCATGCTGTGTTTCTCGATTTTCACGGGCACTGCTGCGGAAAAAAGAAAGCCGAATGTGCTGTTGATTTGTGTGGATGATCTCAAGCCACTCATGGGCTGCTATGGAGATCCGCATGCGAAGACTCCGCACCTAGATCGGCTAGCGAAAAGATCGGTGGTCATGGAGGCCGCATACTGCAATCAAGCGGTGTGCGCGCCATCGCGCCATGCACTGATGACAGGATTGCGACCTCAGACGCTGGGCATTTACGATCTTGGCACCAATTTCCGCAAGTCGCGACCAGA
>JBIIAI010000103.1:0-10920 GCA_044239965.1 Akkermansiaceae bacterium
TGATGAGCGAAAGAACGATCGAAAGAATCAACGCAAAGACTACCACGCCGAGCGAGATGTTGATCATGTTTTGTTGGAACTCATGGTTCGCATAGCGTTGCACGAAGTGCATGAATCCTGTCTCACCTACAGCTCCACCCCAACGCAATACACCTGCTGCGACAAGAGGAAGAAGCATTTTCACACCAATGAAGCTCAGGATGAAGGCGAGGCCAAACTTGAGCAAATGAAAGCGATCCGCAAGATCGGCGAGCAGGAAGAAAAAGGTCCGTAAGCCGAGAATCGCAAAAATATTCGAGGTGTAGACGATGAATTTATCGGTGGTGATGCCGAAGATCGCAGGGATGGAATCGACAGCAAACATCACGTCCGAGAGCTCGACCACAATCAGCACCAACAGCAGCAGAGTGCCTGTGCGCACGCCGTCCATGGTGACGAAAAATTTGTTGCCATCGTAATGGCGCGAGATGCGAACGAAGCGCGTAATGAATGTGATCATGCGGCTTTCCTCGGGATTGAAACCATCATCATCGGAACCGAACATTTTCAAGCCCGTCCACAAGAGGAAGGCGCCGAACACATAAAGAATCCAATGGAAACGCTCCACCAATTCGGCACCCGTGAAGATCATGATCATGCGCATCACTAAGGCACCGATGATGCCCCAGAACAGCACGCGATGTTGGAATTCCTTGGGCACTTTGAAGAAACCAAAGATCAGCAAGAACACGAAGAGATTGTCGACGGAGAGCGAGAGCTCGATCAAGTAGCCGGTGAGAAATTCCTTGGCCTTGAGAAAACCAAGATCGGGGCCATTGGCATGACTGACGGCCCAGTAGACAAAGCCATTGAAAAGCAAGGCGAGTGAGATCCAGACGGTGCTCCAGATGAATGTCTCCTTGCGCGAGGGCACGTGGGATTTTCGATTCGCGATACCAAGATCGACAAATAAGGCGAGGAAAACGACGACAAAAAATGTCGCCCAACACCAGTAAGGATAATGCACTTCAACAGCAGTCATAGCGTAGGAAAGAGCCACTGTAACGTTTGTCTTCCTTGCTGGTAAAGCGCAATCTGTTTCTTACGCGCCCTCGGCATCACGGCGCATGTCTTCGAGTGTCTGAGAAACATCATTTAGGCTGTGCCAGAGCTCCGCGACGACGTAAATCGGCGCTCCTACGCGCACCGAGAGCGCGATGCAGTCGCTGGGCCGCGCATCGAGCTCGACGATCTTTTTTTCCTGCAACTCATTCTCGACCTGAAAAATCACTCGCGCGTAATAAATTTCCTCATGCATGCTGACGATCACCGTGCGCTGAAGCTTCGCGCCGAAGCTATCCATGGTCAGCAAAAACAAATCGTGCGTGAGTGGTCGTTCAGGTTTTTCCCCTGCGAGCACCGCATTGATCGACGAGCCGATCGAGGGATCGATGAAAAAGGAAATCACCTTCTTGCCATCGCCCAAAAACACCGCACAGCCCGCAGGCGTGGGCATCAGGGCAATCGGTTCGACTCGTACAACATTCGGCACAGCCCCAACGTAGCACAGCCAAGAGCAGGGACAAGACGGAATTGTTTTTCAGGGAATTCTCCGGGGGAGATGGGTGCTAGGGACGAAATGGCCGTTGCGGGGGATTAAATGGCCGTTACAGGGTATTAAATGGCGATTGCGAAAGCCTAAATGGTCGTAGCGGGAACCTAAATGGTCGTTACGGGAGCCTAAATGGCGATTACGGGAGGTAAAATGTTCATTACGATAAACCAAATGCATCTTGCCTCGGGCGAAACGGCTTGTGCGGATGGTTAAGCGGTTGGTGAGAGAGCTTAAATGGCCATTGCGGGTGCCGAAACGGCATATACGCACTAGAGGAGTAGCGTGGATCGGGAAGAATCGGCGGTGATCAGTTTTTCATTTCGAGGATGAACTGGAATTGACGACCAAACCTCTTGATCGACAGCTGCTGCCGTTGGTGAACGGATGATTCCATGCACGCGCTATGTCACGTCTGAGGCGTCACGTTGTGACGCGGAAATGGGTGTGTGTGGATGTGGACCCACGATTGAAATCGTGGGCTAGTGGTTGAGATGTCCCGTTGGGACAAGGGGAATGGTGGTGGGACGTGGACCCACGATTGAAATCGTGGGCTGGTGGTTGAGATGTTCCGTTGGAACAGGGGAATGTTGTGGGACGTGGATCCACGATTGAAATCGTGGGCTGGTGGTTGAGATGTCCCGTTGGGACAAGGGGAATGGTTGCGCGGACACGAACGCGCGATTGAGATTGCGGGCTCTTGATGAAATGATCTCGTGGCATATTGTCTTTTCCGTTCCAACGGAACGATTCTATTTCCAGCCCATGATTTCAATCATGGGTATTCGATTCCCAATAAACTTTTTATGCGTCCTGACGGGACGCTTCAATCTTGGGCTTGCAAGATGTTGTATGATCACGCCAAGGCACATTCCTTATCGAAGATCATTTTGCACGTAGTTTTTTCTACGAAGGATCGAGAAAATTTGATCACTATTGTGATCCGTGGGCGATTGCATGCATATCTCGTGCAAGTAGGACGTAGCATGGGATGCGAAGTGCATATTCTCGGCGGTGTGGCGGATCATGTGCATTTGGCTGTGGATTTTCCTCGGACGATAACGGTGGCGGATTTTTTAAAGAAAATCAAAGCTACTAGTTCAAAGTGGATGAAGGAGCAAGGTCCAGAATACCGGAGATTTTCTTGGCAAGTTGGCTACGGGGCTTTTTCTGTGAGCGCTTCACATCAAGTCAAGTTGATCGATTCTATTGCCAATCAAGAAGAGCATCATCGGAAAGAGTCATTTCAGGATGAATTTAGGAAATTGCTCAAAAAGTATGGAATCGAGGTTGATGAGACTTATTTGTGGGATTGACCTCGGTGAAGAATTGAGGCGTCACGTTGTGACGCGGGAATGGGTGTGTGTGGAACTGAACCCACGATTGAAATCGTGGGCTGGTGGTTGAGGTGTCCCGTTGGGACAGGGAGTTTTTTGTTCCTGCGGGTTGCGGAGGATTGTGATGCAGGGGAGGTTAAGCAAAGGGATGATGCTTATGCTGGGGCTGATGAAGCAAAGGGATTGAAAATCCCTTCTCCTTATTGGCGGAGGGTGCCTTCGGTGACGCCGAGTTTGGCGAGGATGCCGAGGTCGTCGTGGAGTTCGTTGGCGCTGATGCTGCCATCGATTAGGCCTTGGTAGAGTTCGATGGTGTGGTGGGTTTCACTGAGATTCTCGGCGAGGAGTTCGATGCGGTAATTCCGTAAGCCGGCGCGGAAGAGGTCATCGTAGAAGCGTGCTCCGGTTTGCGCGCGGCCATTGAAGAGGGTATTGCGGCAGCCGACATCGGCACTGAGGCGGTGCATTTGTCCGACGCGATCGCGCAGATGCACGGTGTGTGTTTCGCAGGGACGTCCGCAGTTTTTGTAGTCGGTACCCGCGGAGAGGAAGGTGCAGAAAACGCAGTGCTCCATGTGAAACATCGGCATGTGTTGATGCAGCGTGAGCTCGAACCATGAGGGCGGCGCAGCATGAAGCAGATCAAGAACCTGGGCGATGTTGAGATCGTAGGAAATGGTCATGCGCTCGAGCGAGCTGTGCTCGGCAAGCACTTGGGCGCTGAGTGGATTGGCGATGTTGAGTGAAAAATCACCGATTTGTCGCAAATTACTATGTTTGTAGTATTGGAGGGCAGCGAGATTGCGAATGAGCACGGCTTGGGTGCCGCTGCGTTCGATGAGTTTGAGGTAGCCATCTTCGCCGGGCTTGAGGATGCGTGGCGTGGCGAGCACTACATTGGGATGCAGGGCGACGGCGTCTTTGTAGCGTCGAGGATCCTCGAAGTCGCAGTAAATGGTGGAGAGGTTTTGTGCGAGTGCGGCTTCGAGTTGCTCCATGGTGCGGCACAAGCAGGAGAGGGACGCTTTTTCGGGCAGGGTTACTTTTTCCTCGTTAGGAAGTAGCACGCGGAAATCGGGTAGAGCGCGCAGTGGGGCAGGGGCTGAGATTTTTTCCGCATCGAGGAGTTCGATGAGTGAGCGACGCATGCGGTTGAGCTCGGAGACCGCGATGTGACAGGAGCCTTGGAGTCGATTGTCGATGCTGTGCAGTTCATAGTCGGTATCGCCGAGACGACTGAGTTGCGCGTGCAAGGTCTCTAATGAAAGCGGGTGTTTTTCGGCGGTGCCGAGTGGTTGCGCCGAGCGGACGATGTGACTTGAGGCGTGGATTTCTAGATGCTCGCCGGGGGTGCCTGTGACGATGAGATCGAGGGCTTGCTTGACGGGGGTGAGCTTGGCTTGTTGCCAGGCTTTGCGCAGCTCGGTATCGAGCTTGGGGTCGGAGGTTTTCCAGACTTGTTGGCCGATGCGGATGCGTTCCCAATCGAGCGGGGAAAAGGTTTTGTGGAAGTAGATGTGGCCGCTTTCGATTTTCCAGACGCGTCCACCTTGCTCGTGATTGCGATCTTCGCCGGCATCGAAAACGACGCCATCGCCCGCTTGCAGCGGCATGGGGTGAGTTTGTGCGAGCTCGATCCAACCACTGCCGACGCGGGTGATTTCGCCGAGAAGGGCACCGCGTTTTTTGCCGAATTTGCCGTGAGTGAGATAGGGGTGATTGGTGCCACGCAGCCAACCGGTGGAGAGGCCGCGCGAGAAGGTCATTTCTAGTGCGTAGCGATCGGAATCAGAGATGGCGGCATCACGCTCGGCGATGGCGGCATCGAGCGCTTTGCGATAGACGCGGGTGACAGCGGCGACGTATTCGGGAGATTTCAGACGGCCTTCGATTTTGAATGACTTGATGCCAGCCTTGACCAGATCGGGAATGACATCGACGGCGGCAAGGTCTTGAGGTGAGAGCAGGTAACGCACCGGGCCTAGCGGTTTTTTGACGCCATCGACATAAATTTCGTAGGGCATGCGGCAGGCTTGGGCGCATTCGCCGCGATTGGCGGAGCGTTGGCCGAGGCTCTCGCTGGTGAGGCACTGGCCGGAGTAGGCGACGCAGAGGGCACCGTGCACGAAGACTTCGAGCGGTGTGTTCATGGCCTCGGCTTGAGGGAAGCGTTGCAGTTCCTTGACGGCGAGCTCGCGGGCGAGCACGGCACGTTCTAACGGAAAAAGTGATTCCACGAAGCGCAGACCCTCGGGCGAGGTGATGGTCATTTGCGTGGAGGCATGCAGGGCGAGCTTCGGCGTGATGGTAGCAGCGAGTTTGGCGAGGCCGAGATCTTGTACGATGATGGCGTCTACGCCGCAGTGTTCCAGCCACAATAGCTGGCGTGCGGCGTCTTCGATTTCAGCAGTGAAAATCAAGGTGTTCATGGTGACGAAACCTTTCACGCCGTGGCGGTGGAGGAATTTCATCAACTCGGGTAGGTCTTCTTCGGTGAAATTATCGGCACGCAATCTCGCATTGAAGCGGGATAGTCCGAAAAAAATCGCATCAGCGCCGTGGGCGACTGCGGCTCGCGCGCAATCCCAGTTTCCCGCAGGAGAAAGCAGTTCGGGTGTTAGATCGTGGTGCTGCATGGTGGCGCGCAGCATAGCACAGGCGTGTTGTCACTGTCATGCACAAGTTTTTTCTGATAAAAATCAAGTTCTTCAGGCGTAGAATAGAGTGCTACCTATCGTGAACCTTCCCCAGTTTTAACCTTCCCCAGTTATGCCGCGTCATTTATCCCTACTCTTATGCACTGGTGCCGCCCTGTTGATTCCGGGTTGCCAAAAGTCGCCGACCTCAGCCAAGGGAAACGAGGTTCTGGATGATTCGTCGTTGAGCTTGGTATCGGTGGTGCCGGAAACAATTGATTACAATCGAGATGTGCGGCCGATTTTATCGGATCGATGCTTTGCTTGTCACGGGCCTGATGGCAACAAAGGTCGGGAAGCGGGCTTGCGTCTGGATACCTTTGAGGGCGCTACGGCGGAATTGGAGAGTGGGAAGCGGGCGATTGTGCCGGGTGATCTCAAAGCGAGCGAAATGGTGGCGCGCATGCACACGCATGACGATGATGAGATCATGCCTCCACCGAAGTTGGATCGTCCGTTGACGGATGCAGAAAAAGCCATTTTGGAGCGTTGGATCGAGCAGGGTGCCGAGTATCAACCGCATTGGGCCTTTGTAGCGCCGAAAAAATCTCCGCTTCCCGCCGTGAAGCAAGAGGATTGGTGCAAGGATGAGATTGATCATTACGTGTTGGCAAAAATGGAATCACAGGGCTTGGCTCCGAATCCACCAGCCGACCGCGCTACTTTGTTGCGTCGCGTTTCCTATGCGCTCACGGGATTGCCGCCATCACCTGCGGAAACGGCTGCCTTCGTGGCTGACACCTCACCTCAAGCGTATGAAAAAGCAGTGGACGCCTTGTTGGCCTCGCCGCGTTATGGTGAGCGTTTGGCGCAGGATTGGCTAGACGTGGCGCGTTTTGCAGATACCTACGGCTATCAAAGTGATAACCCTTGTTTTGTTTGGCCGTGGCGCGATTGGGTGATCAAGTCATTTAATGAAAACCTGTCGTTTGACAAATTTGCCACCTGGCAGATTGCGGGTGATTTGCTACCCAATGCGACGCAGGAGCAACGATTGGCAACGATGTTCAATCGACTGCATCGCCAGACGCAAGAAGGTGGATCGATCGCGGAAGAATTTCGCAACGAGTATGTTTCCGATCGAGTGCATACCTATGGCACGGCTTTTCTCGGGCTGACGATGGAGTGCTCCAAGTGCCATGATCACAAATACGATCCGATTCCGCAAACCGACTATTTCAGCATGGCGGCGATGTTTGGACAAATCGATGAATGCGGGCTCTATCCCTACTCGATCAGCACCAGCGCGCCTGAACCATCGATGCGCTTGATGGAACCCCATCATCCTGCAGAGGTGGAAAAACGTCAGCAGGCGCTGGATGCTGCGCGAAAGTCGTTAGATGCTCTTGGTGCGACACGTGATGCGGCGTTTGAGGCATGGCTCACGGCGACACCGAATGCAGCACTATCGGCACGGATTGCTCATTATCCGATGGATCAGATCGAGGCCAATAAGACACCCAATGTGGTGCCGAATGCGGCGCCTGCTTCCGCGAACGACAGCAAACTTTCGGTCGTGCCAGGTGCCGTGGGGCAAGCAATCAAATTCGATGGCGATACCGTCTTGCAGCTCGATGGCGTAACAGGCATTACGCGACACGATGCTTTGAGCATTTCGCTGCGCATCTTCACACCGGACTTGAAAGACCGTGCGGTAATCTTGCACAGCGGCCCAGGCATGTATTCGCAATCGGCCGATGCATCGGGCTTTGAGCTGCTTCTCGAAAAAGGCAAACTGCGCTGGAGTTGCATTCACTTGTGGCCAGGCTGTGCGGCATCGATCGAAACCACGGAGCCATTTCCTGTCGGCAAATGGGTGAACGTCACCGTGACCTACGATGGCAGCTCTCAGGCAGGAGGATTGAAAATGTATTTCGATGGTGCGCCAACTACTACATCCGTCGTACGTGATCATCTTGATAAAGCGATTGTCGCGAATGTGTTCAGTGTGGGTGCGCGTCCGCGTGATGATCGCGGATTTACCGAAGGGCAACTCGATGAACTCTCGATCTTCCGCCAGGCACTAACACCGGTCGAAGTGGCAGAGCTTGCGGGTGTTTCTGTGGATGCGACTTTTCAATCAGCGAAAGCGGGCGACGCTGCGGCGAAGGCGAAAGTCAAAGAGTTCTACGTGACGCACTTCGATCCCGAATTACTCGCGGCACGCAAAGCCGTAACGGATGCGACGCGTAATCTTTACGACAACTATCTCGATCACATTCCGCTGATCATGTGCATGGAAGAAACCAAGTATCCGCGGAAATTTTACGTGCATGATCGTGGTGACTACACTTCGCCGATCCTCACCAAAGAAGTTCATCCTGCTCCACCTTCGGCCGTGATGCCCTTTGATGCGCAGGCTCCGCGAAATCGACTCGGCTTAGCGCAGTGGACCACCCATCCACAAAATCCGTTAGTCTCACGCGTCACTGTGAATCGTTTGTGGATGATGTGCTTTGGCAATGGCATTGTGCCGACGCAAGAAAACTTCGGGCTGCAAGGCGATGCACCGACTCATCAAGATGTGCTGGATGCTCTTTCGCGCGACTTTGTGGATTCGGGCTGGGATGTGAAAAAACTACTCAAGCGCATCGTCATGACATCGACGTTCCAGCAGTCGTCAAAAAGTTCGTTAGAAAAACGCGAGCTAGATCCGAAAAATCTGCTGCTTTCTCGTGGTCCGAGCTATCGACTATCCGGCGAGGCGATTCGTGATCAAGCGCTCTATGCTGCGGGGCTCTTAGTCGAGAAAATCGGTGGCCCGAGCGTCAAACCATGGCAGCCTGCGGGCGTTTGGTCGGAGGCAGGTGCTTCGGGTGGCGACTATACTCCCGACAAAGGCGAAGGCCTCTATCGCCGCAGTCTTTACACGTATATCAAACGCACGGCACCGCCGCCCAGCATGGTCACGCTCGATGCAGGGAGCCGAGAAATTTGCCAACCGCGTCGACTGAATACTAACACTCCCTTGCAGGCACTGATTTTCCTTAATGATCTCAGTTTCTTCGAAAGCGCTCGCGGACTGGCACAACGCTGCATCCGCGAGAAGCCGGAAAATGCTGCGGCGCAACTGACCCATGCGTTTCAAATTCTCACCAGTCGTCCTCCGCGCGCAGGCGAAACAACTGCGCTCACGGAGCTCTATCAAACGCAGTTGGCGCAGTATGAAAAAGATCGTGCCACTGCGAAATCCATTGCCGGCACTGATGATCCGCATCTTGCCGCGATGACGATTGTCTGTTCGACCCTGCTCACCTCGGATGCTGCTATCACCAGCCGCTAACTCTTTTTTCCCCACTCCCATGAAAACTTCTCCACCTACCTATGATCAACTCATGACCTTCACGCGTCGCCATTTTCTTGGCAGCACAGGTCTCGGACTCGGAGCGATGGCGCTCTCGCAGCTCGGTATGCAGGCATCGACCACAGGCATTCTCGGCGCACCACATCATTTCGCCAAAGTGAAACGCGTGATCTATTTGTTCCAAGCGGGCGGGCCATCGCACTTGGAAACATTTGACAACAAGCCACTTCTGAAAGCGGGTCATGGCAAGGCCTTGCCGAAGGAAGTGATCGGCAATCAGCGGCTCTCGACGATGAGCGGGAACCAAAGCATTTTGCCGATGGCCGGCTCGTTTACGGATTTTACCAAAAGCGGCAAAGCAGGCACGGAAATCTCGAACATTTTGCCCTACACCCAGAAGATCGCGGATGAGATTTGTGTGATCCGCACGATGCATACCGAGGCGATCAATCATGATCCCGCGATCACGTTTTTCTGCTCGGGAAATCAAGTGCCGGGTCGTCCTTCGATGGGTGCGTGGGCATCGTATGGTTTGGGCAGCCTCAACAACAACCTGCCGTCGTTCATCGTGCTGGTCTCGAAAAATGCCTCGCGTGACCAGCCCTTGTATTCGCGTTTATGGGGTTCGGGATTTCTCCCCAGCGAGCACCAAGGCGTGCAATTTCGTTCAGGAAAAGAACCGGTCCTCTACCTAACAAACCCCGAGGGCGTTTCGCCGCACATTCGCCGCAACATGCTCGATGCGCTTGGTAAATTGAATCGCGATCAAGCAGATCACGAGCTCGATCCTGAGGTAGAGGCGCGCATTGCTCAGGCGGAAATGGCATTTCGCATGCAAACCAGCGTGCCCGATGCCGCGGATCTTTCGGGCGAGTCTGAGGAAACGCTCAACCTTTACGGTCCTGATGTGCGCTCGCCCGGCAGCTACGCCGCGAACTGCTTGTTGGCGCGTCGATTGATCGAACGCGATGTGCGCTTTGTGCAACTTTTCCACCAAGGCTGGGATCAGCATGGCAATGTCGTTGGCGGAATTTCCCACCAATGTCAGCAAACCGACCAAGCATCGGCTGCGTTGATTATCGACCTCAAACGCCGTGGATTGCTCGATGATACCCTCGTTGTCTGGGGTGGAGAATTTGGACGCACCGCTTATTGTCAGGGGAAAATGACGGCCAACAACTACGGTCGCGACCACCATCCGCGTTGTTTCAGCATCTGGCTCGCGGGTGCGGGCATCAAGGCTGGCATGGCTCATGGTCTCACCGACGAATACGGCTACAATATCCTCGACGGCGGCGTGCACGTTCACGATCTACATGCGACCATGCTCCACCTCATGGGTGTTGATCACGAGAAATTGGTGTACAAGTTTCAAGGTCGGTATTTCCGCCTGACGGATGTGCACGGAAAACTCATTAAGCCGATCTTGGCTTGAGGTCGCGGAAATTACTCCGCAGCAGCGCGTTCGGCAGTGTTGGAAAGTGCGCTGCCAGCTTTTTGCACATCGTTGCCGAGGCCTTGCATCGTCGAGCAAGAGCTAGCAAGGAGGGCGAGAGCTGCGGAAATGATCGAGAATTTGATGAGTTTCATAAAAATGGGAGGCAAATTGCCTCACCAAAACTACACGCCGCGGTGACCATGTCAATGACATTTGCATCTTGCTCAGGGCTTGCGCGGTGTCGAGAAAGCTTCTGCGCGTGGGGCTTGGGGTGTAGCGGAAAACGGAGATTCGCCCGATGATTCTCCATTTTTTGCTTGCATTTTCAAGAATCCTGTGGTGTAACACCCTCCGAAGAAGCTTCCGACGAAAGAAAGGGGTGGGTACCATACCCACTCTTTTGTGTCTCAGGGTGCCTCACTGTGTCCCCATTTTTTTAACCGTAACAGCGCATAGACAGCCATGACAAATGATATCGTAGCCTTGATCGATTACTACGAAAGAGAGAAAGCCATCGACCGCAATCGCGTTGTCGCTGCGCTGGAGTATGCCTT
>JBIIAI010000028.1:0-26954 GCA_044239965.1 Akkermansiaceae bacterium
TGCTCATGTCATAGAAACCACTGCGCGGAGCGATATGAACGATGGGCAGAGCTTCGCCATCGAGCACACCGACGGTGAGTTCCTTGCCGGCGATGTATTGCTCGACGAGAATGTCATTTCCATAGCGGGCGGCATCTTCCATCGCGGCCATGGCATCTTCTTGTTTGAGAACGATGTGAACGCCGACGCTCGAGCCCTCGCGCGGTGGTTTGACGACAAAAGGCACGGGCATCTCAGGCAAGCGCACACCTTGTGATACATCGACGATTTCGGCAAGTGGGGTAGGAACGCCAGCTGCCACGAATTTCTCCTTGGCGAGATTTTTGTCAAAAGCCACACGGCTGCTTTCCGCGCCAGCGCCGGTGTAAGGCATGTTCTGCGCTTCGAGGATTTTTTGTAAAGAGCCATCCTCGCCAAAGGTGCCATGGATCACATTGAAGCACAGTGCCGTGCCTGCAGGTAGGGTGAAGTCGGGACCACTGACGTCAACGGGCTCGACGATGCAGCCTTTTTCGCGCAAGGCTTTGACGACGGCATTGCCCGAGGCGATGGATACTTGGCGCTCGGAACCGGGGCCGCCCATGAGAACGGCGATGGGAAGTTCTAGATTCATAGTAGTTTGATATTTGGTGAGAATTTGTTAGGGAAAAGTGTTAGAACGAGAACTCATCTTCACCGATGACCTTGACCTCCATCTCCATCTCGATGCCGCGTTCATTGCGCGCCTTGTCGCGGATTTGCTCGACAAGCGAGAGAATTTCCGAGGTTTTCGCGCCGCCCGTGTTGCAGATAAAATTGCCATGCACCGTAGAGACCTCCGCCTTACCGAAACGGCTGCCTTTGAGCCCGAGTTCATCGACGAGTTTGCCTGCGGGAACTGGTGCCGGATTCTTAAACATACAGCCAGCGCTTGCGGCGATCGGTTGTGAGGTGCGGCGCTTGTTGCGTGATTCATTCCAACGCGCTTGGATGTTTTCTGGGCTGTCCACTGGGCCAGTCAGGGTAACTTCCAGCGCGAAATTTCTGCGTAATAGAGCTACGTTGCGATACTCTACTTCGATCTCATCGCGCGCACGCGTGCGGATCACGCCATCTTCATCGAGGCAAGTTAAGTTCACCACTTGGTCAAACATTTCGATGCCCATCGCACCCGCGTTCATGCGCAGAGCGCCACCGACGTTGCCGGGAATTCCTTCCATCCACTCGAAGCCCCCAAGCCCTGCGGCCTGTGCCACGCTGGCGACTTTTTTCAAACGAGCCCCAGCCCCTGCGATGATCATTCCATTTTCCACACGAACGTCAGAAAATGCTCCGCCGCTGGGGTGAATGACTGCACCACGAATGCCGCCATCGCGCACTAACAGATTCGAACCCCTGCCTACCACGCGAACCGCCATACCACGTTCGCGGCAATACGTGACCGCTTCGGCAAATGCCTGAAATGTGTGCGGCTCTAACCAAAATTGTGCAGGTCCACCTGCGAGCATCGTGGTGTGACGGCGCATCGGTTCATACAATTTGCCAGCCATTTCTCCCGCAGGCACGAGGCGCAATATTTCCTCTAACACTTTCAGGTCTTCCGAAATGCGTTTGCCTGCTTCGTGTACGTTGCCCGCGCCAAGTGTGATGAACAAATCCCCGGGCTCTAACGCATTTCCCGCCTCGTGATGAGCTGTCGCGACAGTGGGTGTGTAGGAAACTTTCACATCGCCATGACGTTTCATCGCCTCCACCAAGGTCATGCCACTGATCCCCTCGATCGGCGTCTCACTTGCCGCATAGACATCGGTGATGAACACTTGGTCAGCCGCTTGCAGCGCTTTGCCAAACTCTTCTGCCAGAGCCTGCGTGCGCGTGTAGCGATGCGGTTGGAACAGCACGACCACGCGTCCTGGATTCAGCGAGCGAGCAGTTTGCAAGGTGGCAGCAAGCTCCGTGGGATGATGACCGTAGTCATCGACGATGCGGTATTCGCGCGAAAGATACTTCGTTTCGAAACGACGCTTAGCACCCGCAAAGGTCGAGAGTGCCCGAGCGATCAGTGGAAAACTAGCGCCGACGCCATCGGCCAGAGCGATTGCTCCCAGAGCATTGAGCACGTTGTGTCGTCCCGGGATGCCGAGCTCGATGTTCCCTAACGCTTCACCATTTCGCATCACCGTGAAGGCCGTGGAGCCGCGCAATTCTCGGATGTCCGCCGCCACATAATCGGCATCTTGCCAGCCATACGATACCGCATTGGCACGCCCCACTTGCAATTTACTCGCCACCGGACATTCCTTGCAATAGACAATGCGACCGCGTGTTTGATCGAGCAATTGGGTAAAAACTTCGCAGATGTGATCCAGATCGCGGTAGTAGTCGAGATGCTCAGCCTCGACGTTCAGAACGATCGACCATTCGGGCTCATACAAGGCCAAGGTGCCGTCACTTTCATCGCCCTCTGCCACCATGTATTCTCCCTCTTCCTCCCAGCGCGCATTGCTGCCGAGCACAGGGATTTCCGCGCCCACATAATGGCTCGGACGAATGCCCGCTTCACGCAAAATGTGTGCGGTCATCGATGATGTTGTCGTCTTGCCATGCGTGCCGCTGACGACGATGCCCTTCTTGGTGAAAAGAATCGAGGCGAGACATTCCGCGCGACGCAACACGGGAATACCCGCCAATTTCGCCGCGGCAAAAGCCGGATTCTCAGGACGAATCGCCGAGCTATACACCACCAAATCCGCGCCCTGCACCGCTTCCGCCGTATGCGGAGAGGAAAAACGCAAACCCACACCTTGCAAACGCTCAGTCTCGCTGCTCGTCACCCGATCCGATCCACTTACCTTGTGACCCATGCCTAGCAACAACAGGGCCAAACCGCTCATGCCCGATCCGGCTACGCCGATCAAATGCACTCGCAAAGGTGCTTCCTTCTGGGTGAGCCTTACGCTCCAGTCTCTGATCGCTTGCTTCATGGATGGGGAAAATTTTTAATTACTAGAGATGTCGTAGTTCATGCCTGCACGGCGGCTTCGATGGCTTGGCAAACACGCGCTGCGGCATCGGGCACATCGAGCGCTCGTGCGGCCTGCCGCATCTGCTCCTTGCGCTCGGGATTGCCGATGATTTGCTGGACTAGATTGGCGAGCTTTTTGCCATCCAGATCCGCCTCTTGCACCAAGGTCGCAGCATCCGCCGCCGCAAATACCCGGGCGTTTTTCGTCTGATGGTCATCTGCCGCATACGGATAGGGCACTAGAATCGAAGGCACCGCCGCATGAGCAAGCTCCGTCAAGCTCGATGCTCCCGAGCGACACAGGGCCACATCCGCCACCGCATACACCGAGGCCATGTCATCACAAAATCCCAGCACCACATAACCCGCCCGGCCTTGCGCAGCCTCACGCACCCGCGCCTCGTCACTGGTGCCCGCCACATGCAATACCTGTGTGCCTGAGGGAAAATGATCAAAGCCCTCGGCAACAAGCGCGTTGAGACGTCGCGCGCCCTGACTGCCACCCATCACCACCACGATCGGACGTGCGGGATCGAGGCCAAATTTTTCTGCCGCCATCGCACGATCCGGAAACGTCAGCATCTCCTTGCGTACTGGTGTTCCCGTCACGATCACCTCGCGACCCGAGAAATGCGCAATCGCCTCCTTCATCCCCACAAAAACCTTCGTGCAAAAACGAGCCGTCAGCATATTCGCGCGACCTGGCAAGGCATTCGAGTCATGCACAAAGGTCTTCAAGCCCGATTTACTGCCCGCATACACTGGAGCCAGTGAGGTGAAGCCGCCCATGCCGATCACCACGTCTGCTTCATGCTGACGGAGGATTTTTTTGCACAAACGCATCGTGCCGTAGAGTTTCCAGAGAAAAGGAATCATCTTCAGCGAAAACGTCGATGGCTTGGCGACGGCGGGGATCGCCACGAACTCAAGGTCGCCATACTTGCGCGAAGCCTCTTGATCCACCGATTTTTGCGAAATCAACAACATCGGCTTGTGCCCGCGTGCGCGCAATTCCTCAGCGACAGCGATTCCCGGAAACAAATGCCCCCCTGTTCCTCCACATGCGATTACAACATTCAACGATTTCACCGGATCACTTTCTACACAATTCTGCCCCGAAAGCCGATCTCCGGCGGGCGGCGAAATCATGCGCCTCGCCCCCCGCACAAGCAAGCCCAAAAAAGCCCGAACGCGGCAGCGCTATCAAGCTCACGACTGCGAATCATGGGTATCAGCAGCTTGAAAAAAGCATGTATCACGACGACCAACCCATTTCTCATCTCGATCGCCACGTAGAACACCATTTTTGCTATGCATCCTCTGATTTTTCCGTAACATCAGTCAATCTGTTGCGTATCGCTCAGCTGCATCTTCCCAAAAAACCTCATGAAAAACCTCCTTTTTGCCACACTTTTTCTGGCGCTCCACGCATTTTCCCAGGCCGCTGCGAAGCCGAATGTGGTGCTGATTTTTATGGATGATATGGGCTATGGCGACCTTGGTTGTTTTGGTTCGAAAACCATTCGCACGCCGAACATTGATCGCCTCGCGAAGGAAGGCAGAAAATTCACCAATTTTCTCGTCGCCTCGCCCGTATGCACTCCCTCACGCACCGCTCTGCTCACTGGATGCTATCCGAAACGTGTCGGCATGCATTTGCATGTGCTGTTTCCGACTTCTACCAAGGGACTGCATCCATCCGAAAACACCATTGCGGATCATCTCAAATCCCAAGGCTACGCCACGGCCTGCATCGGCAAGTGGCATCTCGGCCACCATCCCGAAGTCCTGCCGACCGCCCAGGGTTTCGACTCCTACTTCGGCATCCCTTACTCCAACGACATGAACCATCCCGACAACGAGGGCAGGCCGAAAGGTGGTCCCGCTGGCATGGACGCGCTGTGGAATGATCCCGAATCCACGCTCACGAAGTGGCGCACGCCTCTCTACGAAAACGAAAAAATCATCGAGCTTCCCGTCGACCAACGCACCATCACTCGCCGCTACACGCAGCGCGCCATCGACTTCGTCAAAACCAATGTCACCAAACCGTTTTTCCTCTACCTTCCTCACTCGATGCCGCACATCCCGCTGTATGTGCCCGACGATGTGCGTGATCCCGATCCGAAAAAAGCCTACATCAACACCATCGAGCACATCGATACCGAGGTCGGAAAATTGCTCACGACTCTCGATGAACTCAAGCTCAGCGAAAATACCTACGTGATCTTCACCAGTGACAACGGCCCTTGGTTGCCCTTCCAGCACCACGGAGGCTCCGCAGGACCTTTGCGTGACGGCAAAGGCACCACCTTTGAGGGCGGACAGCGCGTTCCGTTTCTTCTGCGTGGTCCCAACGTCCCTGCTGGTAGCGTGTGTGATGAAATCATGAGCACGATCGACATGTTGCCCACGCTCGCCGCCATCACCGGTAAAGCATTGCCCGCAGACAAAAAAATCGATGGTCTTGATGTCACCTCGCTCTGGAATGGCACAGCGAAACAATCACCGCGCAACGAATTTCTTTACTACACGGGGAATGGCGCGATCGATGGCATTCGTATGGGTCAGTGGAAATTGCTCACCAACCGAGCCAACGCTGGTGGTGCCAAGAATCAGAAAAATGCTGCGGCTAACAAAAAAGCACCAAAGTATGCGCTTTACGATCTCACCAAAGACATCGGTGAGAAAACTGATCTCAGCAAGGCACAACCGGAAGTTGTGGAACGCTTGCGTGCACGCATGCTAGAGCTCGATGCCGAGGTTACGAAAAATGCCCGCCCCACCTGGCAAAAACCTTAAGCTCCTCACCGTGGCGGCGGCATCCTGCCGCCCAGCCCCCATAGGTCGATTCCCCTGCTAGGTTCTAAGTCAACGATTCCATTTTCCTTTATCGGATTACGGATGTCAGATTGAGAGTGATCAACCCAAAAGGCAGTGAGGTGAGGACGCCTTCCGCCTACGCTAGGCTTCGGCGCGACATGCCGCCACGAACAAAAAAAAAGGCCGGAGATTGCTCTCCGACCTTTGGGTAAACTGTTCTTGGCGAATTAGTTCTCCTCGCTGGGGCTCCACTCTTCGACGGCGGAGGACGCAAGGTTGAAGGCGTGCTCGAGGCCGACCATCTCGCTGGATGGACGAAGGCTTTCGAAGCTGGCGCTTTCTTTCTTGAGTTGGTCTTCGCTGTAGCTGAGGGCCTTGATCGAGAGGCCGATGCGGCGCTCGACTTTGTCCACTTTGATCACGCGGGCTTCGACATCGTCGTTCACCTTGATGACGTCTTTGACTTTCTCCACGTGGTCTTCGCTCAATTGCGAAATGTGGATGAGGCCGTCGATGTCGCCTTCGAGGCTGACGAATGCACCAAAGCTGGCGATCTTGGCCACTTTGCCTTTGACGATGTCGCCCACTTTGAAGCGGGAATCGATGAGGCTCCATGGATCGTCTTCAAGCTGCTTGACGCCGAGAGAAACGCGTTGGTTGGCTTTGTCGATGGAGAGCACGATCGCCTCGATCTCGTCGTTCTTCTTGAGAACTTCGGATGGATGGTTGATCTTGCGGGTCCAGGACATGTCGGACACGTGGATCATGCCGTCGATGCCTTCTTCCAGTTCCACGAATGCACCGTAAGCGGTGAGGTTGCGGACGGGGCCTTTAACGGTAGCACCGATTGGGAAGCGTGTTTCGATAGCATCCCATGGGTTGGCGTCGAGTTGACGCACGCCGAGGGAGATTTTTTGTTCCTCGATGCTGATGCCGAGAACGACGGCTTGGATTTCCTGACCGATGGAAAGAACATCGCTCGGGCGAGTGATGCGCTTGACCCAGCTGAGCTCGGAAACGTGGATGAGACCTTCGACGCCTTTTTCGATCTCGCAGAATGCACCGTAAGGGAGCAATTTGGTGATCTTGCCGCCGACGCGTGTGCCGATCGGGAAGCGAGCTTCGATGTCGGCCCATGGGTTCTCGGACATTTGCTTGAGGCCGAGGGATACGCGCTCTTTGTCGCGGTCCACTTCGAGGATAAGCACTTCGAGCGATTGGCCGATGTGGAGCATTTCGCTGGGGTGGTTGATGCGGCCCCAGGACATGTCGGTGATGTGAAGCAAGCCGTCCATGCCTTCGAGATCGACGAATGCGCCGAAGTCGGTGATGTTTTTGACGGTGCCGATGACTTTGTCGTTGGCGGAAACGGTGCCAAGGAAGCGTTGACGTTGCTCGCTGCGCTCAGCCTCGATGACTTCGCGACGGGAGAGCACGACGTTTTTGCGCTCATCGTTGACTTTGACGATCTTGAATTCGTAGATCTTGCCGATGTATTCGTTGAGATCTTTTGGTGGAATGATGTCCACTTGTGAACCGGGAAGGAAGGCTTCGACGCCGACGTTGACTGTCAGGCCGCCTTTGACAGCTGCTTTGACTTTGCCGCGAACGAGACCACCGTCTTGGAATACTTTGACGATTTTGTCCCAGTTTTGCTTGTGGGCGGCTTTCTCTTTGGAGAGAACGACCATGCCTTCGTCGTTTTCCAGTTTTTCGAGGAGAACTTCGACTTCGTCACCGATTTCGATGTCGTCGTCTTCGAATTCGTTCGAAGCGATCGCGCCTTCGGACTTATAGCCGATGTCAACGATGACGACTTGGGGACGGATTTCTAGGATGGTTCCTTTGAGGATCGATCCTTCGCGGAATTCGCGGAATTTGGAATCGATCAGGTCAATCAACTCTTGATTGACGGGTTCTTCGAGAGCAGAGCTCATAGTTAGTTTGTGGTTAATGGTTTGGTTGTTGGTTCGTTTTCCTGACTGCATCGCCCTGGAATTTATAACCGCTGAGCACCAGGGCTCCGACTGCACAGCGGGTTTTCGTAAGGAAAACGGGACGGCGAAACTAGGGCTTCGGCAGCCGATGACAAGCAAAATCGAACGATTTTTCCCGAAATGGGAGTGATTTTGACAAAAAGCAGCATCGAATTCATCCCTGAAAGCCGTTTCTGTTCACAACGATCAAAGATACAGGCTGAGCCAACCAAATACAATTTGAGCGATCAAAGGCGTTGCCATCTCCAGCTTACTCGATTTTAAATATCACATAACATCATAATCCATCTCTCCCATGATCACGGTAGCCCAAATAAAAATGTTGAGTATTCCACAAAATATCGCATAGCCCAGCGGAAATAATACAATGAGTCCTGCCACTAAATGAAATCGTGACGTTAGTAGTGAACTAAAAATCAGTGATAGAGCAACTCCTACCAGTAATGAATATAAAAAAACGACTGGCCCCACACTAACTTCTGTAAATGTGTAGATCCATGTAATCGGAAACGGCACCAAAAAGGCTAGAATTGTTGCTAGGACTGCATGACGCCATTTCATTTTATGTCGAACGTTAAATGTGGTGGCAAGGCGGCGCAGGACTGCCAGAGCGAAGCGAACGAGGAAGCTTGTCCGCCGTTGCCACCCACGACTTGTTCTCCGGGAGCCTTTGTCATGGCAGGTTAATGTGCTTAAGCCAGAGCTTCGCCGTCAGCCCGAGAACCGCCCCAAAAAAAGTAGCGAGGCCGATTGCCTGAGCGCTTGAACCTAGAGATACAGCTATCGATAAGGCGCAGACACCCCCCCAAAACGCCTGCCATAGCTCCGGATGAACAAAGGCCTTCGGCTCAAACTCGGGAATTGCCAGCAACCCAATCACAGCGCCAACGATGGCATAGCCTCTCAATTTGTTCCACTCGCCGTAGTTACTGATCAAGCCGACAATGGAGAAGGCCGCGGAAAATGCCGCTGCGAAGATTAGTGATTTCAGCAATATCTTCATTTCCTGGAGAACAGTCTTTATTAGTAGGTTCCCACCGTATGATATCAGGTAGGCTCATCGGGATCAGTAGGCTCGATTTTTGTTGATATTGCAATCTTTTATTCTTGAATTGTGCGTATATCACTTTTTTTTTCACGCATTTTTAGCAACCGCTTGTTTGTCTTTGATATACGCAAGTAGATTCTCTTTTGTAGGCTGTGTTTTGTCTGGTTGATGAGGGATGGAGGAGGTCGGAAAAAGGACCTAGATTGATGTTCTCCCTCTGTGCTTTGCTGCATTCCTCATGAAAGGAAGATTTTACGGTTTCTTGAACGGGGGACATTTTTCAACCTGTGATTGCCAAGGCTGGATTTTTGTGCCAGTTCTCTTGCCGATGAATTTGCCCAATAGCATCACCCTGGCTCGGCTTGCACTCACGGTGGTGTATGTGATTGCCGCATCGCTGCCCGGTTCACTCGCCGCTTGGCTGACCTTGGTGTCGTTTTGCGTCGCTGCTGCGACGGATTGGCTCGATGGCTATCTCGCGCGCAAGCTCAACTTGGTCACTGCCTTGGGAAAGCTGCTCGATCCCTTGGTGGACAAAATTCTCGTCTGCTCGGCCTTTGTGCATCTCAGCTTGGTGCATCTTTGCCCGATGTGGCTGACGATTTTGATCATCGGTCGAGAATTTCTCGTCACAGGACTGCGGCAGCTCGCGGTGGAACAGGGCATCGTTATCGCCGCAGATCGCTGGGGCAAGCTCAAGACCATTTTCCAAATCGTCTT
Source organism: Akkermansiaceae bacterium (assembly GCA_044239965.1). Lineage (GTDB taxonomy): Bacteria > Verrucomicrobiota > Verrucomicrobiia > Verrucomicrobiales > Akkermansiaceae > UBA956. The sequence goes on from JBIIAI010000028.1 coordinate 9,593, forward strand.
CGTGATCTCCGCGCTGGTCTGGCTGGTGTTAGAGAAATCTCCGCAAGCACCGCACATTCTCGGCCTGCTGCGCACGCTCAGCAATCCCGCGCTCGGCTTTACCCCGGCGATGATGTGGATCGCGCTGTTTCTCACGTTGCTATCCGGCGTGAATTATCTTCGCGCTTCGGCCTCGTTGTTTCGTGAGCAAAAATCCTGAGCTCACCTCGTGCTCCAGGCGAGTGCTGCTGCCTGTCACGAAGTCCTAAGTAGGAAATCCATGGGCAAGCTTAGACCGCGCTTATTCTGCTCTTGCCATCTTCTTGCCGAGCACGCAGGATCATGCACATGAGCGATTCCATTCAAGATCTCACCACGCGCATTCGCTCGTTTGTGGAGGCGCGTCAGTGGCAAGTCTATCATAATCCGAAAGACATGGCGGTAGCCATCGCTGCGGAAGCTGGCGAACTGTTGCAACATTTCGTCTGGCAACAGCCCGATCAGCTCGAAGCACGCGTGGTGGCACGCCGCCCGGAGATCGCCTCCGAGATTGCCGATGTCGGCATCTTGCTCTTTGAGATGGCTGATTTGTTAGGCTTGGACCTAGGTGCTGAAATGGCAAAAAAAATCGGGCACAATGAATCGCGCTACCCTGCCGAAAAAGCACGCGGCAACAATCGAAAATACAATGAACTCTGACCTGCCCTCTCATCCTGCGCCCGGCGCTGAGCCCGCACCCGTGCACCAACGTCGCAAGCGATACTCAGGAAAAAATCCGCGCCATTTTTCCGAAAAATACAAAGAGCTCAATCCCGAGCGCTATCCTGAAATTCTCGATAAAGTCGCCTCGTCGGGAAAAACGCCCGCAGGCACACACATTGCTGTGCTCATGCAGGAATCGTTAGAGTCACTCGATCTGGCACCGGGCATGCTCGGCGTCGATTGCACCTTGGGCTTCGGTGGACATGCACGCGAAATTTTGCAGCGCATCACTCCTGGTGGCAAACTCATCGGCCTCGATGTCGATCCGATTGAGCAGCCCAAAACTGAGGCGCGCCTCCGCCGTGAAGGCTATGATGAACAAGTGCTCGATGTTGTCCGCTCCAACTATGCAGGCATTGGCAAGGTGCTCACTCAGCGCAATATCCCCGCCGTGGATTTCATCTTCGCCGATCTTGGATGCTCATCCATGCAGATCGATGACCCATCGCGCGGATTCACTTTCAAGTCGAATGGCCCGCTCGATATGCGAATGAATCCACAGCGTGGCGTGAGTGCCGCAGATTTGTTAGAAAAAATTTCCGTCGCGGATCTCGCAGAAATCTTGCGGGAAAATGCCGATGAGCCTCACGCCGAGCGGCTTGCATCTTTACTCGCAGGCAAGCATTTGCAGAACACCCAAGAGCTGGTTCACGCCGTGCAAGAAGCCGCGCATGATGAGAGTGGCGACACCACTCGACGCGTCTTTCAAGCCCTGCGCATCGCCGTCAATGAAGAGTTCACCGCGCTCGATGCCTTCCTCCGCAGCGCTCCCTTTTTCCTCAAACCCGGCGGCCGCATCGTGATCCTCACCTTCCATAGCGGGGAAGATCGACGAGTGAAAAAATCCTTCCAACAGCATCAGCGCGACGGACTTTTCTCCTCCATCGCCGATGAAGTGATCATCGCTTCACCCGAGGAACGCCGCGCCAACCCGCGCTCGATCCCCGCAAAACTACGCTGGGCACTGCGGGCTTAGTCGAGCAAACTAAGCACTTGCGCAAAGTGATCTTCCGGCTTGATCTTCGGCAAGGTCGCTTTGATTTTGCCCTCGGCATCGATGATGAAAGTCGTGCGCTCGGTGCCCATGTAGGTCTTGCCATACATGCTTTTCTCCACCCACACCCCGTAGGCCTCGACGATCGCGTGCTCATCATCGCTGATGATCGGGAACGGCAACTTGTGCTTCTTGATGAACTTTTCGTGGCTCTTGATTGAATCGATGCTCACGCCAAAAACCCTGGCCTTGGCAGAAATCTCCTGCCAGCCATCGCGCAGCGCACAGGCCTGCTTGGTGCAGCCTGGGGTATCATCCTTCGGATAAAAATACAGCACCACCGTCTCGCCGCGGAAGTCCGAGAGTGAGATGATGGTCGATTCGTCGAAGTCTCCACCGATGACCGGTGCAGTAAAAGATGGGGCCAATGTGCCAGGTTGTGGTTGCTTGCTCATGTGAGTGATGGCGGGTAGGCTAGCGGGAAATGGCCGATGCGCAAGGGCGAGAAAGGAAATTTTTCACCAAACATTCATCCAACGCTCATCAGAACTTCACAAAGTTCCGCCACACTGCGCCAACAGCTGAAGCAGCTTCCAACGCATGGACTGCAAGCCTTACCTTCTCCCCCGGGGATTAGCAACCAGCCCTGTGGCGGTCACTCATGCCGTCACAGGGTTTATTTTTTCCCACGCGAAAACTTGCAGTTCCGCGATTCGCGTCGATGCTGTGCTCATGCGTTCTTGGCGATTCATCCAACTCTTTCGAATGATCTTTGGTCCCGTGGAAAAACTGGACCCCAAAAAGATCGAGTCGATGGGGCTACTTGCCGTCAAAATCGCGCAAATGTATGCCATCCGCGCCGATCTCTTAGGACCCGAAAAAACCGCGAAGCTCAATTGCTTTTACGAAGAAGCCACCCCGATGGCCTCCGGGGAATTTCTCGCCGAGGTGAAACGCGAAGCCCCATCCGCCTTTTGGGAGGCTCTCGATCATCTCGAAGAAAAACCATTGGCCGTGGCCTCGCTGGGTCAAGTTCACCGCGGTCGCTTGAAGGATGGCTCAGAAATCGTCGTGAAAATTTTGCGCAAAGACCACGCTGCCGACTTCGAGCGCGATGTCGCCGCCGTGAAACTTCTCGCGAAAACCTCACTGTTTTTTTATCCACCGCTTCAACGTTTGGCGGATCCCATCGGCACCTTGGAAACCATCCGCCGCACCACGGTCACGGAAATGGATTTGCTAGCCGAAGATCGCGGCACCGAAGAGTTACGCCACTGGCGCGATGCTAAGGTCGAGGATCTGCCGCACTTGCGCTTGCTCGATTTCCCCAAGATCTATCGGGAGTTTTCCACCCGTCACATCCTTGTGAGTCAATTTGTGCAGGCTCCCACTGTCCGCAAATTGCTCAAGGAAAAAACCTTCACCTACGAGAACCTGCTGCTGCTTTTCCGCATCCACGGCTACTTCTTGTTCTACCAAGGCAAATTCCACGGCGACTTTCATCCGGGCAACGTGTTTTACGATGGCCAAAAATTCTGGTTCATCGATAACGCGAACGTCGAGACGGTGCCGACGGAGTTTTCCCGTGGTCTGTTAGATTTCATGGTAGCTCTTGGAGAAAAACGCTATGACGATGCAGCCCGCGCGATCGAAGCACTCAGTGTCAAGCCACTTCCCAAGCCTGAAGCATTTCGCCGCAAGTTCGCCGAGCTCTACGCTGGCTTTGGCAACAAACCTGTGGGCGAAGACAGCCTCACCATGCAAATGATGAACACCATTCGCATGGCTGTCGAGGAAGGCCTCCAATTCCCCGAAGGAGCTTTTCCCATCATCAAAAGCCTCATGTATCTCGACGGCATGGCCATCTCCTGCGCTCCCGACAAATTCCTCCTCGAAGATGTCGCTACTTACGCGAAAGATTTTCGTTAGAACGTTGTAATGCGGACATGCATGAGCGAGCACGGAGACGCGCGTTGTTTCGTTTGAGGCTTCGCAGACCTCAAGCCGGCGAAGGACAACGGCGTGAGCTACTAGATCCTTAGTAGATAGCATTCGCGAATTGTGATACTCTTTCATTCCTTTGATTGCTTTTAATTGCCCAATTTCGCATAATGGAGCAACTTAGATTTGAGCAATTTTGAGCACTAACGGGAAGATGTTTTGTCAACATTTGTCGCCCATCACCAATAAATAAAAGCAATTTTGGGTAACCATGAGAATTAGGTTTTTCCACTAGATTTTGCAGTCTAGTGCGGTGATTCGTTGAAACGGAAGTTAAGGCTGTTCGGTTCTGGGTGGCGGATGGGCAGGCATCCTTCAAGGAGCATACCGGCCTCTACCGCTTCGTCGCCAGTGTGAAGGAAATCCAGCTTTTCCTGCGCACCTACTCAAACTCCGGAAATTGATGGAGATGTAAGATGCTGTAGCACTGCGACTGGACGGGTTCACTCGCTGCGCTTCTATAAGGGTGACCCTTATTTATATTCAGGGTAAAACCCTGATGCGGGATATTCAGAAGTTGTGCAAACGTTATAAGTTGTTGAACAACAAAGCTTTATTATGCCGCCACGCAAAATGACATCCATCTTCAAACCCCTTCTTTTGCTGTTACTGCTCGCCATCATCACCGGCACCGCGGAGAGAGCGGAAGTCATCCTGCTCAAGAGCGGCGTCGAGGTCGGCCGGATTACTGAAAATTTTGCCTAACTTGATGACGCTTATTGGATTTTTGATTCACCCTGATCACAGCTGCTAGAATTATGATGCCGTTAACTTACTCCATTCATTCCATGACATCCATACACCCGCTCCGTCCACTGCCATCCAATCCCCTTTTCCCCGCCCTTCACTATCCGCCGCAGACACCCTTGAACCCAACACCACTAGGCCCTATGAAAAGACTCCAATGCTTCCTCGCGCCGGTCGCGCTCGCCCTCGCGGCGCTGCTGGCCACGGCCCCGTCCACCCGCGCCGCCCAGATCGACATTCCCGGCCCGGCCGGCAGCGGCAGCTTCGGCAAGGCGGTCACTTACCTGCCCAATGGCAACTTCGTCGTCACCGACCCCACCTTCAGCCTCACCACGCCGACCGCCGTCGCCAGCGTCGGGGCCGTCCATCTCTACAACGGCAGCACCCTCGCCCTTATCAGCACCCTCACCGGCAGCACCGCCAGTGACGCAGTGGGAGATGGCGGCGTGACCGTGTTGAGCAACGGCAACTTTGTGGTGCGCAGCACCAGTTGGAACGGCAGCCGGGGCGCGGTCACCTGGGGCAGCGCCACGGCGGGCCTCAGTGGCACCGTCTCCGCCGCCAACTCAATCGTCGGCAGCACCGCCAGCGACCAGATCGGCAATGGCGGCATCTTGGCGCTCAGCAATGGCAACTATGTGGTGAGCAGCGGGAACTGGGACAATGGCGCAGTGATCGATGCCGGAGCGGTCACCTGGGGCAATGGCGCGGGCGGTACCGTCGGCGCCGTCTCCGCCACCAACTCGCTCGTCGGCAGCACCGCCAGTGACGGCGTGGGCGGCTTCATGGGAGGCGGGGTGATCGCGCTGACCAACAGCAACTATGTGGTGGCAAGCTCGAACTGGGACAACGGCGCGGTGACAAATGCCGGAGCGGTCACCTGGTGCAATGGCGCGGGCGCCACCGCCGGGGCGGTTTCCTCCACCAACTCGCTCGTCGGCAGCACGGCCAACGACGGCGTGGGAGGCTCCTGGGGAGGCGGCGTGACCGTGCTCAGAAACGGCAACTACGTCGTAGGTAGCTCAAACTGGGACAACGGCGCGGTGACGGATGCCGGCGCCGCGACCTGGGGCAATGGTGCGGGTGGCACCGTCGGGGTGGTCTCCGCCGCCAACTCGCTCGTCGGCAGCACGGCCGACGACGGCGTGGGGAGCAGAATGAATGGCAGCGTGACAGCACTGACCAACGGCAACTATGTCGTAGGCAGCCCAAACTGGGACAACGGTTCGCTGTCGGATGCGGGCGCGGCGACTTGGGGCAATGGAGCGGGCGGCACCGTGGGAGCCATCTCCGCCGCCAACTCACTCGTCGGCATGACCGCCAACGACAATATCAGCAATTATGGCGTGACTGCGTTGAGCAATGGCAACTATGTGGTGGTCAGCATCAACTGGAAAAACGGTGCGGTTTCTTTTGCTGGCGCGGTGACCTGGGGCAATGGCACGGGTGGCACCGTCGGCGCTGTTTCCACCGCCAACTCGCTCGTCGGCAGCACGACTGCTGACCAAATTGGCAGCCCCGGCGTAACGGCCTTGAGCAATGGCAACTACGTGGTGAGAAGCCAGGTCTGGGACAACGGCACGGTGGTGAATGCCGGAGCGGCCACGTGGGGCAATGGGACGACGGGCATCATCGGTACGGTCTCCGCTTCCAACTCACTCGTCGGCGGCAAAGCAGACGATCAGATTAGCAATTATGGCGTGACTGCGTTGAGCAACGGCAACTACGTGGTGAGAAGCAATGTCTGGGACAACGGCGCGGTGACGGATGTCGGGGCAGTCACTTGGGGCAACGGGACGACGGGCATCATCGGCACCGTTTCCGCCACCAACTCTCTCGTCGGCAGCACCGCCAGCGATAAGGTCGGTGATGCCAGCGTGACCGCGCTGACCAACGGCAACTATGTCGTAGGCAGCCCATACTGGAACAACGGCGCCGTGTCGGATGCCGGAGCAGTGACTTGGGGCAATGGCGCGGGCGGTACCGTCGGGGCCGTCTCTGCCACCAACTCGCTCGTCGGCAGCACCGCCAGCGACAGCGCGGGCAGCTTCAGTTTAGCTAACGTGACCGCTCTCAACAACGGCAACTACGTGGTGTATAGCCTTGTGTGGGACAACGGCGCGGCTGCAAATGCCGGTGCGGTGACCTTGGGCAATGGCACCGGCGGAACCGTCGGGGCCATCTCCTCCGCCAACTCGCTCGTCGGCAGCACCACCGATGATTACCTTGGTAGTGTCACCGCCTTTAGCAACAGCAACTACGTCGTGGTCGGCAAGACCTGGGACAATGGCGCGCTGGCGAATGCCGGCGCGGTGACGCTGTGCAGTGGAACGGACAAGACCACAGGGACCGTCTCTGCCTCGAACAGCATCTTGGGGACCGTGGCCAGTGGCGGCAGCGGGCTGGTCTTCTCCTACGCCCCCACCGCCAACAAGCTGCTGGTCGGCCAACCCTCGGCCAATCAAGTAAGCTATTTCGGAACAATCGTGGTGCGCACCCACCAGGAGCTCTGGCGCTTCACGAACTTCGGCAGCTATGACTCCGTGGCCTCCGGCGCGGACTCCGCCGATCCAGACGGCGATGGCCTGAACAACCTGCTGGAATACGCCCTCGGCACCGCTCCCAACACCTCCGGCGTCATGCCCGCCGTCCTCGCCCTCAACGGCGCGAACCTGGAATATACATACACCCGCAGCACGGCGGCCAAGGACAATGGCGTGACCCATCAGATCGAGTGGAGCGAAACCCTCGAAGCCGGCAGCTGGAGCACGCAAACGGTGACCCAGCAGATCACCTCCACCCAAGAAGCCCTGGAAACCGTGAAAGCGAGCGTGCCGAGGGGAACCAGCGGCAAACGCTTCCTGCGCCTGAGGGTGCAAGCCGTTTCCGGCAACTAACCGCACGTCCAAACGTCGTCAATCTGCCGATCCTGAGGTGGTCTTCTGTGCCCACCTCGGGATCTTTCGTTTCTGGACTTCAGGCTAGCCAAACTTTTTGGAGGATGTTTCCAAATTGCCTTTGGTCATCAGCATCGTCCGGTGTAATCATTGTTTTTTCTTATGATTACGGGTCGATTTTATTACTCGTTTTCTGGATGCCTTGTGCCTTTTGGGTGCGGTCGCAGTTATCATTTCTAGGGTAGAAATGGTTTTTAGTCCTACGCTTTGGTGCGAAACTACGTTCTGGTAGTGGAGATGACTGATTGACGGACACACATGGAGCCGTGAATGTTCGCTCCATCGCTTGTGCTTTGCTGGAAGTGTCGCAAAAACCTCAGCGCTTGCCCGTGAGGTGGAGGTTGCGTTTTTTGGCTTGAAGGACTAGCGCGTAGGTTGCGTTGATGAGGTCGTCTTCGCCCATGTAGGGCGCTCCCATGTGCGGTGTGGTAAAGCGCAGACCGTAGCCGGGTTCCCAGGCTAGGGAAAACCACCAGGCGTATTGGGGAAATACTTCATCGAATCCTGCGGGATTCGCGAGGTTGAGACCGAGGAATCCCCAAGAGCCGCCGGGTTCACCGTAGGCATGGCTGTTGCGAAACCATGGGTGATGTCCGACCATGAAACGGGTCATCGCATCGCGCATGTCGGAGCGTTCGCCGCGAAGGTGGCAGGCGATCGAGCAGAGCCCGCTGCGGCCCCAGAATTCTTCGGTGTCTTTGTAGGATTGATTGTAGCCCATTGCTCCGTGTCCGCCTTCTTTCGGATCGCTCCAGGTCATGACGATGTAGGGCGTTAGCAGTTCCCAGATGCCCGATTTCACGCCGCAACGTTTGGCCAGTGCCTCGGCGACGATCAAGTGTGCGGCGGGTGCAATGAGGGCTTTTTGATCGTAGGGCAAGCCATCGGGACCATGCCCCAAGGCAGGTACATCCCATTTGCTGTTGTGTTGACCAGCTACGGCCCAGTCGCGCAGTTCTTCCATCGGCGCGATGACTCGTTTGTCGCCCGTGCGCAAAAACCATTCGGCATAGAGTGTGCCCGCATAACCTCCCGACCAGAAGCCCAAGTTGCCATAGGCTTCCGGTTTCGGATATTTCGCCAATGACCAATCGATCGCTCGACGAGCGCGTTTGAGATGTGCGGGCTTTTCGGTTGCCATCAAGGCCAGTGCGGAAAAGGTGGTGCGGATGATGTCTCCCGACCACGAGCCATCTTCGCGTTGCGTTTTTTCGAGAAAGGAAATCATGTCGTCTAACAATTTTTCCGCTTGCGGGTCAGATGCGGGATCAAGGTTGGTGAACGCTTGGTCACGAGCCAGCGGAATCGCTAGATCCTGAGGTTTTCCTTCGCGCATGACGGTGAGCACGAGAGTGTCTTTTCTATCGCGCAAGGCGGCTTCGGTAGCTCGACCGATGAAGGCCTCATGGCTCAAGCGAAACCAATTCCATCCAGGGCTGAGATCATTGACGGGCAAGGGTTTTCCTGACACGGCAACGATGGCATCACCGGGCTTGAGGCCAGCTTTTTTGGCGGCACCACCGGGAATCAGATCCATGACTGTCAGCACGCGTTGCTGGTCTTCCGTCATGGCATTGAAACCTAACAATCCGCAGCCGAGTTGATCGGGGCCTGTGCCACCATTGGAGCGTCCGAAAAGTTTTCCGTTAGGCTCTGAATGAACGCGTGCCATTTCAGGAACTGCGACTACGACATCGGCTTTGCCCTGATTTTTGAGACGCAGGAGAAAGGTTTTCCCAGTGAGAAATGTGAGCTGCGGCGTCGGGATTTCGAGCCATGCGCGTGATGTGGGGAGCGGCGTGGATTCTTCTTTGAATTCCAGCTTCATGCCCTTAGGAGTCAATTCACCGACCGAGCCAAAACCCTCGCCGTCGTCTTTGGTGATCACGATGCGATAGCCATCGATCGCCCGTGGTGCGGGAAAATCGATATCGCGCACGTCGGTGGTCTTGATTCCTTCGGCGGGGCCTGTGGCGACTGTTTCCCATTTCCCTTGAGATGATACCTCAATGCGATACTCGCGCGCCCGACCATTGTAGCCCTCAATGCGTGGCACGTAATGAATGCCGCTTACGAGTTGTGGTGAACCGAAGGCAATGCCGATGTGATGCGGGGCTGGATGGTTTTTTTGATCCCATGACGAATGCCACGTGGTTTCTGGCTTGCCATCAAAGGCATTTCTCACCCCGGCTTCACCGCCTTGCGAAGAGGAAAAATCGAGGCTGATCGCCGCACGCGGGGGCTTCCCTTGAATTTGGCTCACCGATGAACAGAAGGCCTCACCCGTTTTGGCCTCGATGGCTTCCACACTCAACGCGCTACTGGCACCGCTGAGGCTGCCGTACGCATCGATCGAGACAATCGCTCGCCAATCGCCGGGCACCGACAATTCACGCTCCGTCAACGCGGGCACGGTGACAGGGATATCCCATTGCTTTCCTGCCGGAATGATGGCGCATTTCATGCCCCCGGGCAGGGTCCATGATTCACTAAGCTTGGTAGCCTCCAGAGGAACCGTGGACGCAGAGGAAACAACACTCGTGGCGAGGAATAAAAAAAGCGCGCGCATGACGAAGTTCACTTACGGAGGCGACGGTGCATTTTTGTCAAACATTCTAGTACAAAATCTGTTGTGGGGATTATCCTCTTACGATTGGACTGATTTGACAGATCTGGCTGATCTGCCTCGACGAATCATGGTTTTACCGTGATGGGCCAACCGGGGTATTGTTGGGCCTTGGGTTGGGTGACATCGGCGAAGCGGGGCCAGCATTCGAAGGTGACTTCGTTGGTGGATTTTTTGAAACGAATCAAGCCGTAGCCATCGCCGCGACCATCGAAATCTGCGTTGGTGGTTTTTTCTTTTCTTTCCCAGGCGGTGATGTTTTTGCGTTTGGCCTCGGGATTTGCATACGCGATCATGCTGATCTTGTTGTGGAAGCCATCGAGGTAATCACCTGTCCATGGTAATGGAGAGCCCGCGATGGGATTAGCGCCAGGTTTTTCGTCCTCGGGCCACCACCAGCGGCCGTAGTAGTTGTTGACGACGGCAGGCACCACGAAGGCCCAAGGACCATCGCCGAATTCTTTGACGCCATGGCGCACAACGGTGGCAAGATGTTGATCGCCGGCGATGTGAACAGCTTTGGCTTTGGTGATAAGTTCCAGCGCTTTGTTGCGACCTGTTTGTGGCCAGCCGTTTGAATCGAGATCGGCATGCAGGCGATTGTTGACACCTCCATGAAGATGAGCGCCGCCACAAAATCCTGTCTGCGAGAGCACGGCTTTCATCTTCACTCCATCACGTTGATCGGCCCAAGCGGCGAGAAATTTTTCTTGTCGTGCACCGAGGAGTTGCAGACCTGGAGTATCGATGACTTTGGGATCATACTTAGGATCGAGAATATGATCGGGGCGTGGGCCTTTCATCGGATGCCGACCGAGCGGCCCAGTTTTGAATTTGCGATCTTCGAGGATGGCGAAGTCGATGCCGCCTAACAGAAGATTGGTGTAATAGACGCCGATGCCTTGTTCGACAGGCGTGGGATCATACGGATCAGGCAAGTGGCTGCATTGCTGGCGCTCGACCATTTTCACATACTCGTGATGGAAAAAGTAGCCACCGTCATTGCCGGCCTCTGCCTTGGCGATTTTGCCATTTTCTCCCCAGAGATTGCCTTGGCCGATGTCGTGGTCATCAGGGATGGTGATGCAGGGGCGATTCCGAAATATCTCGCGGAAGGCGAGGCCAAACTTGAGCCATGCGGCAGTGTGTTCTTTGTGATCGTAGGATTGATCGCCCGCGAAGAACAGGATGTCGGGATCTTGGTGGTTGATGTTGCGCACATACTCTGGGCGCAAACCGCGATCTTGATTGGAGTTGCAGGAGAAGGCCGCGAGAACGATCTCATCGTCGGCTGCGGGGTTCTTGCGAATCAATCCTTCAAAACGCGCTGTTTCACCATGAAGCAAGCGGTATTTTGCGTCTGTGGCATCGTTCCAATTTTTGATGCGAAAGGTGGTGGACCAGCCAAGGTCGTTGACCTTTTGACGAGCGACCTCAGTCCATTTTCCATTCTTTTCGATTTCCAATCGCACCTCGCGCGATTCTTTTGGATAGAGCGGATAGAGTTGCGCGGTGAGCTTGAGTGTTTGCTTCGATACGGTGTAGATGCCGAAGGAAACAACTTGGTCACGCGGGACCTTCAGATCGATGATCGGATTCGCGGGGCGATTCCACCAATCGTTGACGCAGAGTGAGTCTTCCTTTTTTTCGAAAGGGGCTCTCACTGGTGGCTCGCCGAGCTCATCTTGAGAAAAAATCGGCCCAATGCTCAGAACCGTGCAAAGAAAAGAAATGGGTTTGCAGATCATCATTGCCGAATTTTAGCGGCAATTAAGGATTAGTCAAGCGGCGCAATCCGCCGCCATATTGCCTCGCTTAACCTAACGGGTTTTCCAACTGTAGGTGCCGGAGCCGATGGTGAGGTGGAGAGAATTGCCGCGAACTTCGGTGGGGATGGTGGTGCCGGTTTTGGCATCGACGAGTGTTTTGCCCCAAGTGTTGGGAATTTCTACACTGGCGCGAGTATTTGGTGGGATGGTGCAGGTAACGTGCAAACCGTCTTTGATTTCCCAGGCTACAGCGACTTTGCCATGGCGCGTCTGTGTGCTGCCTTCGGCTTGCGTGATCGTGCCTGTGGGGCGAGGGCGGATGGCGATTTCATTGTAACCCGGTGAGGCGAGATCGATGCCGACGAGCGTGCTCATCATCCATTCGTGCACGGCACCGAACGCGTAGTGCGAAAAGGAATTCATGCTAGGCTCATGCACGCCTTTGCCTTTGATGTAGCTGTTCCAACGTTCCCAGATAGTGGTAGCACCGTTTTCGACTTCGTAGCCCCAGGAGGGATATTCTTTTTGCTGCATCAGAATGCCAGCGAGATCGTGGTGACCATGCGCGCTGAGCACGGGAAGAAGTGGACGTGTGCCGAGGAAGCCGGTGTTCATTTTGTTGCCGTTCTCGCGGATCAATGTGGCGAGACGATCGGCAGCAGCTTGTTGTTTTTCTTTCGGCAAGAGATGGAAATACAGCGCCAAGACGTGAGTCGTTTGGTTGTCGATCTTCATGGTGCCGTTGTCGTTCATGTGCAATTTTTGGAACGAAGCGCGGACGGCATCGCCTTGTTTCTGATAGAGAGCGACTTGTTCGTCTTTGCCGAGCACGCGGGCCATTTCGACCATTAGATCGCAGCAACGGGCATGGTAGGCGAGATCGATGAAAGGGATCGGCGTTTTGACATCGGAAAGCGAGAGCCAATCACCGTAGGCGGCATCATCGGAGGAACCTTGCAACTGCGGATCGCGGGATGCGCGGAAGGCCATGAACTTGGTCATTTTTTCCCAATGCTCACGCAGCACGTGGGTATCGCCATAGACTTGCCAAATCGTCCAAGGACAAATGACGCCAGCATCCATCCAACCCGCGGCTTGGAATTCGTTAGGACGAGTGTAAGGCAGCGGCGCGTAGTTGGGATAAGCCCCTGTCGGCCATTGATCATCGTTGAGATCGCGCAACCATTTGGTGTAGAAGGCGGAAATATCGGCATTGTAGGTGGCGGTGCGAACGTAGGCCTGAGCATCGCCCGTCCAGCCCATGCGTTCGTCGCGTTGTGGGCAATCGGTGGGAATCTCGAAGTGATTGGCTCGCTGCGTCCATAATACGTTTTGATAGAGCTTATTGAGCATCGGATCAGAGCAGGCAAAGGTGCTGATGACAGGGAGGTCAGTATGCTGCACCAACCCAGTGATGGAGTCGAGATCGGGCTTGCCGGGGTAGCCTTTGACTTCGATGTATTGGAAACCATGGAAGGTAAAACGGGGCGAGTAGGTTTCGCCGCCTTGGTCGCCTTTGAGGATGAAAACATCTGTGGCGCGGGCGCAACGCAAGTTCTCGGTGCTGAGGCGGCCATCATTGTGCAGCATTTCGGCATAGCGCAGCGTGACCTTGTCGCCGGCCTTGCCTTTGACTTTCAGACGCACGTTACCGGAAATGTTTTGGCCGAGATCGTAGATGAACACGCCGGGGCTGTGTTCGCGCACGCTGATGGGTTTGATCTCCTCGATGGTGCGGACTGGCGCTGCGGGATGGGGCTCGGGGAGGATGTCGTGCTTGACGCGGACGGTGGCATTTTTCCAATCTTGATCACCGAAGCCTGCTTCGCTCCAGCGCGAGTATTCTTTGCGGGCATCGTAGGTTTCGCCCATCAACAAATCAGCTTCCAGATACGCGCCTGTGGCGGTTTTCCATGAGGTGTCGGTAACGATGGTTTGCTGGCTGCCATCGTCGAAGGTGAGTTCCAACTGCGCCTTGAAGGCTGGCGTTTTTCCGTAGTAGTAGCGACCATTGTAATCCTTATCGACACCTGCTACCCCGACGAGTAAACCGTAGGCAACATAGCCGGAATACCAACCGTCAGCGAGTGTGGCGGCGATGGCGTTGCCACCGTTTTTGATCAGCTTCGTGACATCGTAAGCACGATAATGCAGGCGTTTGTGATAGTTCGTCCAACCGGGGTGAAAGAGGTCATCCGCAACGTGTTGGCCATTGATCTCGACATCGACGATGCCAAGTGCCGTGCTGTAGAGTCGTGCCGAGCGCAGGGTTTTGGTGGCGGTGAATTCTTTGCGAAAATGATTGGCGGGAGTAAGCGTCAGTTTGCCCTTGGCAGGATCGCCGATGAAATTCTGGATGTTTTCCGAAGTAACATGAGTGACATCGCTCACGGCACTAATCCACTGTGCGCTCCAATCACTGGCCGCAAGAAGACCAACCGTCCAACTCGTGGGCTTCGACCACTCCGACCATGCGCCCTTGGCATCGGCGATGCGACAACGCCAGAAAGCTTGTTGGCGAGAATTGAGTTTTTTTCCCTGATAGACCACTTGATCGCTGGCGGAGGATTTTACCTCGCCGGAGTCCCAGAGATCGACGCTCGCGAAAGTGGCATCCGACGAGACTTGAATGTGATAGGCTTGCTGGCTGACATCGCGCTCACCTTCTGCGGCAGCAAGTTGCCAAGAAAGCCGCGGTTGTGCAACTGCGATGGCAAGTGGTTCTTCGAGATACTCGGTGCGCAGATTTTCGACAGTCAGCGAAAAGGCGAACGGAGAGATGCAGGAAAGGAGCAGGGTAAAAACACGGCAACGCATTGGCAAACCATGCACAAGATCGATGGAGCTGGCAAGGGGAACGTTTCTTATAGCGTAAATACGGTGATCGCAGTGGAAATCAGGGAGCTTTGAGCGTGTCGAGGGCCGTTTGGGTGAAAACGATGGATTCCGCGATGTTGTCGACACCAGCTTCGAAAAGACAGGCGATGTTGCCATTTCCCAATGTGGCGAGGTCGGAGTAGGCGCTGGGACCGGCGAAGAGTAGGAGTGATTTGGGCCAAGTTTTCCCGTCATCAAAGCTGGCACGCAAGGTCATTTGCACCCGGCCTTGCGTGCTAGCGGGATTGCTGAAAAGCACCACGCCGGGTTGCTGCGCGCTGGGCCAACGGTGACGCAAAATCGCGGCCTGACAGATCGGTTCGATGAGTGTGGCGTCATGTGTTTGCTCCGACCACGTGATGCCACCATCACGACTGATCGCTGTTTGACGTGCTCGCTTGTCGCGATTGTAGTTGCGCATATTGAGCATCATCGCGCCATCGAGCAACTCCACCACTTCGCATTCATTTACCTGATCGAGTGGTGTGCGACCACCGAGTTGCCAGGTGCTGCCATGATCGTCCGAGAAAATCACGTGCGAGAAATACTTCTTCGTTCCCGCCTCGATGTGATCACAGGGAATGACCAAACGGCCCTTGTGCTCTCCGTTTTCTAACTGAATGCCGCCACCTGGTCCGGTCGCATACCACGTCCAGTTTGGTTTTTTCACGGCATCAGTAATCTGCTGCGGCTTGCTCCACGTGAGGCCATCGTCATCGGATCGCAGAACGAAGACTCGACGTGTGTCTTTGCTGGTTTGTGCGATGATTTCGCCTTCATGATCATCACCGCGATTCCACGTGCTGAGCAGAAAAATGCTGCCGGTTTCTTGATCCGCGACCACGCAAGGATTGCCGCAAGTATTTTCGGCATCGTCCCAAATCAACTTCAACTCGCTCCATGTTTTGCCATCGTCAGTCGAACGTTTCATCACCAGATCGATGTCGCCGCTATCACCCCACGAATTCTTGCGACCTTCACAAATCGCCAACACGGTACCGCGTTTGGTCACCGCCAAAGCCGGAATCCGATAGGTATGGTAGCCATCTTTTCCACCCGCGAATCCGCTCAAAAACAACGGCGCTGGTGGTTTCGGCGGCTCGATCAAATTCCCATCGATGGTGAACTCCGCTACCGTCATTCGATTGCGCCACGGCCGCAGTCCCATGCGTTTGATCGGAGATTTCCAAGCATTTGTGCGATGCAGTTCTATGCCGTCGATCAAAAAAGTTGTTAGGCTCCCCCGACGTTTGACCTCAAACAAAAATTCTTTCCCCGCAATGATCGGAGCTTTTTTGGTTAGAGATTGTCCGGAGAAAAGTGGGCCTTCGAGAAACATCGTGCCGCTCCGACCATCGAAGCCGAAATGGCTGCCATCAAACACAAAAGCGGCCGCGCTGCCATCGAGTCGCGCCAGAGTCATGCGTGTGCGCAGCGTAAAATCGCCTTCGCCTAAACCCTGTCTTGCATACAAAAATCTGCCTGTTCCCTCAGCGCTCCATCCCGATTGATCTTGCTCCCATGCGTTTCCTACGATGGTGGATTGCTTGGTTTTGCCATCGAGCACCGAAATCGGCGCGGCATCGGTTCGCAACATCGCGCAAGCAATGCACGCGAACACGGATCTAGCAAAAGAAACTGTATGAGACACAAGGTCAGATACCCAAGAAAAGCATTCGATCTTTCATGCGCACCAGTCATCATGAAAAATGACGCGACAGGAGCGGTCATGCCTCTCCTGTCGCATTTGGGGCCATGAATCGAACCCAAAATTATTCCTTCTCACATGCACAACGCCACTCGGGTTGTTTGCATGGTTCACAGTTTGCGGTGTTGTAGTGCAAACGAGCTGTGATCGCTTTTGCCGCGGCATCCGTTTTGAATTGGAAAATGACCCACTGTCCAGCGGGCGGTGCCGCGAAGGTAAAAGTGTCGCCTTCGGTCTTGATCGTCAATTTTTCTGGTGCCTCACGTGTGCCGCCTGTTGCGGTCAATTCCTGCTTGTCGAGCTTCACGGGTTTCATGTCGTGATCCAGCAAGGCGACGGTGATTTTGCCGTCTTTTTCGGTGATTTCCGCGTGCAGTGATTCGTCGGTGCTGAGTTCGAGAATGCGGCCTTTGTTCGGACCGAGTTCGATTCCCTCATGCGCGAGCACAGGACTGATGGCGGCGAGGAGCATGAATGCGATGTGTTTCCATTTCATAGAGTTGATGTAGTTGTGGTTTGTTGTTTTTCGTTAGATCGCCGCAGGAGCATCCCGCAGCAAAGATTGTTGCGCGGCTTTTCTTCCGATGAGGAAAAAGACCGCAGGTGTGACGACAAGGTCGAGTAAGGTGGAAGAGAGCAAGCCTCCAACGATGGCGACGGCGACAGGATGCAAAATCTCGGTGCCGGGTTCGCCGGGAGATAGCACTAAGGGCACTAGTGCGATGCCGGCGGAAAGTGCGGTCATCAACACCGGCACCAAGCGTTCGAGCGTACCGCGATAGATCAGTGCAACGCCGAAATCGAGACCCTCATGTCGCATCAAGTGCAAGTAATGCGAAATCATCATGATGCCATTGCGCGCCGCGACACCGCCGACTGCGATGAAGCCGACGAGCGTTGCAATGCTGATATTGTCGATGCGCCACCATGTCATCGCCAGCG
>JBIIAI010000106.1:0-10778 GCA_044239965.1 Akkermansiaceae bacterium
CGCATCAAGTGCAAGTAATGCGAAATCATCATGATGCCATTGCGCGCCGCGACACCGCCGACTGCGATGAAGCCGACGAGCGTTGCAATGCTGATATTGTCGATGCGCCACCATGTCATCGCCAGCGCTCCCGCGAGGGCTAACGGAATATTCAGCATCACCTGAAGTGCGAGCGACATGCTGCGGAAATAACTCGTGAGCAGCACGGCGATCACCACAACGACGATGGCAAAAAGACCGAGGATTCGCTTCGATGCTTCTTGTCGTGCAAGGTATTCGCCCTCGAAGCGCAGGCTATATCCTTCGGGCAACTTCACTTCACTTGCCACCTTGCGTTGCCATTCCTCGACCATGCGCGCAAGATCGCGTTCGCCGGTGTTGGCTCCGATGACTAAACGGCGAATGCCATTTTCGCGATTGATCACGTTCGGCCCATTTACTTCGTGAACTTCGGCGACAAGTGATAAGGGTAACGCATCACCACGGTCGGTGAAAAGTGTGAGATCGGCAAGCTGATCAGGCCATGTGCGTTGGCTTTCGGGCAATCGCATAACGAGATCCACTGCCATTTCACCTTCGCGCAGTTCACTCAATGTCGTGCCGGCGAGCAGTTGGGAAACTTGTTGATTGATCGCGCCGGGGCTGATGCCATAACGTCGTGCCTGTTCGCGATTCGGCACGATGCGCACTTGGGGAATCGCAACTTGCGCCTCGATGTTGACATCCGTGAGTCCTGGAACTTCTTTGCCTAGCTCTTGCACTTTTTGCCCAAGACGCCGCAGTTCCTGCAAATCGGGACCGTAAATTTTCACTGCGATTTTTGCCGAAACACCACTGAGCATGTGACTGAGTCGATGTCCGATCGGTTGACCCACATTCACAAAGGTGCCTGGGATTGTTTTGAGTCGTTCACGGATGTCGCTGAAAACTTCGTCGCGCGTACGACCACCTTCATGAAATTCGACATCAAATTCATTCACCGAAACTGGCATGACATGATCATCGCGTTCGGCGCGACCTGCTCGCCGACCGACCGATTTCACTTCGGGAATTTCTAACAAAAGTCGAACCGCCTCGCGACCCACCGCGTTCGATTGTTGCAACGAAGTGCCTGGTGCGCTGGCAAAAGAAATCGTCGCACTGCCCTCGTTGAAAACAGGCAAAAATTCCTTGCCCATGCCGGGATAGAGCATGGCAGCTGCTGCAATTAACAGAATCGCAATGGCAATCACCGCGTGTGGAGTATGGATGGCAGCGCGCAGAAAGGTAGCACTCACAAAGCGTTTCAGCGCACGCACCAAGAATCCATCGCGATGCTCACCACCTTGTCGCGGATGAAGTAAGTAGGCGCAGAGCACAGGAATCACTGTTAATGAAACCACAAAGGATGCTGCCATGCTCACCATAGTCGCAATCGCGATCGGATGAAACAATCGACCTTCTAGACCTGTTAGGCCCAACAGTGGCACAAAAACTAACAGAATGAGAATCGTCGCATACAATATACTCGACCGCACTTCGGCAGAGGCGCTGGCGATCACTTGCAAGCGCGGTAGCGGTTCGGCGAGTCGAGCGTTTTCACGCAATCGACGGAAGACGTTTTCGACATCGACGATCGCATCATCCACCACCATGCCAATGGCCACAGCGATGCCGCCTAGCGTCATGCTATTGACGCCCACACCCGCAAAGGAAAACACCAATAGCGTGATCGCGAAGGATAGAGGAATCGCGGTGAGCGTGATCAGCGTGGTGCGTAGATTTAACAAAAACAGCAGCAGCACCAGAGTTACCATGATCGCACCATCGCGGATCGCGAGCTTGAGATTGCCAATGGCATGTGAGATGAAATCACCTTGTCGGAATAAAATCTCTGCTTCCACTCCTGGTGGCATCGAGGTTTTCATTTCTGCGAGTGCATTTTCGATCTCTTGCGTCAGGCGAAGTGTATCGAACCCAGGGGATTTATCGATGCTCATGATAACGCCCGCGCTCTCCTCCTTGTCACCGGGGAATCCCACCGCGGCATCACCGCGCATCGGTTGAATGCCAATTTTGATTTCTGCGACCTCGCCAATGCTGATTGTGCGATTACCCACCGTTTTCACCGGTGCTGCAGCGATGTCTGCGGGATCGGTGGTCATCGCCAAATTGCGCACCATGATTTCGCGAGGCCCTGCTTGTAGGTAGCCGCTGGTGTCATTGCCTGCGGCCAAACGCAGCGCCTTTTCGAGTTCCTCGATGCTTACACCTGCGGCCCGCATTTTCAGCAAATCGGGCTCGGCATGAAGCTGTTTCACACCGCCGCCGATCGTCAAAACTTCTGCAATGCCGCGAATGCTCTGCAAGCGCTTTGCCAAAACACCATCAGCATAGGTACGTAAATCGCGCGGCGCAAGTGTGCCATCTTTGCTGCGCAATCCGACTAACAGAATTTCGCCCATCAAGGAAGAAACTGGAGTCAGTCCTCGATTCGCGCCCGCTGGCAACTGCACGGTCGAAAGGCGCTCCTGCACCATTTGTCGAGCCTTGTAAATGTCTGTGCCCCAATCAAACTCGACGAAAACGAGCGATAAACCGACGTCAGAATTCGAGCGCAAACGATCCAATCCACCCACGCCAAGCAGTGCGTTTTCGAGTGGTCGGGTCACGAGCAATTCGACTTCTTCGGGCGCTAAGCCTGGCACTTCCGTGAGAACGGTGACCGTCGGTTTTGTCATGTCGGGCAAAACTTCGACAGGCAATTGTGTTGCCACTCGTGCGCCGAGAACGATCAACAGCAACGCGAGCGCCACTACCAGCGCGCGATTTTGCAGAGACCAACGTATGAGAAAATTCAGCATAACAATCAGGCGTTGTGAGGTTTGCGCAGCACCGTGGTGGCGAGGATCAGCAGGATGAATAAGATCGCGCAAGCAGCTGCGAGAAACCAGACGAGAGGCGATGCGTGAGAGCCTTCGGCATGATCGTGATCATGGTCATGACCTCCGGCAGCGATTTGCTCTTTGGTCATTTCCGTTCCATCTTCGTTGTGCGGATGTCCGTGTGCGGCATCGAGCGCTTCTTTGAGAGAAACACTGCCTTTGCCGGCGAACGATAATGCATACGAACCACGCGTGACGACTTCATCTCCAGGGAATAGACCGCTGAGAATTTCTACACGTTGTGCATTGATTTCACCAATCGTGACAGGTGCCTTGACGAAAGCATGTTTGAGTTCGTAATCACGGATAAAAACAAAGCGCGCCATGCCATCGCCTTGCAGCGCATCGCGTGGAATGCTCATCACATTCGCGCGTTTGTTGAGAAGAATCGAGAACTCCGCTTTCATGCTGGGACGCAATTGGTTGTCGGGATTTTTCAAGGAAAACACCACGCCCGCACTGTTGCTGTCAGCGTGTTCTTCTTCACTACGACTCGATAGATTTTGTCCTAAAGCGCAACTCGGATCGGGGCAAGGACATGGAGTGAATTTCAGCAAGGTAGCGCTGAGTTTTTCCTTTGGACGCAAGGGAAAGTGCAGATCGGCTTTGGTGCCTTGTACGATCTCACCTGCACGTTGTTGGGGCACGGTGGCAACGGCATACATGGTGCTGAGGTCGGCGATTTCACAGAGCACATCATCGGGTTCCACGGGTGATCCGAGCACGGCATTGACTGCGAGAATGGTTCCACTGGCAGGGGCTTTCAGCCACACGCTTGGCGGTGGATCGCCGGGTTGTCGGCTCTCTAACAAAACGAGGTCCGCGCCTTTTTCGACATAAGCGCCGATGGCGAGATTGGTCTCGATGATCCGACCCGGAATGCGACTGCTCAGCACCGATCGTTTCTCGGGCATGGCTTCGAGTTGGCCAAGGGCGTTGAGTGTTTTCACAAACTCACCTTCCTCCGCGGCCACGGTTTCGATGCGCAAGTTTTTCTCGGCGACAGCATCCAGCACGACACGCTCCGCAGCCAGTGCGGGCAACAACAGGGTTAGGGAAACAAAAAAGAATTTCATAAAGTGAAAAAATGTTAGGGTTGTGCGGCGACCGATGCTTCATAGCGAATGCGTGCGAGGTGATACTCGCGACGGGCATCGATCTGTGACAGGGCGAGTTCGCGCCATTGAGCTCTTGCGCGAATGATGCTGGGCAAATCTCCTTGGCCCGCTTGATAGGATTTTTCTGCTAGGGATAATTGCTCGCGCGCCAATGGCATCAAGTCCTTTTCCAGTTGTTGATCGAGCAATTTCCACTGCCGCATTTCTGCCGTTGCGGTGGCGGCTTGGTTTTGTGCTTCGGCGACAAGCGCGCGCACTTCTTGCTGACGGCGTTCGATCTTCGCTTTTGTTTCGCGAATGCGGCCGGAGTTATTATTGCCAAAGGGCAGGGGAATGCTGAGTTGGAAACCAAAGGTGACATCTCGGTCGTAACCGTTCGGGGCATCCTCATCACGACTGTGGCTGAGAAAAACACCCGCTTCGAGGTCATCGTAGCGATCGACTACCGCATGCTTCCACTCGGCCTGTGCAGCGTCGACTTTGCTCATCGAGCTCTGGTAGTCGGCACGTTGTTTGATGTTGCCTTGTGCGGGTTGTTGGATGGCTGGCAATTCGCCACTGACCACAATCGCTTCATTCGCGCGCATGCCTAACAATTCCTTGAGTTCGCCAAAGGCAACTTGCTCTGCGGCATCGAGTTGTCGCTGATCGATCAACAATCGTGCGGCATCGAGTTTGGCCTGTGCCGCGTCTAACGGCGATGCTTCAGCTCGCTGTTGTTGCGCGCTCATTTTCTCGGCAAATTCCGTGGCTTCGTGTTGCTGTTTTCCTAACAAACTGCGACGACTTTTCAGCGCCAAGGCTTGAAAAAATGCCAATCGAGCTTGTTGCACGAGCGATTGTTCGACGCGTCGCACTTCCTTTTCTGCGGCATCCACCTCAGCCTTGCCGATGGATTTTTCCAAGGCCAAACGTTGTGTTACCGGGAACGAACGCGAGACGCCAACGCGGAGTTCACGTTCGCGGATGTGGCCGTCCTGCTCCCACTCCACATCAAGGCGCGGACGACCGGGTCGGCCTGCTTGTTGTAGGCGTCCAAGCGCTTCCTCGATCTTCCAACGCGCGGCGCGAAGATCTGGATTTTGCGCATGGATGCGAGTGGCGAGAGAGGATTCACTGAGAACCAATGCGGGTTCTGCGGCGAGAAAGCAGGTAGAGAGAAATAAGAAATAAAGTGATCGATGCATGAGACTATGGTGCGAGAAAAATCATAAAATGACTGAGCCGTTCGATGACGGCTGCCGATTTTTGTACGCAATGCGGCGTACGATTTCTCAAGCAATGACGGGTGGAATGTCCACCGTGTAAGTCGGGTCCTCTGGCATGAGCCAATGGCCATCTGGACGCATCCAGCTCCGTGTCAACATGGCGTTGCTAAGCTTTACGTGCGGAAATTCAGGCAAACCTAACACCGGTTGCAAGCAAACGCATTGGTGATGGTGATGCGGATCATCGCATGGATGGTCATCGTGTTCAGAATGATCGTGACTGTGATCATGATCGCAAAGCTCGTGGCTCAAATCATGAGCGAGTTGATGCAAATCGCGCACGTGCATGCTAACACCCAAAAAGGTGCAGAGCAAAAGCATGATGCGCAACGTATGGAACACGAGGGAGAAGCTACGCTGATCGGCTGATTTGTCTAGATTTTTTCGTTCCCTCATTTGCTCAAGGCAATAGTCGGTGATTTCTTGACACGCCGATGGTTCGCCGCATACTTGGCTTGGTTGTTTCGCTAGGGGCGAGACTTTTTTTCGCTTACGCTATTGAATCATCATCCGTCCATTCTTGATCTCGCCGTGATTGGTGGCGGCGCTTCGGGTTTTTTCACCGCATTGCAATTTGCTGAAATGGCGCCCGATCGCTCGGTTGCCTTGTTTGAAAAAGGCAGCCATTTTTTGCAAAAGGTCAAAATCTCCGGCGGAGGCCGCTGCAATGTCACGCATGCCTGTTTTGATCCGCGAGAGCTCTCGAAAAATTACCCACGTGGCGCTCGGGAATTGCTCGCGGCATTTCATCGCTGGCAACCGACAGATACGATCGAGTGGTTCGCGCGCTTCGGCGTGGAGCTAAAAACCGAAGCTGATGGGCGGATGTTTCCGATCACCGACTGCTCGGATACGGTCATCGATTGCTTTTTGCGTCGCGCTCATGAATGCCAGATTCCGTTGTGGAAAAATCATGCGCTCACGGGCATCGAGCTTCGCGATGACGGAAATTTTTCGCTGACATTTGATGCGAGCAAGCCGCCTGTAATCGCACGTGCGGTGTGTTTTGCCACGGGTTCCTTGAAGGCCAGTCCCTTGCTGAATCAATTGACCGCGTTGCAGCAACCGACCGAAAGTTTGGTGCCTTCTCTCTTCGCTTTCAATGTGCGCGATCCTCGCATCGAGGGGCTCTCTGGTCTAGCGCATCCGCGTGTTTCGATCCGTCGCGAGTCATCGCAGGCCGCGCAGACTGGACCGATTTTGATCACGCATCGCGGCTTCAGTGGCCCAGCGGTCTTGCGTTTGTCGGCCTGGGAGGCCCGTGAATTGGCGGAAAAAAATCACCAATTTCCTTTTGTCATCGACTGGCTGCCGGACATGGACACTGCGGCCTTGAAAGACTGCCTCGCGGAAATTCGTCGGGAACAAAGCGCCAAGCTGATCCGCAATACGCCAATTTCACCGATCCCACGTCGACTCTGGGAACGTATCGTTGCCTGTTGTGGCATCGACGACGCCATCACCTGGAGCCATCTCTCCAAAGCTGCAACTTCGGAACTCATTGCTGCCTTGAAGTCGGCAAAATTCGACGCCGCGGGCAAGACCACCAACAAAGATGAATTTGTCACCGCGGGTGGCATTGAACGACGTTCGATTGATTTTCGGACGATGGAAAGTCGCGTCATTCCTGGTCTATACTTCGTCGGCGAATGCATCGACATCGATGGCATCACGGGAGGATTTAATTTCCAGGCGGCGTGGACGACAGCACACATTGCGGCCACCGCTTTGGCGAATCGTTGAAAAAAGCGGCATTTCATCCTAAAAAAAGTGGAAACGACGGATTTTACTGATTTAACGGATAAGACGATTGCAGTCTGCAGGAATTTTTTTTACTGACGTATAAAGTGAAGGAGTAATCTGTTCGTTCTTCTTATAAAATCTGTATAATCCGTTAAATCCGTCGTTAAATGGCTTTAGCACGACAATCCATTTTCATACAATCAACTTCCGATTATGCTTGTCACAAACTGTGCCAATTTGTATCACTGCTGGCAGATACATATGAAAACGCTTGTTCGCCATGTTACCGTTGTTTCTCCCCAAGTCCGTCATGAAAACCAATCGATCTTGATCGAGTCTGGGCGGATCGTTTCCGTGGGCGCTGATGATGTTGCAGCGGATGAAATCATCGACGGCACTGGACTGACCGCGGTTCCCGGATTTTTCGACATCCATTGCCACGGCGCCGATGGTGCTGACGTTTGCGATGATTCGCTCGAAGCCGTGCGCCACATTGCTACGAAAAAACTCGCCGAGGGCGTGACCACTTGGTTGCCGACCACCCTGACGCAGCCGAAAGAAAAACTGCAGTCGATCGTCGGAAAAGTCGCACAATATCGCGGGCAACAAGACCTCACTCGCTGTCCCGGATTGCACATCGAGGGTCCTTTCATCAACAAGGAAAAAGCTGGCGCGCAGAATCCTGAATTCGTGCGTTTGCCCGATTGGCAAGAGCTCCGCGCCTTGCACGAAATCGCTCCCGCAGCGATTGTTTCGCTTGCTCCCGAAATGCCCGGCGCGGTGGAGCTAATCCGCGCGGCCACGGCAGCAGGCATCGTTTGCTCCGCCGCTCACACCTCGGCGACCTATGCGCAACTCAGCGCAGGCGTGGATGCTGGGCTCAAACATCTTACGCATTTTGGTAATGCCATGACGCCGCTACATCACCGCGAAATTGGTTGCGTCGGTGGCGGACTTTACGACGATCGCGTGATGATCGAATTGATCTGCGATACCATTCACTTGTGCCCCGATATGTTGAAAATGATTTTCCGCGTCGTCCCGATCGATCGCATCCTCATGATCACCGATAGCGTCGCAGCCTCGTGGATCGGCAACGGCGAAATGTCGCTCGGCGGATTGGCCGTGGTGATCAAAGATCATGTCGCTCGCCTCAAAGAAGGCGGCGCGCTTGCTGGATCTGCTTTGCTTGCGAATGAAGGCCTGCGCAACGTCTCCCAAGTCACTGGTCTGCCGTTAGAGGCATTCATCCAATCGACTTCATGGAATCAAGCGCGTTCGCTGGGTCTCACAGGTTTTGGAAAAATCGAAGTCGGCTACCACGCGGACATTACGCTGCTGCGTGAGGACTTCTCCGTAGCGCGAACCATTGTTGCTGGTGAGAGTCGCTACGTGGGATGATTTTTTTGCTTGGTGGTGGCTTCGGTTTCCTCCATTCTTATTTGCGTGGAACGCATCTTTCTAGGTTGGGAAAAAAGCATGGTTCAGTCTGCGGCTGATTGGCTATGGAGCCGCCGCGATGAGCTATCTACGATGTGCATCGTAGTTCCGACTTCGCAAGCTGGTCGGCGATTGCAGGAGGCATTGGCCCGCCACGCCGAGCGCGAAGACCTAGCAATTTTTGGTCTGCGCACGGTGACGCCCGCCCATTTCCTGCGCACCGAGGACCCGAGCATTGCGCGTGATTCGATCGAGTTAGTCGCGTGGATGGAGGTGCTGGAGTCGATCACCGATTGGTCACCCTACGCAGCAGCGTTTCCGCAGTCGCCCGCGCTTGATGAGCCTGCGGGCTGGTCACTTTCTCTCGCTCAATCATTGTTTCAATTGCGTCGGAATTTGCAGGAAAATGCTCTGAGGATTCGCGATGCCGCACGTCTGATGCAGAGCAGCATTGATGCCGAGCGTTGGCCTGCTTTGGCTGCTCTGGAAGATGCCGTGGAGAAAAAAATCTTCGCATGGGCCTACCAAAGTCGCACGCAGGCGCTGCGCTCACGCGTGATCGGCAAGCAATTGCCACCACTGCCCGATGGCTGCACGCAGCTCGTGATCATTGGAGTTACCGAGACATCGGCCCTCGTGCGTGCGCAATGGCAATTGCACGCGAAAGTCCGCATTCTCATCGCGGCCCCTGAGACAGAAGCGGAACATTTTGATGAAGCTGGGCAACCGCTGCTCACCTGGAATGAACGCTTGCAAGCATTTCCCGGTCGCGATGGCGTGCCTGGCGAGGTGATCCTCACCAACGATGCGCGGCAGCTTGCCGAGGCCGCTGTGGATGCGATGGCGCGTAGCGGTCTAGCCTCGGACCAAGTCATGCTGGCCACCTGTGACTCGACGCTTGGTCAACCCTTGCGCCAATCATTTTCACGGGCGGGCTGGGAAATTTACGATCCTTCTGGTGCGCCTGGCACCCTTGATTGGCGTGCGTGGTTGCGTCATTGGCAACGCTGGTTGCTCGATCCTCAACTGGTCGTGCTTGGCGAAATGGCCGGCTTCCCTGAGACGACTGTCATTACAGAAATGCCATCCTTGCGCTGGGCGACATGTCTCGGGAAAATGCGCAACGATTGGCTCGTCGAAAATCTCGATGATCTCCAGCGCATCCAGCCGCAAGAGCGCATGCGACCACCGCAGGATCTCGGCTTGTTGATCACCGCGACTCAGCGTGCCCTCACATGGCGTGATCGTTTTTTGCAAGAAGGCTTTCATTCCGCCTTTGCGGCTTTGTGCGCTGCTTGGCTAGAAGCAGGTGTCATCGACATCGAGACCCATGATGCCTTGCTCGATCATGCCGAGGTCACACAACGCATCGCCTCTCTGGTGCGACGTGATGCCGGATTCTGGCTGAATCTTTTCCTCGAAACTCTGCCTGCCACTACAGCGCCGATCCCCGAAAATCGAGTGCTCGATGTCGAGGGCTGGCTGGAGATTCCCTTTCACGCCTCACCGTATCTGTTAGTCTGTGGCATGGATGATCAATCCGTGCCCGCGCGCGGCAGTGGTGAGCCATGGCTGGCGGAAGGAAGTCGTGGTTTGTTAGGCTTGACCACCGATGCCTTGCGCAGCGCACGTGATGCCTATCTTTATACGGCAATGATCGAGGCGCGTCGTCGTGATGGGCGCATCGACATCATTTGCGCCAAGACGGATCAGGCGGGGAAAATTCTCCGCCCCTCGCGTTTCTTGCTTCAAGCTCGTGGTCGCGAACTTGCCGAGCGTGTCGCTCATTTATTCTGTGAAATCCCGCCCTCGGATGCTCAGCTCACTTGGAATGCCGATTGGACATGGCAACCGCGGCTCGTTGCCGTGTGTCCTGAAAAAGACGGTGTACGCAAACTCTCGGTCACAGCCTTGCGCGATTATCTAATGTGTCCGTTCCGTTTTTATCTGAAGCACGGATTGCGCATGAATCAGCTCAAAGGTGATCGCGGCGAGTGGGACCCTCGTGACTTCGGCACCATCATGCATGAGGTGTTAGAAGATTGGGGTCGTGATGAAGACGCGCGTGATTTGATGAAGTCCAAAAGTTTAGCCGATTGGCTCAATGCACGGCTCGATCAAGTGATCACCCAGTGGTATGGACCACGCCCGAACCTTGCCTTGCAACTTCAGACCGCTGCTTTGAAACAACGCTTTGCGTGGTTCGCTGAGGTGCAATGCGCGCGCCGTGCGGAAGGTTGGCAAGTCATCGAAGTGGAAAAAGATTTCACCTTAGAGATGGAAGG
>JBIIAI010000276.1:0-3251 GCA_044239965.1 Akkermansiaceae bacterium
GCGTGACGATGTGGGTGACGATGTCCTGATTGAACTTCACGCTCGCCGATGAGAAGTCGGTAGCAATTTGTCCAAGGAGCGGGAACTTTGCCTGTAGCGTGGTGAGCGCGGTCTGGGCGATGATGGCGGCATTTACTGTGGCGTTGGTATTGGGCATGACGGCTTAGCGGTTGAAGAATGGTTTGAGGTGAGTTTGAAAGAAGGCGGCGGCCTCTTCTGGTTTGCGTGCTGAAACGAGGCGGTCGTATTCGGCGGCGAGCTGGTCGTAGCTTGCAGGCGTCCCTGGTGTCTGACCGTCTCCTGCGGGGGTGACGCGAGCCGGATGGTTTGTGCCTGTAGCTGCGGCAATGCGGGCCACCTCGGTCTGAACGCGACGATCGAAATCAATCTGTGATGCTTCCAGTTCGGTGACGCGGGATTGCAGGCTAGTGGCCTGCTCGGTAGCTGCGTCCCGCTCATTGGTGAGCGTTTCGAGTTGTGCGCTGAGGGCTTCCACTTCGCCGCGCAGTGTGCATACGGCGGCTGATTCCTCTGCAAGGAGTTGAGTCTGAGCTTGGTGGTCCCGATTGAGATCAGCGAGTTCAGTGCGGGCTTGGGCGAGTTCGTCTTCGATGGGCGTGTCCATTGCCAGTGATCCGGTGTCAACCGACGAAGAGTGATAGACACGAAGACGACGCATGGCTTCAGACCTGTCCGAAACCATTCCGGCGAGGTTGTGACGTTGCGCTTGTTTGCCGCTGAAGGTCTGGCCTTCCATAGCTTCCGTGGGAATGGCTCGACCTTTTGCGAGAACTGCCGCGTGGAACTCACCAGCGATCTCAGCAAGGTTCGAGGAAATCAATTCGCGTTGATCATCGGTGAGTGGAGTGCCGGGCGCACCCATCGCTTTGTATTTGCCGACGGAAAAGACCTCGACCTTGATGCCTCGGTTTTCGAGTGCCGCGCTGTTGTCGATCACCGTTTGCACCACTCCAATCGAACCCACTTGAGCGGATGGCGTAGCATAGACGGCGCGTGCTTGGCTCGCGATCCAGTAGGCAGCCGAACACATGAGGCCTGACGAAAAGGCATAGACCGGCTTCTTCTTATCGAGCCGTGCCACCGCATTGGCGAGTTCCGGTGTGCCGGCCACGGTGCCGCCGGGAGAATCGATGTTGAGAAACACCGCCTTGATGTCCGCGCGACCTTCGACCTCATGCAGCGCGTCCGCGATTTCCTCGGAACTGGTCGCGCCGAAGAACACACGAGCGAAGAGATCGGGCTTGCGAAGAATCGGGCCTTCGATGGCCACGACACCAATGCCATCGTCGATGGAGAGGAGAGAATTTTGCGGAGCTTGCTTCGAGAGAAATCCTCCACGGTCTGCCTGTTCTTGAAAGGCGGCAGAGATTGTTTGCAGAGCATCAGGTTGAATGAGCCACTCGCGATGTTGAAGAACCGGGTTCACGCCCGGTTGGCGGTGTCAACGCTGTGCCACTTGGCTTCCAAAGCATCTCAACGGGGACACTGTATTTTTCGGCAGTCTCGATGATGAGTTTCGCATCACTAGCACGGCGTTCGATTTCCTCACCAAAATCTGCCCCGAGTTCCTGGAAGTGATCGGAGAGAGTTTTGAGACCCATCTCCACATCGGCGCGGTTCTGTTGGGCTTCGCGTCCAGCGTCTACAGTCACCCGCTTCGGAGGCACGGAGGAAATCTTCCACCATTCCGCAATAGGCGGTAGGAGTCCGCGGACAATCGCATCGCCAATCACGTAGATCCACACGGGCTTGATCAGACGACGTTCGAGAATCATTTGTCGAAACGAGAATCGTCGATCTGCTTTGGCTACGATCAATCGCACACCTGCCCCACCGACCTTGCTCGAATCCGCAGCGAACTCGAATGGGATTACACCGAGTGCTGAATCGCGTCGTAAGTGTTCGAGAAAGCCAGTGAACGTAGGTGATGGTCGATTTGACTGGAAGCTCTCCAGGGACTCGTCTGGCTTCAATGCCACGAGCTTTCCACCGACAATCCGCTGGAGAGTGACGGGATCACTCGGCTCACCAGCACCCACAGAGCCACCCACTACGAAGTCGCCATTATCGTCGATTTCACCTCGTGCTGTTTTTAGAATCCGCGACACGTCGGCATTGTCCTTCACGGCATGTTTCTCCAAGGCTAGCAATTCGATTTCATCGAGGACATGATTGATTGAGTGCTGGATGGTTGGATGCGACCTAACGCCCCCGGCCCACTCTGGCTCGTGGATATGTAAGATCGACGAAGCGGAAATATCTCGGGTATTCCCATCATCTTCCAATACTCGATAGAATATGGGTGCTCCCCATGCGTCGATCCCAACACCGTCGATGGTTTGTTTTGATCCGAACGCATCGCCAATCCGGTGAGACTCGATCAACTGGATTTTTGGCTCACCATCCGAGTCGCGAGTTTTGTGGATGAAGTATTCCCC
The DNA here is from genome assembly GCA_044239965.1 of Akkermansiaceae bacterium. Taxonomy (GTDB): domain Bacteria; phylum Verrucomicrobiota; class Verrucomicrobiia; order Verrucomicrobiales; family Akkermansiaceae; genus UBA956. Next base: position 2,460 of record JBIIAI010000276.1, read on the forward strand.
ATCGATGTCCACACCTCGGCAGACGAGTGCCTGGCATTCTTCAAACGAAAACCTGCGAGTGATTTCGCAGCGAGCCGCCCAGAGTAAAAAGTAGGCTTCGGCCTGACGGTTCCACTCGGGCTTGGCGGATTGGGCCTGCACGCGGATGCCGTCCCCGGTCGAGTAGATGGCCATGTTTGCGACCAACTCGCGCATGAAGCCACTGTTCTTGTGAAGATAGCGAGACTTCCTTACGAGCTCCGAGCGCACATTGGGAGTGAGTTCATTGCGAGCATCCGTTGGTGCAGCTCCAGGCACAATACCACGACGCGGTGACCAGTTTGCTGCCTCAAAGGGTGATCCCCACGCCTTTGGGAGAAGGATGGGTGGAATCAAATATCTGGCGATGGATTGGAGTCGGTTCATTTGGCAAGATGTCCGGAGATGAAGGATACGCCCCCGGATTTCGGGCGACCATACGTCGCTGGGTCGAGCACACGCAGTGCGTAGCCGCATTCCTCTAGCACTTGGTCAACGGGCATCGTGAACTGCTTCGAGACGGATGTTTCCGCGTCGTTCCAGTTCATGATCGTCTTGCCTTCGAGCAGGAGTTGTTTGGCCTTCTGCTGGATGGCGAGAACTTCCGCGACGGTGAAGCCAGTGATGAAGAGTCCGCGTGCCATCGATCACTTTCCTTTCCAGGTTGAGTTGCGACCGCGTGTGTCGATGTGGACAAATCCCGAGGAGGGATAAAGCCCCAGACCTCCGACAAACTTGCCTGCCTTGCGCCACGCGATGAGACGTTCATAGACG
>JBIIAI010000337.1:0-3249 GCA_044239965.1 Akkermansiaceae bacterium
TTTGCAGGGCAACCCTTGTGGGTGATGCAAGGACGTGTGCATTTGTATGAAGGTCACAGTGCACACGCGGCGACAGCAGGAGTGCGTTGGTTGGCTGAACAAGGTGTGAAGCGGATCATCTTGACCAATGCCGCGGGCACCTTGCACCCAGATCATCCGCCAGGGCATTGGATGATGTTGAATGATCATTTGAATTTGACAGGCACCTCGCCATTGGAAGGTGGTCCGAATTTTTTTGACATGTCGGAAGTCTATTCTAGTGACTGGCGCAAGCAAGTGTGCACTAAGGCAGTCGAATTGGGCATTCCTTTGCATGAAGGGGTGTATGCGGGGCTTCGTGGTCCGCAATATGAAACACCCGCCGAAATTCGGATGCTGCGGGTGATGGGTGCCGACGCTGTAGGCATGAGCACCGTGCTGGAAGCGATTCAAGCCAAAGCGCTAGGCATGGATGTTTTAGGGTTTTCTTGTCTGACCAATTGGGCCGCGGGTATGTCGAACGATGGTCTTGATCATGCCGAAGTTCTCGAAACAGGAAAATCGGCAGCGGCACAAATGCTGCGTTTGTTGGCGGCGACCTTGGCAGGATAGCGGTTGTATTATTGCTATGGAGAGTCGATTTAGCGATTCCATGGTAAATCGTGAGTGCATTACATGAAATAGTGCGTCAGAATTTCGAGAAATCCGACGTAATTCAATGCCCGTGAAAAAACTCATCAAAATCAAAGGCCTGCGCTGGTGGATTGTCACCCTAGTCTTTCTTGCTGCTGTCCTGAACTACGTCGATCGGCAAACGCTGTCTGCGCTCGCCCCAACGATCCAAGCCGATCTCGGTCTAGATGACCGCGAATACGCGAACCTTATTAGTATTTTTCTCATCGCCTACACCATAGCCTACTTAATTGCCGGCAAACTCGTTGACCGCCTTGGCACGCGAAAGAGTACCCTGCTCTTCGTCGTTTGGTGGTCTATGTCTAACGTCGTCACCGCATGGGCACAGGGAATGAAGTCGATGAGTGGTATGCGTTTTTCGTTAGGTCTCGGTGAAGCCGGCATTTGGCCCGCAGCTTCTAAAATCGTTTCCGAATGGTTTCCCTCCCGCGAAAGAGCTTTAGCCATAGGCTTCTACACCATGGGTGCCACCATTGGTGCCACGCTGGCACCTTACATCGTCATCCCGCTCGCTGAGTATGATTATGCAAGTCACTTGCCGTGGGTGAACTCGCTTTTCGGTCACGGTACCGGATGGCGCATGGCGTTTCTCGTGACGGGGCTTGCAGGATTTGTGTGGGTCATCCCGTGGCTATTGCTTTACCGCAAACCTCAAGACAGCAAGTTCATTTCTGCCCAGGAACTCGCGCACATTGAAGATGGCGGCAAGGACAGTGCCGAGGCTAACGACCCTGCGTGGACATGGGGACAGGTGCTGCGTTTCAAACCACTGTGGCTCCTCCTCATCGGTCGCCTGCTCACCGATCCCGTATGGTATTTCTATCAATTTTGGTTCGCAAAATACCTCAACACCGGTCGCGGTCTGGATCAATCCCAGCTAACCATCACCTGGATCGTCTATGCCGCCGCCGGTGTCGGCTCGCTAGCGGGCGGCTGTTTCTCTGGTCTGCTCATCAAGCGCGGCATGTCACCAGTGAATGCCCGCCTCGTCGTCATGTTTAGTTGCGCTTGCCTCATGCCTCTTTCGCCGCTCATCTCCAGCGTCACCGGGCTCTCGATGGCTATGACGATTACTGCCGTCACGGTGTTTGCCGCACTCTCATGGCTCATCAACATCAGCGCTCTGATTGTGGATGTTTCACCCAAGCACTCACTGGGCACGATATTTAGCGTCGTCGCAGCGGGCAGCACCATCGGCGGCATTATCATGAACATGATCGTCGCCACCATGGTTTCCGGACCATCCACTAAGCCGCTCGGGTTTCTCGATCAAGGCTTCAAGACCCTCATGGGACCACTCCTGGAAATGGTCAGTGGAAAAGGCTACGGGCCATGGTTTATTGCGATGGCTTTCCTTCACCCCATTTGTCTCGTATTCCTGTGGCTTGGCGGCATCAACCGCAAACAAGCACAACTCTCATAATTTTAGCTTTTCCATTTTTCAGCATTCACCCAATCTATGATCACCGCACCACACGAAGCATCACGCTCACTCCATAAAGAAACACTCCACGCAGACCTTGTCATCGTCGGCGGCGGCCTTGCTGGTACGTGTTGTGCCATCACCGCCGCGCGTCAAGGCCTGTCAACGGTATTGGTGCAGGATCGCCCGGTGCTCGGTGGTAATGCTTCGAGCGAAGTTCGCTTGTGGGTCTTGGGCGCGACATCACACCTGGGAAACAACAATCGTTGGTCGCGCGAGGGCGGCGTGATGAATGAGATCATGGAGGAAAATTTGTATCGAAATCGTCAAGGCAATGCGATGATCTATGATACGATTTTGTTAGAAAAATGTATGGTCGAACCGAACTTGACCTTGCTCTTGAATACCGCAGTGCATGAAGTCGAAAAATCGGATGATGCAACGATCTCTGCGGTTCACGCCTTTTGCTCGCAAAATTCGACGCAGTATGAATTGCGCGCGCCGTATTTCTGTGATGCCTCTGGCGACGGGATCGTCGGATTTCTCTCAGGTGCTGCATTTCGTATGGGCGCTGAGAGCAAAGAGGAGTTCGGCGAACTCTTTGCGCCCGATGCCGCATACGGTCAGATGTTAGGGCACTCGATGTATTTCTACTCGAAAGATGTTGGCGTGCCAGTTAAATACAAGGCTCCGTCGTGGGCGCTCAAGGATATCACAAAAATCCCGCGCTACCGCCAATTTAATACCAACATGCAGGGCTGCAATTTTTGGTGGCTGGAGTATGGCGGCCGTCTCGATACGATCCATCAGACGGAAGAAATCAAATGGGAACTTTGGAAGGTGATCTATGGCGTCTGGGATTACTTCAAGAATTCGGGGAAATTTCCTGAAGCGGAAACGATGCAACTGGAATGGGTAGGCACAATTCCCGGCAAGCGCGAGAGTCGGCGTTTTGAAGGTGATTACATGATTCGTCAACAAGACCTTGTAAGTCAGACACATTTTCCCGACGTCGTTGCGCATGGTGGTTGGGCTGTTGATTTGCACCCCGCCGATGGCTTGTATTCTGAGCTGCCAGGATGCACGCAGTGGCATTCGAAAGGCGTGTATGGCATTCCTTATCGCTGCTATTATAGCAGAAACATCAACAATTT
>JBIIAI010000332.1:0-3230 GCA_044239965.1 Akkermansiaceae bacterium
CTCCCGCGCAGGCATTGTCGAAGTAACGACCAATCCAGCCGGTGTTCGAGCGCGTCGAGGGATCAGCAGTTTCCCAGATCGATGTCGAGACAAAGTGCGAACGATTCGGGTTCGGATAGCCAACGCCTTGCACCACGCCGAGGTTGCCTTCTTTGAAGAGCGAACCGAAATAGGGCATGCTCTGATTGAGGCCGCAATAGTCGGAAAGCTTGATGATGTCTTTTTCCTTCTTGGCAATGCGCGTGCGTGCTTTGTGGTAATCGTCATCGGCAAAAGGAACCAAGGTGTTGAGCCCATCGTTGCCACCTGCGAGCTGAATGACGACCAGGATCGGACCATCTTTGCCCGTGGTGATTTGCGTAGCAGAATCGCGAGTGGAGGCATCAAGAGCCGCGAAGGTGTTGTTGACGAAACCGGGAACGGTCCAAGTAGCGGATGCGCCGAGGAGCGTGGTGCGAAGGAAATCTCTGCGTGTTTTCATAAGAAAATGGAATTGGGGTTAGGAAAAGTGTTAGGTCAATTGATAGTGTGGAGTGCTCATCATCAGGTGGATCAATTCAGCCACTTCTTGGTTGGTGAAAATGACACCTTTTTTCTCGTTGCCGTAGGCGATGAAACTGTCGCGCACGTTGCCGCTGAGTGGACGTTGGAAGAGTCGATCAATCAAAGAATCGACCATTGTTTCCACGTTATCACGGGCATCGCGCGGCACGAGGACATCGTAGTTAGGTCCAGCGCTGGCGACATTCATCCCACCCTTGGGCATCGCAAAACCTTTGACTTTGCTCAAGTTTTTGTCAGAAGCCTCGGTGCTGCCCGCTTTGCACAGATGGCCCGCAATTTGATATCGAGTCAGCAAGGTGTTGGTGTTGATCCAAGCCTTGCCCCAATCCCAACCAGCGACATTCGGCGGTGCATAGAGGATTTGCCCGAGCTGCGCTTGCACATAGAGCGCATAGGCATCGGGAACCTCAGGAATTTCCAACTGCTTGAGCAACTGCACGAAAAACTGGATCGGGCTCTTGATCTGGGCGTGCATGCATTTCTCCGAGTAAAACTCCTTCGAGAGAAAAATCTCACGCAAGACGCTGGAGACATCGTACTTGGAGTCGCGGAAGGTTTTCGCGAGATCATCGACGGCGCTAGTAGGCGGCTCTTCGTATGCAAAAAACTCCCACAATTTCGACGGCACATAGCGTGCAGCTTGTTCTTGTTGGAAGATGATGTCGACAATGCCATCGGCATCAAAGTTGCCCTTCGCACCAAGGAAATTTTTCTCCGTCTCGTCCCATTGCTTTTTGTTGAACGAGACCGCACCGCTCAAGCGATTGATCGAATACCCCGTAAAGGCCCGTGCCGCTTGGCGAATGTCTTCTTCGGTGTAATTCCCCTGCCCCAAGGTAAAGAGCTCCATTACCTCGCGCGCAAAGTTTTCGTTAGGCTTACCTTTTTTCGAGTTTTGCAAATCGAGGTAGAGCATCATCGCGCCGTCTTGAGTGATCTTGTGCGTGAGCTTTTTAAAATTCCCCATCGCATGACTGCGGAACAATTGATTTTGACGCACCAACAAGATCGGCTCGCGGACTTTTTGCGCGCTAGTCGCAAAGTGGTCATGCCAAAACAAGGTCATTTTTTCACGCAAGGGCGCTTGCGATTTCAGCATGCGATCGAGCCACCAGCCTTGCGCTTCCATGCCGCGACGACGTTCATCGCGTTGAAAACTTTGCTGAATTTCACGTCGTTTGCGATCGGCCTCCTCAGGCGTCATGTCGCGTGCGGCGATGCGATTATCGCGAATCAACTGAAAACGTCGACGAGCCTCTTCCGCCACTTTTTCAGGTTTGCACCACTCAGGCTCAGCAAAAGCATCAGGCGCTTCCGTCGGTCGTAGCAAAAAATCCACCGCCTTTTCACGCCCCATGGCATGCAGATCGTTGATGGCACTGGGAGCACCGCCGAATCCCGCACGATTGAGCAAATGCGCAGCTTCTTCTCTTGTCCAGGATGTTTGAGCTTTGGGTAACATAGGATTTCATGGGAACAAACCCGTCCCGTAAGGAAAAGTTGCGAAATTTTGGAAAAAAATCAATCCAGCCATTTTCCGGGATTCAAGATCCCATGCGGATCCACCGCGCGCTTGATCGAGCGATGTAGAGCCATCGACTCCTCGCCGAGAGCTTCCTGAATCCACGGTTTTTTCGCTAGCCCAATGCCATGCTCGCCCGTAATCGCACCGCCATTTGCCAAAATCCACGTAAAAAGGATGTTCAACGCCGCATCGGCACGCTGACGGGTTTCGGGATTTTCATAGCGATCCACCATGATGTTGGTGTGAATGTTACCATCTCCCGCATGACCAAAACAAGCAATCGCCAGTCCCGTCTCGCGTTGTAGCATTTCCGCAAAACGCACCAGAGCGATGAGCTTCGAACGCGGCACGACGATGTCTTCGTTCAATTTCGTAAGCCCTGTATCGCGCAAGGAATACGAGAACTCGCGGCGGATCTTCCAGAACTCCTCGCAGGATTTTTCATCCATCGCGTCATCGATGTTGGTCGCGCCCATCTCACGCAACAACGCGCGCAATTCATCAATCTCAGCCTGCACCGCGGCAGGAGCGCCATCGGTCTCGACGAGCAAATGCGCATTGCCCGGCGGCAAACGATCCGCGCCCAGTCGATTGCGCGCGGCTTGCAAGGTGAAAGTATCCGTGATTTCCAAGGCCGATGGCAGATGCCCTTTTTGAAAAATCGCCTGCACCGCGGCGGCCGCTTGCTCGAACTCTGGGAAAATCGCCGCCAGCATCGCCCGCGCCCGAGGTTTGGGAATCAAGCGCAGTGTCGCCTTCGTCACCACACCGAGCATGCCCTCAGAGCCGGTCATCAGTCCCACCAAATCAAAGCCCGTTTTGTTTTTGTGCACCCGTCCGCCACACTGCACCACTTTTCCTGTCGCCAACACCACTTCCAGTCCCAACACATAATTGCGGGTGACGCCGTATTTCAAACAACGCGGTCCGCCGGCATTGGTGGCAACATTTCCACCGATCGAGCAATCTTTCAGCGATGCCGGATCTGGCGGATAATCCCAACCACAGGCATGAGCCGCCTGTTGCAATTCCGCCGTAATCACTCCGGGTTCCACGACGGCAACTCCATCTAAGGGATTGATTTCCAAAATCCGATTCATCCGCATCACCGTGAGCGCGATGCCACCGTGCAAAGGCACGC
>JBIIAI010000011.1:0-37666 GCA_044239965.1 Akkermansiaceae bacterium
TTTTTTGCGGCGAAAATTCTTTCGATGTAGGACAAGGAAACGTTCCAAATTCTCCCCCTTCGTCCTTGTGTCCCGCGAGCAACTCGCCTACTCTCCGCGCAACTTTTTTCCCATGCTCGATATCCGCATCATCCGTGACAACCCGCAAACCGTTCAAGAACGTCTCAAACTCCGTGGTGGAAATCACTGGAAATTGATCGACGATGTCCTCGCCTGCGATGAAAAACGCCGCGCTGCCGAGACGGAAAAACAACAACTTCAATCGCAGCGCAAGCAAATCGCGAAGTCGATCGGCATGGCCAAAGGCAAAGGCGAAGATACCTCTGTTGCCGAAGCCGAAGCACGAACGATCAACGCAAAAATCGATGCTCTCGATGCCGAGGTCGAGGCCACCAGCTTGAAGCAAAATGAATTGCTGCTTCACATCCCCAACATCACGCACGAGGCCTGCCCCGTGGGTGAAGATGAAACAGCCAATCCCGTAGTCCGCGAATGGGGAACCAAACCCGAGCTCTCGGAACCCAAGGACCATGTCGCCCTAGCCCTTCAACACAAGCTCATCGACTGGGATGATGCAACCCGCATCGCTGGTTCGGGCTTTGCCGTGTATCGCGGGCTCGGTGCTCGTCTCGAAAGAGCGCTGATCAATTTCCTTCTCGATACCCAATCGCAAAACGGCTACGAAGAAGTCAATGTGCCTCATCTCGTCAAGCGCGAGTGCATGGAAGGCACAGGTCAATTGCCCAAGTTTGAGGACGACATGTATGGTACCGATCGTGGTGAGGATGGCCAAAACAATTTGTTCCTGGCTCCCACCGCTGAGGTTCCCGTCACCAATCTTTATCGCGATACCTTGCTCGCCGAGAGCCAATTGCCCGTGAAAATGGTTGCCTACACTCCCTGTTTCCGCCGCGAGGCAGGATCGGCAGGCCGCGACAACAAAGGCATCATCCGCATGCACCAGTTCGATAAAGTCGAGCTCGTGCAGATCGTGCATCCTGATCATGGATTCGAGATGTTAGAGCAGCTCACCGGCCACGCCGAATCGATCCTGCAAAAACTCGGCCTGCACTATCGCACCATCGAACTCTGCACCGGCGACATTGGCTTTAGCTCCGCAAAAACCTACGACATCGAGGTCTGGGCACCCGGTCACGGCAAATACCTAGAGGTTTCGAGCTGCTCGTGCTTCACGGAGTATCAAGCTCGCCGCATGAAGCTGCGCTTCAAAGATGCCGAGGGCAAAAACCGCTTCCCGCATACGCTGAATGGCTCCGGCACCGCCCTGCCTCGCCTCTATGTGGCCCTTCTCGAACAATGCCAACAGCCCGACGGCAGCATCCGCATCCCTGCGGCACTCGTTCCCTACTTCGGCGCGGACCGCATTGGTTGAAGAATCTTTCATGCTCATTCGCACGACCTGCCTGCTTGCTACCGTTCTCAGCGCCAGCACCTCATGCTTCGCGTTGGAGCCTTTGCGCTATCAAAACCCCGAGCTAGTCGTCGATCTCGGAGTCGGACTTTGGGCATGGCCGCTGCCCTGCGATGCCGATCAAGATGGCGATTATGACCTCATCGTTTCTTGCCCCGACAAGCCATCCAACGGCGTGTATGTTTTCGAAAATATCAGCGGCGATACGGCAAAAAATCCCCTGCCCATTTTTCGTGCGGCACGGCGCATCAGCGCGACAGTTCCCTACCTCATGCCGAGCTATCGCCATGGCACGATGAAAGTTCTGTCGCCCGGCTGGGAGTATAAAAATTTTGCGCAAACTGGCATCGAACGCAAAAAAGCCCTTCCCATCGCGAAAAACCCCTTCGCCCCTCAAGGAAAATTCGCCAAGGTTTTCGGCATCCGCCACAATCAATGGCGCTACGCTGACTTCAATGGCGATGGTCGTGATGATCTCATCATCGGCACAGAAGACTGGAGTCACTACGGTTGGGACAATGCGTGGGATGCGCAGGGACGCTGGAAAAATGGTTCACTGCTCGGCACGGTACACATTTTTCACGGACGTAGCGATGGCAGCTTTGGTGAACCCTATCAGCTTCTTGCCGATGGCAAACCGCTCGAAACGTTTGGCTGCCCCTCGCCGAACTTCGATCACTTCGATGCCGATGATGATCTTGATTTAATTTGTGGAAGTTTTCTGGATGGCATGACCTACTATGAAAATCGTAACACCAACTCTGAGCCACTCTATGCGGCAGGTGTTCCCTTGTCTGATCCTCAAGGAAAAACCATAAGCATGCATGTGCAAATGATCGTTCCGATTTCGATCGATTGGGACAAAGATGGCGACGTCGATCTCATCGTGGGCGATGAAGACGGACGCGTTGCCTTCATCGAGCACACGGGCCAGTTCCGCGCTCATGTGCCGATTTTTCAACAGCCCAAGTATTTTTCGCAACAAGCTAAAGCCTTAAAATGCGGCGCGCTAGCCACGCCCTATGCCTTCGATTGGGATGGCGATGGTGACCAAGACATCCTCAGCGGCAATACCGCGGGCACCATCGAATGGTTTGAAAACCTCAGTGGCAAGGGAGTAGAGCAGCCGCGATGGGCGGCACCACGCAGCATCGAGGTCGAGGGCAAACCCTTTCGCATCATGGCAGGAGCCAATGGCAGCATCCAAGGTCCCGCCGAGGCCAAATGGGGCTATACCACGATCCATGTTGTCGATTGGGATCACGATGCACTTCCCGACATCCTCATCAATAGCATTCTTGGGGAAGTCGTATGGTTGAAAAACAAAGGCACACGCCAAGAACCGGTGATGATGAAAGCGCAGGCCATCGAAGTTGCATGGGAAGGAGCCACGCCGACACCCGCTTGGTCGTGGAAAAAGCCCCACGGCAAGGAACTGATCACCCAATGGCGGACCACACCGGTCACACATGACATGAATCGCGACGGTCTCATCGACCTCATCATGCTCGACCACGAGGGCTACCTTGTCTGGTTTTGCCGCAACAAAGATCTCACGCTCCAAGCACCGCGACGCGCTTTCCTCGACTCTAACGGAAAATCACTGCGCCTCAATGCCAAAACCGGTGGTGCGAGCGGCAGACGAAAACTGTGCCTCACCGATTGGGATCAAGATGGCGCTATCGACCTGTTGCTCAATGCAGCCAACGCAGAGTTTTGGCGACAAACCAAAGCATCAAACAACACCTGGAGCTTCGAAAATATGGGTGCTTTGTCCGAGAAAAACATCGAAGGCCACGACGTCAGTCCCGCCTCCGTCGATTTCGATGACAACGGAATCCCCGATTTCCTCGGCGGCGCCGAAGACGGCCGTTTTTACTACCTGCGCAATCCCCGCGTCCGTTAATAGCGCCGCCACGTTTCCGTTCTTCCCAACCTGTGATCCGTCTGCTAAGACTTTTGCATGCTTGGTCTACTTGGTATCTTCTGCTTTCTCGTTTTGGCGTGGTTGATGTGTGATCACAAAAAGTCGATTCGCTGGCGCACGGTGGCTGTCGCCCTAGCACTGCAAGTCGGCATCGGCGCTCTGGTCTTTGGTGTACCACGTGGTCGCGAGGCGCTGAACTGGTTTAGCAATCGCGTCACCGATGCCATCGCCGCAGGAAAAAATGGCGTAGACTTTCTCTTCGGGCCACTCTCGGCAGATGGCACATCGATCGGTTTTGTCTTTGCCTTTCGGGTCTTGCCGATGATCATTTTCTTTTCCTCGCTGATTGCCGTTCTCTATCACCTTGGCATCATGCAGTGGGTGATTCGTTTGTTAGGCGGAGGATTGCGAAAACTGTTAGGAACCAGTCGTGCCGAATCCTTATCCGCTGCGGCGAACATTTTTGTCGGACAAACTGAAGCTCCCTTGGTGGTGAAACCCTACATCGCTCGGATGACCAGCTCGGAGTTATTTGCCGTGATGGTCGGTGGACTCGCCAGTGTAGCAGGCTCTGTATTGGCTGGTTATGCCTCGATGGGAGTGCCGATGAAATATCTGATCGCCGCATCATTCATGGCCGCCCCTGGTGGCTTGTTGTTTGCCAAGTTGATGAAGCCCGAAGTTGAAAAACCGCAAGAAGGTGTATTGGCCTTTGCTGATGCCGAAGATGCGCCGTCCAACGTACTCGATGCCGCAGCGCTTGGTGCATCAACAGGTCTCAAGCTCGCGCTTAATGTCGGCGCGATGTTGTTAGCATTCATTGGCCTAATCGCCTTGTTGAATCTGTGCCTCAGCGGCATTGGCGGACTCATCCATCAACCCAATCTCAGCCTGCAAGGCATTCTCGGCTGGTGCTTTTCACCCGTCGCTTGGCTCACGGGAATTCCCGTCGAAGAAATGAAACAAGGCGGCACCTTGATCGGCCAAAAACTCGTGCTCAATGAATTTGTCGCCTACGGAGAATTCAGCAAAATCATGGGCACTCTATCAGAAAAAACCGTAGCCATTTGCTCGGTAGCACTTTGTGGTTTCGCCAACCTTTCTTCTATCGCGATCCTCATCGGAGGACTCGGCGTGATGGCTCCGAATCGACGCAGCGAAATCGCCCAACTCGGACTTCGCGCCGTCATGGCCGGCACCTTATCCAACCTCACCAGCGCTGCGATTGTCGGGATGTTTGTTTGATCAGAATTTTACTAACAAGAAATGGTAGAAACTACGGATGCTTTACATCCATCCGTTTTAATCCGTAAATCCGTCGTTAAAAAATGTCTCGGATTACAAGATGGCGATTTTCATCTTAAGGCAACTTGCCAAAATCAATCACGGGCTTTTTCGCTGCCGTGGAAGGTCTGGTGAAAACTTGATTCAATGCAACCCGCTCCGAGAAAAATCCCCCATTGCGCATGAAGAAGCCGTCTTTGACGAGGCCGCCCGCATAGTCGAGACGATGACCACCACCCGCTGTGCCGTCTCCGGTGAAACGGGCGCGAGTGAGCTCATGCCACTGCCCTTCCGTATCGCAGACCCATTGATTGCCATGCATACTACTACGACCATAGTATCCGCGTGAGGCATCGAAGTTTTCCAAAAATGAATGGAAGCCCGTGAGGTTTTTGTCGGTCTTGGGGCGTTGGAATCTTGCAATGAGTTTCCATTCTTTTTTGCCTACCTCGCCAAACCAAGCGGCATAAATCGTATGACCTTTGCCATCGGGTTGCACCGAGTTGAGAAACTTATACGTCGTGCCTGCTTTCCAGGGAAAAACACAAATGCTTTGTCCGCCTGAGCCCTCGCCGCCGAAGGCTCCTACACGCACGCCCTCGCCTTGGGCCAAGGTGAGAATTTTATGGTCCTCAGGAATGTCACGGGGATTGTCGGTCTGAAACGGACTCCACACCGAAAACAAAATCCAGCGCTCAGTCGGACTTTTCACCTGAATGCCAAAATAGCCTTCGCCGAAGCCGTTAGCCATGAAGTACGAACCAATCGGATCTTGGCCCTTAGGCACCGTGAGCTCGCTGTAGGCATAGCGAATCGTTTTGTCGCGCGGCATATCGTAGCCCAAATGCACCGACGGCCCCCGTTTGCCCCAGTAAAACATGTTGCCTTCATTGGTCTTCACGCATGACAATTTCACGCCAGCAGTCGAGGAACGAACCACGACATCAGACACCTGCGCAAAACTCCCTGCCGTTTTACTTAGACCCTGTAAATCCAAACGCACATAGCCTGCTTGACGCGTCGTCAGTTTTCCTAACGAATGTTCCGCCGCAGCACCTTCTAACAAAACTTTCCATTTCTTCTGTCCGACCGTCGCTTGAATCTCGGACTTGCCCTCAACCTTCGCGAGTAGTCCCAAAGAAATCTCGCAGGCGCGATCGACATGGAAATACACACTCACTACCGAATCGACTTGTTGCCACTGCAAACCAGCGCCGCCAAAGCCATCTCGCGAGCCCTCACTCGACTTGGTCATAAAGGCATTGCCAGCCAGAGGCACCTTCCACGAAGGAACTTCCTGAGCAACACAACACGTGACGAGCGACATCAACATGGCCCACAAGCCAACCCGATTTCTTTTTTGATCTGAATTACGAAAAAACACAGATTCCGATACGGAGGGAATCGCAAAATGTTTCAGCCAAGCCGCAAGATTTCTCTCAAACTCTTTAACGCAACACTACGGCGCAGTGCCTTTGGGAGCATTTGGACCTGGTCGCCAGACTTTTCCTTCGATCTCCTTGCGCGCCAATTGAGCGGCCCTAAAAAACTCATCTAACAAAACTGCCTTGAAGCGTTCTTTAGGTAAATGGTCCATCAATACTTTCGCCTTGTAAGGAGTCATGTGACGCTTCGCGCCATAAATGACCACAAACCACGGGCCATTTGTTGTTTTGTAGTCATCGATCAACATCCGAGCAAATTCCTCAGGATCTTTCATCGTGTAATAATGATTGCTATCGGCCACGGGAAAATTCGCAGTGTTGAATCCGATTTTTTGTTCGGGATTATACCATTGTGTTAGCCCCTTGATCTCCAGACCTCGGGCAAAGATGTCCCACACAGGACCAGAGCGAGGATTCCACCAAACATCGAGGTGTTTTGTATCGGCGATCTTGAGCCCTTGATTGACGAGTTTCACGTATTGCTCCGCCATCGCGGGAGTCATACGGTCGGGGTGAACATAGCCCCATCCTGCCGCAGCAGAAAAAAAGTAGTCGTTCGGTGTCGCCGAGGAATAAAAATAATCCATCATCCCCGAATAACGCTCAAACAACAACGGATCGACGCCCCAGTTGATAGGAATGCTGCCGCGCTCAGGCTGCAACCACGCGCCGTGGCCCTGAAGCGCCAGCGCATTTTTGATGCTATCGCCTTCATTGACCATGATGGCGAGATAGATCTTGTTCTCTAACTTGATTTCATCAGCAGCTCGATGGCGTTGAACGAATGTAGGATTTGGTGCTTTCCAGCGATGAAAAAAAGAATTGTTCGGCACGCCCGAGCAAACGACCGTCAGTCCACTTTCCGTGATGGTTCTCACAAAGGTATTTTCATCGATAGCACCCCATCCGTAAACGGGCGTGAATGGTGGATAGCTCGATAGGATCTTTTGCAAAGCAACGGTTTCATGCAGACGCTCCCATTTGGGATCGAGCTTGTCTGCCACCTCATCGCGATAATGAGTCAAATCATACACCAACCATTTCTGCTGCACCGCTTGATCAATGTCGACATAGGTATCATGTGCCTCTAGGCCGTAGCTTTTCACCCGCGAGACGAGCCCGCTACGATTCACTTTCGGCAAGATGTGATCGATCATCCAGCGATGTACCGAAACCTTGCGCCCCACTTCTGGAACGGATGGGATCGATGCGGCATCGAATACAATCGGCCAGTCGGGGCGAAGTTTTTGCATTTCAGGCAAATCCTTGCGCAGCACTGGAAGACCATCCATTTGGCCCGCAAGAGTTGCCACCAAAGCAAGCTCTTCTTCGAAGGAATCATAGACAATCCATCCCGTTGCACTTTTTCCTGAAGCCGCCAACCATTGCTGCCAAGGCTGATTCTGAAAAGTGAAATGATATCGCGTCGATAAAATCTCCTTCCATGCTTGGCAAGTGTTCGCATTTCGCGTTTGGAAATCCGTGCTCGTCTCGGGATCCCAAATCCGCAACTCTTTTGCGTCGGGTTCGATCGCGTAATCCATCGACATCCAGCGATTGTCTGCGCCGAAATCCAAGATCACACGAGGCCCCTCGCGATTCATCAACCCTTGCAGGGCCAAAAGGCTCAGCTTATGCGACTGACTCAACTTTTCGACAGAAACCGCGATGACGGAAGGATTCTCTGCGGCAAGTGACGCAGACGTTGCCAAGACCAACAAGCAAAGTGCCATGAACTTTCGAAAAAATCCAACCATCACTAATATCTGTTAGAGTCTCATAGAGTAGCAACCAGCGCCACCAATCATCTCACGATGATGAATTGCATCACAACGAAAACGTATCCTCCGCAGGGCTGGTGCCGAGGGTGGATTGGAGTTCGCCGTTGGCGGTCAGGTGATTGAGGCAGTGGTAGACGTCCTCGGCATCGGCTTGGATTGCTGTGGCAATTTGGTCGGCCGTTTTCGGCTCTGCGGTCACATTGCCACGAACGGCATTGAGAGTGTCGAGGAATGTGGCTGCGGCTTTTTTCCCAGCTTCGACACCTGGTTGGTGATAGGCGTTGATGTTGACCAAGGAAGCGTAGAAGGACACTGCGCGTTCGTAGAGAGCGATCAGCAAACCGACTTGGAACGGCGAAACTTCGGGGAGCGAGATGGTGATGGATTTGCGGCCCGATTGATAAAGCGCACTGCGGGTTCCACGAAGGAAACCTTGCAGGTAATCGGCCGAGGTATTTCCGGGCTCGACTTCGATAGTATCGCCGTCGCGGCCTTTGCGGACTTCGATGAAGGTAGCGAAGAAATTCGGCACACCATCGCGAAGCTGCTGCACATAAGCGTGTTGGTCGGTGGAGCCTTTGTTGCCGTAAACGGCGATGCCTTGATGCACTTGATTGCCATCGAGATCGAACTCCTTGCCGAGCGATTCCATGACCAGCTGTTGCAGGTATTTCGACATCAAGCAGAGAGAATCTTTGTAAGGCAGAACGACCATGTCCTTTTCGCCTTTGCCGTTGCAGCCGTAGAACCAAGAAAGTGCGAGGCGCATCGAGGCATTGTTTTTGACATCTTGCTTGCGCGTTTCTGCATCCATGGCAGCGGCACCCGCGAGCATGGCATCGACATCGATCCCTTGCAGTGCGGCAGGCACGAGGCCAACCGTCGAGAGCACACTGGTGCGACCACCGACCCAGTCTTCCATCGGGAAGCGAGTGATGAATCCTTGGGCAACGGCGTATTGATCCAACTTCGAGCCCTCGCCTGTGATGGCGACGGCATGTTTGCCAAAATCAAGCCCCGCAGCCTCGTAGGCAGCCTTGGCTTCGACCATGCCGTTGCGGGTTTCGGGTGTACCACCAGATTTCGAAATCACCAACACAAGGGTAGTGGCGAGATTGTTTTGTCCGATCGATGCCAATACGCGATCGATGCCATCGGGGTCAGTATTATCGAAGAAATGAATCGGCATGCGTGCATTGTGGCCGATTGCTTCCGTAACAAGCTGAGGACCGAGAGCGGAGCCACCGATGCCGATGACCAAGAGGCGTTGGAAATTGCCACCAGCAGGATTTTTCACCACGGCACTGTGCACATCAGCGGCGAATTGTTTCAATGCAGCAAGTGGCTCGGTGATCTGCGCGCGCAGCGTATCGTTCGGTGCGAGGGCGGCATTGCGTAGCCAGTAATGGCCGACCATGCGTCCTTCATCGGGATTGGCAATGGCTCCACCTTCGAGCGCGACCATATCAGCAAATGCTTTGTCGATCTTACCCTTCATGGACTCATAGAAATCCGCAGGGATGTCCATGCGCGAGGTGTCGAGGGAAAATCCGTGTGCGGGGTAACGGAGCAGTTCTGTAGCGAATCGATCAAATGCCATAACGCAGCTAGTAAAAGCCCTTGCAGCCCTAAAGTAAAACCTCAATGTGGGAAATTCGTGGCATGATGAATCGATTGCATGAACCATGCGATCATTCATTCGTCCAACGCGAACTACCCGCGCGGATGAAAGGATTTGTGAATATTTTTCATGCGTTGCTGATCGACGTGAGTGTAAATCTGCGTCGTCGCGATGTCGGCATGTCCGAGCAATTCTTGAATCACCCGCAAATCGGCACCACCTTCTAACAAATGCGTCGCAAACGAGTGGCGCAAAAGGTGCGGATACATGTTTTGCTCAATGCCTGCTTGCTGCGCGCGCTCTTTGACGATCTCACGCACGCGGTCGGGCGAAAGAGCCCCTCCGCGCACAGAGAGAAAAACATGCGAAGATGTGCGACGTTTGACCAAAGTCGGACGTTCGACGGAGAGGTAGTGCTCGATGCTGATGCGCGCTTCATCACCGAGCGGCACGATGCGCGTTTTGTTGCCTTTTCCGGTAACGCGGATGAATTTTTCGCCGAGGTCTAGGTGTTCCAAGCGAGCCCCGCAGAGTTCGCTCAAGCGCAAACCCGAAGAATAGAAAAGTTCGAGCATGGCACGATCGCGACTGCCTAAGGGCTTAGCGACATCGATGCTCTCTAGCAAACGAACACACTCACGGGCGTGAAGCGTCTCGGGCAATGTTTTTTCAGGCTTGGGTGAGTGCAGAGGTTCGGCGGGATCCATCGGCAATCGACCTTTTGCGGCGAGCCAGCGGAAGAAAACTTTTAGATGCACAGCGGTGATGCGCAGCGATGATGCATCGAGACTTTCGCTTTTACGATCTGCTAAAAAAGTCGAAAGTTCATCGGTGCCCAGATCGGCAAGAGTGAGGTGTTTTTGATTCACCCAACGATGAAGGGCATCGAGCGTTTGACGGACAGAGAGCTGATAGGCAGCAGACAGTCCACGCTCGGTGGCGATGAAAAAAATGAACTCATCGATCTCACGCCCGGGCCATGTCTGCGTGTCGCTCACGATCGATCAATCGTCGGCCTGCGCGCGACCGTATTTGGTTTTCGCATCACCCTCATGAATCAGCGTGAAGCCTTGTTTTTCCGCCTGACGAATCAATCCGTTCGCACTGATCGCAGAGCGCATGTTAATAGTCAGTCCACAAGCCTCGAGCGTTTGCCCCGTCCAGACGTTGCAAATGCGGGGGAAATAGTAGGAATATTTGCAGTCGAGGAGGTAGCCATTGCCCCAGGTGGATGCAGCGATAATGCTCGGGCGACCACGTGAGTTCATCACGTTGCTGTGGTTAAGAAAAGAAGCGAGCGAGCGGCCTTTTTTCGTGGAAATTTCGGCTCGGAAAATTCTCTGACGATAGCAGACATCCTGCACGTTCCAAGAAATGGGAATGATTTCCGTGACTGAGGGCGATGGCATGAAAAGAGCATGAAAAACCTCCCACGGCCGCAGCCAACGCTTCTGCACGTATGCCACACGATCGCCCCAGCTCATCACAACGTAACGAGAGTTCCCTTGAGGGAAAACCAGGCCTTCGGGCGCTTTATAACCTCGCTCCAAAAGCCAGTCATACGGCACAGCGATCGAGGTGTGCAAGCTATCGGCGATGAGATAGACCGAAACTTTTCCAGGAGCAGCTTTACGAACAACGCTTTTTTTCACGGTCGGCTTCTGAGCAGGAACCTGAGTCGTTTTCGTCTTAGGAGCGGTGGGCATGCGGACGGAGCATGAATTGAGCGCACCTAACAGGACACAACACAGGAGCAGAGGGAAAAAGAACGAAATTCGTTTCATGAGTGGCGTGCGCAAAGCTGTAGCAGCCCCATGAATCTACGACGAGAAAATTTGCGGAAAAATTTTGTCACTTCGCGCGCGGTAGCATTTTAAGCTTGATGCCACCTTCTGCTCCCATCTCGATATTGAGCTTGTCGAGGCGCTCACGAATGGGCGGCGGAACAGCGGCGTGATCCTGAGGAGTGATGTAAGGACCGGACCACAATAAGTTACCAGCTTGATCGAATACTCGGGCCTCAGCCGAATCACCATCGCGTGAGATTTCGATTTTCCCTTGCTCATCTTGCGTGGCGAGCATGGATTTCATCGCCATTTTCATCTTCACATCACCAGGCTGAATTTGCAACTGCTCCATGCCCTCCATCATTTTTTGGAGACGTTTTTCGATCTCCGGCATGGCATTAGCACCACCGGGCAAGATGCGAAATTCAGCATCAGGAAATGCTCCCTGGCCCATGGCTTGAATGTTTTTCTCGATGGCATCGCGCAGCTCTTGGGGCAACATGCGCAAGGCATCTTGCGGCAAAGCGGGGTCTTGTGGGGCACAATCGTCGACGCCAAAAACATCATCAGCTGGGCGCTCGCTTAGAGAAAGCAAAGTTTCCTTTTTCTCACCGCGATGAAAAAACTGCACCTTTACCTGATCACCTGGTTTGTGATTTTCTAGAAGCTTGCACAGGCAATCATGGCATTGAATGTTTTTGCCGTTGACGGCTGTGATGATGTCGAATTGCGCCAGTCCTGCGGCTTGTGCTGGACCTTGGGGATCGATCACACGGATCATTGAAGCTGCATTTTTGTCAATGCCGAGATGGCCAGCCAAGGCATCAGGCAAACGCTCCATGCCCAGGCCCATGTAAGGTTTCGCGGCAGCCATAGGCATTTTCTCAACGTTTTTTGGCTTAACTTGTTGCGGCTCGATCTCAAGTTCTATGGCTGGCGCTTCTTTTTCGCGAGGCAATTCCGCGCGCTCAGCGGGTTTTGCGGGAGCTTCATCTTCAAGTTGATCCAAGCGTGGAGCAAGGGGCTTGATGGGCTTTGGCGGCTCCAATGCAAGAAGCGCAGGGCATGCCAAGCTACTAACAACAAAGGAAAAAAAGAATGGTTTCATAGGAAAAAAAAGTTGAAGGTTGGATAACTCGTGGTCGCATCAATCGACTTTTTCGGGGACAACGTAAACCTCTTCACGGGGAAGAAACAGCATGCGCTCCACGCCATTTTGATCACGCACGAGCACTCGATCTTGGTATTGGATGCGCAAGACACGACGCGGCTGATGATCTTCGGTCCAGATGACTCCTTCGTCGGCGGCAGTTTCGATATCGGAACCGTAGCTCGTGGCAACGACCCCTGATTGATTAAAATTCTGACGAATTCCCGAATCTGTGGACGAAATTTTTCGCTCGCCCGCGACGGGCGTCCAAAGCGCCGCAAGTCCGCCCAATGTGGCAACAGCTGCAATGGCTGTAATGCGTTTGGCAAAGGAAGGACGACGTACCGATTGGGTTTCCTCGGATTTCTTGTGAGCGCCGGGGAAAAGCACGACTTTTTCGTTCATCGGGAATGCCACGTTTTCGACGAGTCCAAAAAGCTTGTCAAAGGTGTCATCCGAGAGAGCTCGCGGAGCTATCGCGTGGAGGGAGTTCTCCACACCTGCATGTGAGGCATCTGCCTCGAGTTGTCCACTCATCGCCATCTCAAGACGAGTAAGCGTGCGATCACTCAGCCCCGTTGGTTTGAGGCTTGCAATGAGTTGTTCGAGATCTTTACGATTCATTTCCATATTCGTGAGAAAAGTTAGAGGTTAGAGCGAGAGATCACCCTTGGTTTTGGACTCCACAAGTTTGCGTTTGAGCATTTCCAGTCCATATCGATAGCGTGAAGCCGCTGTATTTTGCGAAATTTGTAGCATTTCACCGATTTCAGCGAATGTTTTGTCCGACCAGATTTTGAGCAGAATCACCTCAGAAAATTTTGTCGGCAGCTCCTTCAAGCCCGCTTCCAATTGTCCGCGAGTTTCCTCGCCCGAAGCATCCGATTCAAACCACGGATCGAACTTTACCGCTGCCTCGGCTTCGATTTCATCCGAAACAAAATCTTCGCGTTTGCGACGGCGATCATCCTTGCGGCCCAAGTCGATCGCCAGTCGACGAATGGAGGTGTAAAGATACGCCATCCACATGTCCTGACCGCCATCGAAGCTGCCATCGTTGAGTTTTTCGACCAATTTGACCAAAGCATCCTGCAAAACGTCTTCGGCATCCTGCGCGTTGCGAGTTTGATTTTTAGCAAACAACAGCAAGCGCGGACCGTTGGTGGTAAGCCAAGCGCGCCATGCGGTAGAGGAAGGAGATAGTGATGCGACTGCACTCATAGGGTTGTCATCGTTCATAAAAATAGCGTCTCTCCTGCTGAATTTTGTTTTTCTTTTTTACACACCTTTTTTCCATGATGCCAATGCTCGCCCCGTTGCCGACAGCGAAATCGCCGAAATCTCCTCGGGTTTTCCCTCTGCAACAATCGACCCACCATGCACTCCGCCACCTGGTCCAAGGTCGATGACCCAGTCCGACGCGGCTACGAGATCCATTTGATGTTCTACGACGAGGACCGTGTGGCCAGCGTCACGCAAGCGATGAAATGCCAAAATGAGTTGATTCACATCACCGAAGTGCAGGCCTGTGGTTGGTTCATCGAACAAATAAAACGTATGCCCAGCAGACGGTCGCGCCAACTCCACCGCTAATTTGAGACGTTGCGCTTCACCGCCCGAAAGGGTGTTCGCCGCTTGCCCCAGCGGCAAATAGCCCAGCCCAAGATCCCGCATAATTCCTAACAGATGATGCAGTTTGGGCACGACCCGGAACAACTCAAATGCCTCATCGACACTGCAAGATAGTAAGTCTGCTATGCTGCGCCCCTTGTACAAAACCTCCAATGTTTCGCGATTGAAACGTTTGCCCTGGCATGCACTGCAAGTCACCCAGCCATCGGGCAAAAAATGCATTTCAATCTTGATCCGCCCCGCGCCTTCACATCGCTCACAACGACCACCACGCATGTTGAAACTGAATCGACTCGCCGTGTAACCCCTCTGGCGTGAGAGCGGAAGCTTGGAGTAAAGATCCCTAACAATGTCAAACAATCCCGTGTAAGTAGCAGGATTGGAGCGAGGGCTTTTGCCAATCGCGCTTTGATCTAGCAACACTACTTTCGTCAACCACTCTGCACCTTGCATGCCGCTATGCGCGCCCGGAGTTTCGCCACTGCGTGAAAATTTCCGCACCAAGGCTCGCGAGATCACATCTTCTGCGAGCGTTGATTTTCCACTACCGCTCGGTCCCGTTAACGCAACCATCCGACCTAACGGAATTTCCACATCGACGCCACGCAAGTTTCGCTCACTGACCTCGCGCATGATCAACCATGGTCCTTCTTTCGCCACGGGAACAGTGCGCACCCACTCGCGTTTTTCCTTGAGCCATGAGCCTGTGGGCAAATGCCCTAGGTCTTTTAGCTCACCTGCACCGAGAATCTCTCCACCCGCTATGCCCGCGCCGGGCCCCATCTCGATCACCCAGTCTGCCGCACGGATCACCGCTTCATCGTGCTCTACGACTAACACGGTGTTGCCCAGATCGCGCAATTGCTCCAGCGCGACAATCAACCGCCCTGTATCGCATGGATGCAGGCCAATGCTCGGCTCATCTAACACATACAAGACACCTGATAACCCAGAGCCCAGTTGTGAGGCCAAACGAATCCGCTGCGCCTCGCCACCCGACAAGGTGCAACTTGACCGCTGAAGCGCCAGATATCCCAGCCCCACATCATGCAAAAACGACAAGCGCTTTGCCACATCGTCCACCACCCGCTGCACGATGCCGGCCTTTTCCGCAGGAATCACAATCCCTGCCAACCACTGCATCGCTTCGTCCACAGGCAGTGCGCAAAACTCCTGAATTCCCAACCAGCGCTCATCCGCGCCACAAACTTTTACCATCAAAAACGCTTTTTTCAATCGAGCGCCTTGGCATACCCGACAAGACCGATGCGACATCACTCGCATCAAGCGCCGTCGTGCCGCCTCCGATTTCACCTCTCTCACCTTTCGCTCCGCTTCTGCACAGAGGCCCTCGATTTTTTTGACCTGCGAGCGTTTTTCCAAACCAACTTTCCAGCCGGTTTCGATTTCGCCGCCCTCTAACAAAATTTTCTTACATTCGTCGCTAAGGTCTTTCCACGTAGTCTCGGAGTCTTCCCCTCGCTGCGCCATCAACGCTTTTGCTTCGCGAAAAAATTGCAACTCCCGCGGCCCTTTCGGTTTCCACCAACCACTCACCGCACCACCCAAAACCGCTTTGTTTTCATCCGCGATCATCAAGCCCGGATCGCAAAACATTTCCGTGCCCAGTCCTTCACAGGCCTCGCAGGCACCCAGATGCGAGTTGTAGGAAAAGTGCTTTGGCGAAAGCTCCCCCATCACAAATCCTGTCGTCGCATTGCGATAACTCGTTTGAAATGACAACTCGCGCCACTCCTGCTCCCCTCCGCTTTGCATCAGAGCCCTCGCCTCCGATCCACACAAGCGCAAACACGCTTCCACACTATCCGCCATCCGCGCTTCCACACCAGCCCGCACCACCAATCGATCCACGACAATTTCTAACGAAACCACATCCTCCGCTGGCGAAATTTCATCCAATTCGCGCAATTCGCCATTCAGCCTCACCCGCACAAATCCTTGACGTCGCAGATCCTGAAATAACGCCGCCGCATCGACCAGCCCCTTCACATCCACTGGCGCCAGCAAAACCACTTTCGTGCCCTCATCTTGTCCCACCAATAGCGCCACGATGTCCACCGCGCTCATGCGCTCCAATCGCTCACCTGTCTTGGGATCATGCGGCACCCCAATCGCCGCCCACAGCACCCGCAAGTAATCGTAAATCTCGGTTGCCGTCGCCACCGTCGAACGAGGATTCAGGCCGCCACTGCGCTGTTCGATCGCAATCGCGGGACAAAGCCCCTCAATCCCATCGACTTCGGGCTTTTCCAATTGATCCAAAAACTGCCGTGCATACGCCGACAACGATTCCACATAACGCCGCTGCCCCTCGGCATACAAGGTATGAAAAGCCAACGACGACTTGCCACAGCCACTCGGCCCCGTGATCACCACAAGTTTCCCCTTCGGAATGTCCACCGAAACATTGCGCAAATTGTGCTGCCTCGCACCTCTAATCCGAATTACGTCCACATCCCCACCCTACCCCCATCTACCATTGATGAACAATGAAAAAAGGGTCTTCCGTTCGGTTATGGATGTGCCCACATGTCCACATCCCGAAATTTCGCTCTTGCATGTTTCCAGCCCACCAGAAAAACTCCGCGCCCGCATGTCCGACACACTTTCCTCTCCTGCCTCCGCCGATTCCGCCAAACACATTGCTCTGATCGCCCAGGAAACCGGGATTTCCGTCCGCAGCGTATCATCCACCGCTCAACTCATCGCAGAAGGTGCCACCGTGCCCTTCATCGCCCGTTATCGCAAAGAAGCCACCGGTGAGCTCGATGAAGTGCAAATCGCTACGATCCGCGATTCGATGATCCGGCTTGTCGAGCTCGATGCCCGCCGCGCAGCCATTATTAAATCACTCGACGAACGCAAGCTGCTCACTCCTGAGCTGCAAAAGAAAATTCTCGCCTGCACCACCATGACCACCTTGGAAGATGCCTTCGCGCCCTTCCGCCCCAAGCGTCAAACGCGTGCCACCAAGGCCAAAGAGCGCGGTTTAGAACCACTTGCTACCTTTTTGTTAGAAAATCAGCGCGCTCAAGACATCGAGACCGAGGCTGCCAAATACATCGATGCCGAAAAAGAAGTCACCACCAGCGCCGAGGCCCTTGCTGGTGCCCGCGATATCATTGCGGAAATCGTCGCCGATGACGCCACGCTTCGTGGTCATGTGCGCAAACTTTACGAAGCTGAAGCGATCATTTCTTCGAAAGTCATGTATGGCAAAGAAGAGGATGCCGAGGCCGCGAAATTCCGCGATTACTTCGATTGGTCAGAGCCCCTGAAATCCATCCCTTCGCACCGCTTGCTGGCCATCCGCCGCGGTGAAAAAGACGGATTCCTCCTCATGCGCGTCGATCTTCCCGTGGAGCGAGTTTCCGGCATCGCTGTACCACAATTTGTCAACGGTCACGGACCCGCAGCTGATCAAGTGCGCGATGCTGTCGAAGATGGTTGCAAGCGTTTGCTCATGCCATCGATGGAAACGGAAATGCGTCTCAATTCGAAAAAAGTCGCCGATGCTACCGCCATTCAAGTGTTTGCCGACAACTTGCGCGAGCTTCTGTTAGCCTCACCGCTCGGTCAAAAACGCCTGCTCGCCATCGACCCAGGTTTCCGCACTGGATGCAAAACCGTGGTGCTCGATGCCACAGGAACCTTGCTCCACCATACCGTGCTCAACATCACCGCTGGCTCGAACACCCAACTCTACGAGGGTGCCAAAGACATGCTGGCGATGATCGCGAAATACAAAGTCGAAGCCATCGCCATCGGCAACGGCACCGCTTCACGTGAGACCGAAGCTTTTTGCCGCAAGCTCAATTTACCATCTACGATACCCGTAGTAGTTGTCAACGAAGCTGGTGCTTCGATTTATTCGGCATCGGATGTTGCACGCGAAGAATTCCCCGACCTCGATCTCACCGTGCGCGGTGCGATCAGCATTGGTCGCCGTCTCATGGACCCGCTCGCCGAGTTGGTGAAAATCGATGCCAAAGCCATCGGCGTAGGACAATACCAACACGATGTCGATCAACGTGCGCTCAAAGCATCGCTCGATGACACCGTTGTCAGCGCCGTGAACGCCGTTGGTGTTGAACTCAACACCGCGTCCAAAGAACTTCTGCAATACGTCTCTGGCCTCAATCGCTCACTTGCCGAAAACATCGTCGCCCACCGCGCGGCAAACGGACCTTTTCCTTCCCGTGATGCCCTGAAAAAAGTTCCACGCCTCGGTGACAAAGCCTTCGAGCAAGCCGCCGGATTCCTCCGCGTTGCCAATGGTGCCCATCCGCTTGATTCCTCCGCCGTTCACCCCGAGCGCTACGCGCTTGTCGAACAAATGGCTGCCGACCTCGGTTGCACATTACAAGATCTTCTGACCAAGGCCGAAGTCCGCGCCAAGATCAAACCCGAAAAATATGTCACCGCAGAAGTTGGTTTGCCAACCCTCAAAGACATTATCGCCGAGCTCGCCAAACCAGGCCGCGATCCGCGCAAGCAGTTCGAGATGTTTTCCTTCGCTGAAGGAGTTGATAAACCAGCTGATCTCAAAGTCGGCATGAAGCTCCCAGGCATCGTCACCAACGTCACCGCCTTTGGTGCCTTCGTCGATGTTGGTGTGCACCAAGACGGACTCGTCCACGTCAGCCAACTCAGCGATCAATTTGTCAGAGACGCTAGCGAAGTGGTCAAGGTCGGACAAAAAGTGCAAGTCACCGTCACCGAAGTCGATCTCGTGCGCAATCGCATCGCCCTCAGCATGAAGAGCAAGCCCGACATGGAACGCCGCGCTGGTGGAGGCGGCAACAACAACGATCGCAACGGCCCTCCTCAACGCCGCGACAACCGACCGCAACAACAAGCCCCCGGCAACGACTGGTTCTCCCAAGCACTTCAGCAAGGCAAGAAAAAGTAACCGTGGCGGCGGCATCTTGCCGCCAAGCCTCTCTAAAATTTTCTGATCTTGATTTGACTGATGACCAGAATTCGAATAAGATACAAGAATGATTGCGCTGGAAGAAATTCGAGAGTTACCCTTGCATGAAAAGCTGCGAATGATGGAAACACTGTGGGAAGGCATCTCATCCCAAGAAGCCGAACTAGCCGTGCCCGCTTGGCACCAAGATCTATTGGACGAACGCGAACAACTCATTAAGGAAGGCAAAGCCACATTCATCGATTGGGAAATCGCAAAGCAGCAGATCAAGAATTCGGTTTCGTGAACATTGAAATCCTCAACCTAGCCCAGCTTGACTTAATCGATGGCTACCGATTTTATGAAAACCAAGAGTTGGGATTAGGAAATTATTTTCTCGACACTCTTTATTCTGACATCGACTCCCTCAGGATCTATGGAGGCATACACAGTATTGTATTCAAAAACCTTCATCGCGCTCTGTCTAAGCGATTTCCATTTGCAATTTATTACACGGTAGAATCAGAAACCGTGCGAGTGAGGGCTATACTTGATTGCCGAAGAAACCCTTCGTGGATTCGAGAACACTTGCGCAAAGCACAATAATTCTGTCAGATCGCTTTAATGCTCTAAGCCCTATCAAAGCCACGCCTCTCACCATGCACCCCATCGCAGACAAAATTCTCCACCTCGGTGGAGAGCTTCGCACAGCTGCATCCGAATATCAAATTGCTGATGTTGAATCGCGCCTCGAAATTTCTCTCCCTGCATCCCTCATCTCATTTCTGCTTCAGCACAATGGAACATCTCGCGTGACAGACGAAGGCATATGGAACTTTTGGACTTGTGAAAACATTACGTCATTCGCAGCTTATCGCGGCAAAATCGATTTCTGTCCTGACACGATTGATAAAAGATTCGTCGATAGCGAAAAACGTTCCATCCGACTCAACGGCCACTCGCTGATTCTTTTCGCAGACGCGTTGATTGAGCTTCCTCTCTACGGAATCTATCTTGATCCGCAGAGCTCATTTCATGGTTTTGTTTTCGACGCCGATCATGGATACCTTTCCGCGGAATCCTTTGATCACTGGGTATCGTTATTCATCAAAGATGGAGAGCACGGTTTATTAATTTCGTAATTCATCTCGCTAACAAGCATCTTTTTATCCTTCGCTCACAGTGCGGGATCAACCCTTATAGTATATCCACCTAATAATTTTAGCAGGTCTCGCCAAAACGCTACCATTCAACTGAGAGTCGAGGATTCCATCCGCCAAGCCATCATTCACGAATCAAGGAAGCTATTTCAATAGCTTTTCCCAGGCATCTATCGATTTCTTGAGATTGGTTTTTTTATCACCCTTGACGGCGAAACACTGCAAGCACACTGGGCCTTTGAAATGCATTTTTTTGAGAACTACGAGCAGTCGTTGTTGGGGGAAATTTCCTTGGTCGAGAGGTTGAATCAACGTATCCCAGTTCTGTCCATTTTCATCAGCGCCATTGATGCTCACAGCGAACAGATGAGGCTTCGCTTTCAACAGAACATTCTCTAGATCTTCAACTTTCTCGCTCTTAAGAAAGTGGCAGAGATTGAACATGACCCCAAGATTCGGATGATTCACCTTCTCTACAACTTCGATCGCCTGCGGCATGGTCGCAACGGCATTTCCAAAATGGGGATAGAGCACGACACGAATTTTGAGTCGCGAAGCCATTTCTGCAGTCTGGCGAATCGAATCAATCACCTCAGGAGAAATTTTCGCAACCGTGAGCTCTATCATACCGCCATCTTTCAACGCCATGACCATCCCGGCGTCGATTGCATTTTCCGTCGCGTCAAGATAAACGCTCAAGACCTTAAGATTTTGCGTCTTGTATGCTCTAACTCGCTGCTCCAACTGCTCACCTGTCCCATAGATCTGACTGATCCCATCATACCCCAATTCCTTGAGAAATTTCGCCTCATCATCATAAGACATCTCTGGCATGCCATTAAAGAAAGCATAGAACTCTGGTTGAAAAACCTCATCTGCATGCAACGATAAGAACGAGTGAAGAAAACAACACAGGCAGAGGATGATTTTTTTGCATCCAATTGAGATCCATGAATATGAGTGTTTCTCTTGAGAATAGATAGAAGAAGTCATGATTTCGTAATGAACTATTTTCCTACATGTTGTTTCTGGGGCTTTATGCTGAAAAAACACCCAAGCTGGTAGGAGGCATTTCTCAGTTGGTTCGTGAGCAACCAAAATCACTCCCTCGCATGCAATCGCAAGATGCGGAGAATTTCTTCGCTCACATCCGGCAAACGAGTGCAGCTATGGGCGCCATTGACGACGCGTTCGGATTGTGCGTTGTAAACATGAGAACTCCAGTAGGCGACGACTCCATCTGATGTCTGCCAAAGATTCGCATCGTCTTGCTTTGCTGCAATGATCGAATGATACGGCACGGATGTCGGGCGGCTTTTTAAAGCCTTGAGCAAGGGGTGCTCGGGTGACAAAGTCTGCACACTTCGGCAGCCAAGGTTTTTGAATTTCCAAAGCTCCGGATTGAGATCATTGTAGGCGTTGAGCCGAATGTCCATGGTCACGGCATCGAGGTTGCTCGTCGGGTTCACCAACATTCCCACGGCGCGCATGATCGGAATTTCAGCCATCGAACTCCCTTGGTGTGGTGAGGCCACAAACACCGCACGCTTCACAAAAGGCACGCGATCAAACACCATCGCCTCTTGGATCAAGCGTTTTGTGAGGGGCTTGAGATGCAATTGATCCAGCGGCTTCACAAAAAAGGAACGATAAATTTCATCACCACTGTCGATCGTTTGCATACGACTGAGCAAGCCACCCATGCTGTGACCGACGAGCACCATCCGATTCATGTTGGGATTATTGTGCTGCGGATCATAGTGATCGCGAGCAATGTAGAGCATGCGACGCAATTTTTCCGCCGAAGCATACACGGGCAATCCTGTGGGATAGAGGAAATACCAACACTGATACTTCTCGCGTAGCACCGGATCACGCAGCACCTCATTCATGGCATTTTGCCAAATGTGCGGATCACTTTTCAGCCCATGAACATAGACCACGGGGATCTTGTTCGGGTCATAAACATCAGGCAAATAAATGCCTGTGCTCTCCAGATAACGGTCCGAGTTGATCAACCCACGAAATGCCATGTTATTGAGAAAACGATCTCCCATGCTCCGATGAAGCGGTGTTGAGAGATCATAGGCAAGTTGCCGTGATAGACCTTGGAATGAAACATTCTGCACATTGCGAGTGTGGTGAAATCGCAGCACATATGAGCCGTTAGCGGCATGATCCAACACTGCGGTCGCGGGTAAATGGCGACCATTGAGTGGAAAAAGTTTTTTACCGCTCGCTTTCTTCGCGTCGTATTTTTGCATCATCACTACAGGAATCCCCAGTCCCGCACGAGTCACAGTCTGGAGAACTTGATCACCTCCCTCTCCTTTTTTGATGATCTCAATCCCATCAAAATGCGCAGGATTGAGCAGCTTTAGTTCGTCGTTGCCGCCATCGATAAAAATTTTCATGCCATCACTTTCGATTACCCCATGCAAGTCGGCAGGCTTGCGCGTCAGCAACAAATTCGCCAAGGTTTTGTGCAAGGCAGCATTGTAATTTTCGATGGAAAATGCATCGCGTTGTTTGGCTGCCATCACGTCCGCAAGATTCGGCGTTTGCTCTTGTTGGAAACTGACGGGCCATTGCACCGTTGTGTCTTGCACCGAACAATTGGCTAACAAAAACGCCACGCAAGATGAGGGAACTAGCAGAAAAAATCGTCTCATAAAAATTGTTAAATCAAATGCTCCAGTTGCACATTCGCAGAATACTCGCGGCCGACTTTGATGAGATAATCGCGCATTTTCAAGTTATCCAATGCGAATTTTCCGCCATATTTTTTCTCCGCCTCTAAGACCTCAGCAGGTCCGAATTCTCGATTGTAGCGAACGTAGGTGAAAGCCTTGGGATTGTTAGGCAAGTCCATCAGATCGCCCATTTCCGAGTCAATCGCCGAACCGTGCAAGCAACGTCCCATGACGCGGCAAAGCATGTCTTGTTCTTTCGAAATCGATTCCATCAAACCCGATGGCACAACAGCAGCATAGCTCAAGGCACTCACGTATCGGCGCAAAGTTTCGCTCACCTTGGCGCGAGTGATGCCCGTGCCGATCGATACCACTTGCAACTGGTCCTCTCCCGTCGGCCAGTTCATGCCATAGCACGGGAGCGTCGCCATCAGATACGCAATCAGGGCCGGATTGTTGTAGGCGGTGATGCCGCCATCAATGAACGAATGTGTTGTGCCTCCTATTGTGACATGCTCAGGCGGGAAATACACAGGTGCCGCAGCACTTGCGCGTACCAATTGCCACAGCGGAAAATCCAAATTGCACTCGATGTTCGGCGTGCCGTCTGCAAAAACACGCTCATTGTATTTCGCACCAGGATGATTGGTGACCGGCCAGGCCGAGCCCGTGCTAGCATTGCGCATCACCAGCAACAAAACCGTCTTTAGCCGTTCCGTGCCCATGTTCGATAAAGAACCATCTGACTCGACAAAAAACTCACGCAAAAATTTCGATAGATTCGCCGCATCAAACAAGCCTCCACGCAATTTCCACCAAGGAGCTTTACAAAACATCGCGCCGGCATTTTCTTCATAGAGCTTGCGCACGCTTTCGACGGGCTCGCCCCACGACAAAAAGGAGCCAATGATTCCGCCTGTACTCGTGCCCGCGATGAAATCAAAATGATCCGCTAACACCATGCCTGGCTTACCATAATGACGCCGAAGCATTTCCTCCATCCGCCCGAGAATCTCGATCGAAAACACTCCACGAATGCCTCCCCCATCAAGGGCCAGAATACGTTTTTTTCGTGTCACGTTTTCCATAAATCTGCTTCGCACCATAGCGAAACTGCACGATTTGACAAGTGCGCTTTCCACCCACAAACATGAGCTGATTATTTATCAAAGAAAAAGAAGGTGGCTCGAGCCGGGATCGAACCAGCGACACGCGGATTTTCAATCCGCTGCTCTACCAACTGAGCTATCGAGCCATGCATTACTGCATTGGTGATGCATTGCTGCATCTTGGTGTCCTAACCACCGTGGCGGTCGGGGCGCGAAGTATGATCAGAATCCCGAGTTTGGCAATGGAAAAATGCATCTCTGGCAAAAAAACTTTCATCCCATCGTTGCCAAGCGCTTTTCCTGCTCCTAGATTCCTCGCCATGCCGACACTTGATCTTGGACTTCGCTGCACTCTTTCTCTTCGCGGCCCCGATGCCGTGCGCTATCTCAATGGCCAGGTTACCCAAGATGTGCGCAAGCTACTCACTCACCCACAGCAAGCTCTCGCCGCTTGCGTCACCGATGCCAAAGGAAAACTCCAAGCGTATGTCACGCTCTATCTCATCGAGCCCAGCGCGCCCGAGATCCGCATCGAGGCACCTTATGCACTGCGAGATCTACTCATGGCGCGACTCGACCGCTACCTCATAGCCGATGATGCGGTGTTGGAAGACATTTCCGATCAATTTCGCCTCGTCCATCACATTGACATCACCCATGAAGCAACGGGATTTTCCTTCGCTCGGCTCGGAGTGCCTGGCATCGATCAATGGCTACCTGCGAATGAAGCGGTTGCAGGTGAAATGCTCAGCCATAAACAAGCAGAAGCAATCCGCGTTGCCCAAGGAGTTCCCACATGGGATGCGGAACTAACCGAGGGCATGTTGCCGCCCGAAGCTGGCATTGAGACCCACGCCATTTCCTACCAAAAAGGTTGTTACATCGGGCAAGAAGTGATTTCCCGCATCAAAACCGCGGGCAAGTTGAACCGCAAACTAACGCATTTTTTATTGACTGAAACAGTCCCCGTCGGCGCCACCCTTTTGTTAGATGGACAAGAGTCCGGCACGCTGACAAGTGTGGCAGAGCATTTTGCCCTGGGATATGTGGGCAAAAAACACTTCGGGCAAACGGTCTTTGATCTCCGTTTGCCCGATGGTGAAGTCCTAGCAGCTGCTGCGAAAGTCATAGCAACGCCGTCTGCCGATCAACGCTGATAAAGGAAAATGCGATCTTCGCGGTAAGTGATCACCGCATCGAGTTCCCGCATGAAGTCAGCACCGAAGAGCCCGACGTAATCGAGGTCACGACCAGCGCGTCCAGTCATGTCAGTTGCGAGGGTGCGACGATTGGTGAGTTCCACCTTACCGAGTGTGATTTTTTTCATCACGGTCTCGCCCGCTGGCGCAGAGCCACCGATGCCATAAACTTTATGCTCCATGGGTCCGACCTCGCAGCCATTGTTGGTAGCCTGCTTCAAGTCGAGCAACGAGCTATCAGCACCCGTATCAATCATCCAAGTGACGGCTTTATCGTTGAGTGTGCCATCGACAAAAATGTGATTGCCACGGCGCTCATACTGGAAGGAGTTGTATTTGCGAAGAGTCAAAACCTCTTCGATCTTCAGAGCACCGCAATGGCGCAAGAAAATATCACCGGCCTCGGTCCAAGCATCGGCGTACTTCTGATCATCGTCAGAGAGATTGTAAATCGGCACCTGTTGCGTTTTCCCGTTGGCAAGCTTCACGGTTAGGACTGTTGATGTTTTGGTAACCACGTTGGCGCGGAAGCTCTTGCCATCGCGCATTTTGAAAATACGGAAATTGAGCACCTCATCTTGGTCCTTCACTTCGCCTTCAACACCCGCATCTTCCGACTTGGCCGCATCTCCATCAACCAGAACGCGGTCCGATTTATCTGGACGGAAAAAGATCCGATTTTCCTTGTAGGAAATCACGGTGTCGAGCTGTTTGAGCAAGTCTGCACCGAAAAGACCAGCGGTCGATTGATCCTTCGAGCCCTCGGGCTTATCCTTGTCCATGTCCGTGGCCAAAATCTTGCGATCTTTGAACAAAGATTCTCCCATCGACAAGGTATTCACATCCACCCAACAAGCAGGAACGGAACCAGCGACACCGTGCACCTCTTCGGTCATTGGTCCCAACTTCAGTCCGCAGTTTTCCACCATCTTGGTGTGCAGCAAACTAGTGCCAGCACCGGTATCGACAACAAAGCGCGCATCTTTGCCATTGAGTTTCGCGGTGATGATGATCGAGTTCCCCTCCAGAGTCATCGGAAACGACTCGTAGCCACGCAGTTCGAGAAGCTGACGCACGCTCAAGCCCAAGCACTTTTGCAAAAACAAGGCTTTTTCCTTGTTCCATGACTTGATGTATTCTTGGTCATCAGCTGAAAGACTTGTGAGCGGCACAACGGCGCGGCGCTTGTTTTCCAAAAGCAACGTCGCGGAGGTGTCATTTTTATCGATCAAAACCGCTTTGATTTCTTTGCCATTGTTGCCCTTGAAGACACGTAATTCTTGACTCACATCAGTGGATTGAGGGTGAGCCGTTGAGGAAATGAAGATGGCGCAAAGCGCGAGAATTGTTTTTTTCATAAATGAGAGGAATGCGTAGAGAGGAAGTACAGATGACTGCGAATGAGCGTCACAAATTTGGTCAGTTGTTTATTTAAATTCGTTACTCTTGATGTATTCGATCCAGTCCGCTTCCATTTTTTCTACGCTGTCAAAGTCATAGATTTTCGCCAACTCCTCGGGTTCAGGGATGGTATTATTCGACTCCACACGGCGGATCATCCGCGCAAAAGCACTGACGCGCTTCGGATTGCTTTGCAGGTAATTCGCGAAAGAATAAACCAAGACCAGCTTTGCGGGATTCAGCGTCTCCGCTTCCACAGCCAGGATTTCCAAGAGGTTGGGCTTGACCTTACCGCGCTTGACCTCGGACTTCAAAATGCGCGCCCAAGCCGATCCGTCATCGAAGCCAGCTTTCGAGGAAATTTCATCGCCAGCCGTGCCGCCGACATCGAGCAAATGTGTTTCCGTTTCACCCGCAAGTTTGATCTCTTTGTAAAACGCGTGACCTGTTACTACAGTGAAGTAGCCCTTGCCACCAATGCTGCTGACTCCACCCATTTGCTGATTGAGCAAATGACCTGCGATAACGTGAGTAGGAAAAGGAGTGAAAACTTTTTTGAACTCACGATCCTGATTCATGTTGAAAACGCTTGCTGAAGTGTGGAGGTTTTTCTCCTCTGCAAGCTCATCAGGGAGCTGGATGGAGGTTCCACCCACGCGATCCCACGTGGAAGAGAATTCTTGAACGCGTTGTTGACCTTCAGCATTAACCGCTTGTTTACCCAACTCGTCCTGATACCATTTGCCTAAAGCTGCGTAGGCCTCACGATCTTCCACGCAGAAAATCACACGGCGCTTGTCTCCCCAATCACGGCGGAAATTCATGTGATAGAAAGCCATGCCGTGCCAGAGACGTTCAGCGATCTCAGCCACTACGTTCGGACGCACATCACCCGCATAAGCAATCAGGAAATGCTCGGTTTCCATCTGTTCAAACATCCCTTCGGAGTCCTCGGCAGACAACTTGAATTTCTCATCGAGTTTTTTGCAGGTTTTCGAGTCAAACTTCAAATCCTTCTCTGGCATACTCAACTCGCCAGCACTCAAAATCGCTTCAGGAGCAGAAACATTTTCCACGAGATATTGACGATCAGCCAGAGACAGATCAGTCACCGCCAACTTGATTTCTTTGCGATCTTTCGTCACGAGGATGACAGAATCGCCGTCCAATCGACCAAGGGAAGCATCTACCGTCGAACCGCGGATGGATGTCCAAGTGCGACTGTCTTCTGCTTGAGCGATGCTCGACAAGAACAAACTGCCGGCTAGCGTTAGGAGGTAAAGTGTGCTTTTCACGAAGACAAGAAAAGACCTAGACTGAGGTCAAAGCAAGAAAAAAAACAGCAAACACGAATCCACTTAGTACAGAGCCCAGTCCTGATCAAGGCCATGCAATTTTTGCATTTTTCTCATCCATGTGAGCGAACTGTGCTATCCTTTGCGTCGTGAAACTTGATCTACTCCATGAACATGCTGACCGGGCCTATCCGATTTTGGCAGCACTCATCACCCCTCGGCCGATCGCTTGGGTCACAACCTTGCACGAAAACGGCAAAGTCAATGCCGCGCCTTTCTCGTTTTTTAACATGATCGGCGATGATCCACCGATGCTGATGTTTTGCCCAGGAAATCGCGAGGACGGGACACCGAAGGATACCGCACGCAATTGCCGTCGCACGGGAGAGTTTGTCGTCAACTTGGTCGATGAACCACTCGGCGAGGTGATGGTCCGCACTTCGGCATCACTCGCCGAAGATCTCAGTGAGACCGAGTCCGAGGGAATTGCTACCTGTGCCTCATCGACGATCGCCACGCCACGCATCGCCCAGGCACCCGCGGCACTCGAATGCAAATTGCACGACATCTGGGAATTCGGCGGCAACCGCATGATCATCGGACTGGTGCAGTGTGTGCATGTGCGCGATGAATTGTTTGATCCCGTGACTCTGCGAATTCGCGCGCAAGCCTACCACAGCATCGGCCGCATGGCTGTGCCCGATTGGTATTGCCGCACCGATGATCAATACGAAATGAAACGCCCGAGGTGACATCAGAGGAAATCCCTGCCTTCACCATTTAAGAGCCACGGCAATGGCGATAAGAACTGGGAGAATGACCAGAACCTCATAGCTCCCTTCGGTGTTTTCAGGGCTGCACAACTATTTGATGCTTGGCAGGCGTTCCATAGGAGAGATCCTAGCAAATTTTCCGCCTCGTGCGATTACAAAAAGCATCACGCTTTGGAAAGCCTCCGCTCTCATTTTCGTCGCGCGAAATGACTCAGCGACGATAATTTTGGAACGGAAAGGAGTAAATCGTGGCGTGAATGTAGCTGTGCAACGAGTAGTTATTCTTCGCTGCATGATCGACAATTTTGTCCACAGCAGGCTTGTCGTAGTAATCCAAACCTCGGCCCAGGGCGAAGGTCAGCATTTTCACGGCGAATGCTCGATGGAACTGCTCGGAGCGCGTGCCGGCGAGAAGTTTTGAGAGTGCGGCGGGAGAATCGATCACCTCGCCAGTCGCCAGTGCGCCTCGGGTATCGAGAGTGCCCTTGCGCCGAGATCCATCGACTTCATAGGCCTCGAAGGCAAAACCGATGCCGTCCATGAGCTTGTGGCAAGAAGCACAAGCGGGGTCTTCGCGATGGCGCTCAAGTTGTTGGCGCAGCGAGGCCGCCGTGCTGTCATTCGTCGGAGGCGGCAGCGAAGGAACGTTGGGTGGTGGTGGTGGTGGCGCGGCATCGAGCAAGGTTTCTAATACCCACTTGCCACGCTTCACGGGCGAGGTGCGATTGGGATTGGAGGTCAGTGCCAAAATCGAACCATGCGTCATCACACCACGCCGTTGAGGATCCGACAAAGAAACTTTGCGAAAGTGATCGCCACTGATATCGCTCATCCCATAGTGCTTGGCAAGGTTGTCATTGACGAAGGTGTAGTCGGCATCGATCAAACGGGTGACGGGCAAATTATTTTTCAACATGTCTTCGCAGAATACCTTGGTCTCATTGACGAGATCGCGCCGCATTTCTCCGGTGACTGGGAATTTTTTCGTATCGATCGGAATGAACTGCACGTCTTGGAATTGAAGCCATTGTCCGAAAAATCGTTCGATCAAGGCTTCGGTCTTGGGACTGCGAATCATGCGGTCGACTTCATCGGTCAGCAATGGTCGCAGTTGCTTATTTGCGGCCATCGATAGCGTCGAATCCTCAGGGGCGGAACTCCAGAGGAAA
This sequence comes from Akkermansiaceae bacterium, assembly GCA_044239965.1. GTDB lineage: Bacteria > Verrucomicrobiota > Verrucomicrobiia > Verrucomicrobiales > Akkermansiaceae > UBA956. The sequence continues at coordinate 29,792 of JBIIAI010000011.1, forward strand.
TAGGAAATGCGTGAGGCTAACGAAAGCTCGGGCACGGGGAGTATCGTGCCGGGCTTGGCATCGGAATAGACGGCATGGAGTTCGCGAAACAAAAACTGCGGAGAAATCATGGCCGCCTCGAAGGCGGGGCGCAGCGAGTCATCAAGGCTCTGCTTTGGCTTGCGCTCCTGCCGAGCCAGCGCGGCATAGCGCGCGATCTCAGCATCGGTCGCGGGGCGCCGGAATGCGTGTGATAAAAAATTTCGCAACACGAAACTCGCATACTGCTCATCGTTTTGTCCTTCTTTGCGCGGCGGGAACAGTTTGGCATTTTTACCACCACTGGCCACGTAAGGCCCCTCGATGGTGATGCTGTGCACTGTAAGATTGCGGTCTTTCTGATTTTTTTCGTCCCAGTAGTCGTTGAGAAATTCCACGCCCATGCCACGCCGATCATCGCGCAGCTCGGCGGTGATCGCGAAATCTTTGGGGCTCGTATTCTCAACCGTGATGTCATTTACTACGTCACCCAACAACAGCTTAGCTTTGACTTTTTCATCGCCAGCTTGCGAAGCGCTGAGCCGAAATGTGAGTTTGTATTTGCCCTTAGGCACTTGCAGATTCATCGCGCGCCGGCCACTCGTCTGCATGATGAATTCATCCGTGTCAGCAATCTGACTACCTTTCATCAAATGCGGGCTGATGTTTTTTTTCTGCACATGAACTTTGCCATAAGCCTCATCAAGCGCAAGCGATGCGGTGTTTAAGTAGGCATCGAGGTGCGTGGGAGAGAGGGTCAACACATCGGCCATGTTGTCAAAGCCATAACCTGAGTCATCGGGCGGCAGCAATTCGGTATTTGGCACCACTCCAATCAAATCACGAACGGTGTTGCGATACTCGAAACGATTGAGTCGGCGCAAGGTAACGCGTCCGGGATCAGGATTGGCGGGATCGACTGGAAAAACGGCGGCGTCGATCCATTGAATCAGCTTTTGGCGCTCATCGGGCGAGGGCTGGTCTTTATCGACGGGCGGCATGAGCTCATAGGCGAGATTTTCGCGCACACGCTTCCAGGCATCGCGCTTGGCTTGCATCTTATTGATCGAGTCATAGGGATCGAAGGAGAAGTCGCCCTTTTTGATCCCGTCCGCATGACAATCGAAGCAATAGGTTTCCAAAATCGGCACGATATCCTTATCCCACTCTGCTGCCAAATCAGCATACAGTGGGGTCATGAGTAAAGTGGATACAATGATGGATTTCATGCTGAGGTCTGCTACGCCACGAAAATGGAAATTTTTTCAGAAACAGGAGCATTTCAGAAAGAATGACGGAACCGAGTGAAATCAATGCATCCATTCTGCAAGCAAATGCCTTCTTCGCGCAGCATGGCAATCTTTTGATCAATGCGTGGGCCTGTGCTTTCGCCGTAAAATCCGCCGATTTTACCGCTACTAGAAATCACTCGATGACACGGCACCTCGGGAGCAAAGGGATTGCGCTTGAGCGCTTGACCGATCGCCTGAGATGACCGTATGCCAAGCGCTGACGCGATATCGCCGTAAGTGCAAACTTTTCCCGAGGGAATCGCGCGCACCAAGTCATAGACTTTTTGCTCGAAAATTGTGGGCTTGCGTTCTGAGATCATACAGGCATAGTAGCACACATCACACGAAGCTCTATGAAAAAAACTCTCGCTCTGCTGCTATCACTTCCTTGTTTGGCTCACGCCGATGATCTCGACTACGGCGTTGCTAAATTGCAATGGTTCCATCACTCGGATGTGGAGTCTGATGATGCAGGATTGGCTGATTTATCATTGCAACAATGGCGTTTGCAAACGGCATTTAGCAAACCGCTCAACCTAACCGATTCGCTTTTTCTCATTCCAATGTTCCGTTATGAACTCACGGAAGTCGAAAGCTTTGGCCTTGGCATCGATCCTTACGATAATCAACTGCACTCGATCGAGCTACCGATGCTTTTCGTGATGAAGGAAAATGGATCGCCTTGGTCCTACAACTTGCGAGTGAATCCCGGCATCGCTAGTGACTTTGAAGACGTTGGTGGCGATGATTTTTTCGTCGATGGCCGCGTGGGAGCAGAGTATAAGTTCAGCGATTCTTTCTCACTCAATTTTGGTCTGGCATACACGCGCCTCACGGGTGAACCAACGATCCTGCCTTTCGCGGGATTTCAATATGACATGAACGATCAATGGCAATTTGCTCTCCGTGGCCCCACGCTGCAAGCACGCTGCCAGTTGAGCGAAGACTGGTTGGTGCGCTTTATCGGCGAGCCTGGCGGTGGCATGTGGAACGTCGAGGAATTTGGTTCACAAAATCTCTCGGTGCAAAGCTATCGAGTGGGCGTGAACATCGAACATCAACTCAAAGATGATGTCTGGCTCACCGCAGGCGCTGGTTTCACCCTCGCCAATCAGGTGGAGTTTCTCACAACTTCTGGCAAGACCATCCGCGAAGAAGATTACGACGGCGGTCACTTTTTCAGCCTCGGACTGCGTTTGCGCGATTGGTGAAACAGGGCTTCGATTAATCTAACAACAAATCTCAGCGGCGTGATTTTTTCGCTGCTGGGATTTTTTTTGCCGCATTTTTCGTGATAATCGCCCACGCGTGTTTCTCGGCTTTTTTCTTTTCCAGCTCTTTCCACTGCGTGCGACTCACGATGTGGCCAACGCATGATTTTTTACCGCAACGACAAGGATGTTCTTCCCAAGTATCGACTTCAAATCCGTAATCGAAGGATAGCTCCTCCCCCATTTTGATGTTGCGCAGCGCATGAATGAAGATGCGTTTCTCGTCGATCCATGCCTCGCAATTCGGCTCGCAGGAGTGATTGATCAGACGTGCCGTATTCCATGGCAAATTGCCATCGAGATCATAGTCGTCATCGACGGTGAAAATGTAAACAGCGGCATCACCATGCTGAGCGGCAAGTTCGGCCTGAGCATTGGCTCGGCGCTCGCTCTCTTCTTTGTTGATTAGCTCACCAACATACTCGATGATTTTATCGTCTTTCTTGATATCTACTGTGGCATATACACCGCGACCATGAATCGCCGAGCCTCGCACTTCACAGAGCTCACTTTGGCTGCGATTCCACATCTTTTTGAACTTGCGGATCAGCTTCGCTTGCTTCTCCAGTGTCTTATCTGGTTCTTTTGACATCTCGTCTGGCGGCAATTACTTGTTGAGCTCGTCACGCGGCACTTCGCGGCGTTTGATTTCTGGTAGGACCATATCCTTAGGCAAGCTGATGAACATGCTGCGCAAATCTTGCACCTTCAATCCAGCGCCATCGATGAATGTCCAATTGATCTTGTCTTTATCGGAAATGGCAATCTGATAACCTTTGCTTTCGATGATCAGAGGAGTCGCCCCATTCATCACACGATAGCGGATTTCGGTGGGGATGAGCAGCATCCACTTGGTATTAATGAGTGTTTCTACAGATTTACCATCGATCATCTCGACTTTTTTTCCGGGATAGACATCATAGACGGTGGGAAATCCGAATGTTTTGAATGAAATCATGGTGGTGCCCTGCTTCATCATCGCAGCCATCATCTCATCGAAGGTTTTTTCGAGAGCTGCATCGCCGCCAGCACGCTCGCTCAATCGCTGACGCCATTGAGGATACATTCGCTCCATGGAGGTCTTCATTTTTCCTAAGACCACCTGCTTACCCAGATCGTTCACGGCAGCAATAGCTGAGTTTACGACTTCGATCGGAGCAGTCGTTTGCGCTTGCAAACCTGTTGCCAATCCTAACATGGTTACAACGAGAGTAATGATTCGCATGGCGGATGTATGACTTGCCTGAGTAATGCCGTCAAGCGCGGGATTTGTTTATTACTAGGAAAGTCCGAGCTGGCTGCGCATGAGACTTGCCAAAAACGCTGAGCTTTGCATAGTTCGGGCATGGCACGTCTGCTCAAACAAGCTTCTTTCGTCATTCTGCTCGCCTTTTCACTCAGTCATTGCGGTGTCAGCTCCAGCTCGTCGGGCGGCTCGCGTGGAACGGAAGTGGTCAATGTTTCCGCCTATGATCCCAAGGAAAAGCAACGCAGCGGTCGCTCTTATTCGCCATCGGACGTATCGGCCCTGCGCGATAACGGCGCAGCAGGATTGATCGCACGCGCCGGCAAAGGCGGCGAACTCGATGAAAAATGCGCGACATTTCTCGCCGCATCAGATCGCGTGGGCATGCTCGTCGGCGTCTACTATCGCACAACGAAAGACGTGAGCGTACGCAGCCAAGCCGATCAATTCGTCAATCGCGCACAACAGCTGGCGCAGAGTCGCGACTGGAATCAGCAGCGCTTGCTGCTCTCTGCCGACTTCGATGCGCTTTCGACCACCTCGGAAATGATTCAATTTCTCGACATCGTGAAAGCGCGCACGGGAGTCGATTGCATGGTGTATCTTGAAAACAGCGAACACCTCCGCGTCACACTTCACAACGCCAGCGATTCAGTAAAAAATCGTCTGCGTCTCTGCCCTTATTGGGTTGCTCTCTACTCGCACGAAAGCGGAAGATGTGCAGCCTTTCCTATCCCCGGCACACCCACCGGCCTAACGAAACAATATAATGTCTGGCGCAATTGGTCGCTGTGGCAATACGGCGGCGTTCTCTGGGAAAACAGACGCTCCAGCCCTAAGGTCTACCGCGGATTCAGCCCATACCTCGGCAATGTCGATCGTCCCGTGGAACGCAATTTGTTCCGCGGCAATCGCGAGCAACTCACCCAGCTGTGGAATCGCCATGGCATTCCCCTTCGCTAACTCAATCTCGCATTCTTACTCATGAAATCTCTCCTTTTCCTCTTACTTTTCGCCTTGCCAACGGCCGCTCAAACGGCGGCAGCCCCCCCCAGCACAGCGGACATTTATCGCTCGGTCGTGCGCATCGAGGTCGCCACCCAAACTGCCGACTACGCAGCCCCCTGGAATGCGGGTCGCTTCAGTGGCGGCATCGGCACGGGATTCCTCATCGGCCCCAATCAGTTCCTGACCAACGCCCACGTCGTCTCCAATGGCGAACGTTTTCTCATCAACATCTACGGTTCTCCCGAAAAGCACACGGCCAAGGTCGAGCACATCGCCCACGATTGTGATCTCGCGATTCTCTCGGTCGATGACTTCACTCCTTTCGCCAAACTGCCCGTTTTCAAAATTGGCACTGCCATCCCGCAGTTGGAATCACAAGTGCGCGTAATCGGCTATCCCGTCGGCGGCGAACGCCTTTCGGTGACGCGTGGCGTCGTTTCGCGAATCGACTTCCAACCTTACTCGCACTCGCGCGCTGATTCTCACCTGATCGTGCAAATCGATGCAGCGATCAATCCAGGAAACTCGGGCGGTCCGGTGCTTCAGGAAAATCAAGTCATCGGCGTCGCCTTCCAAGGACTGCGACAAGCCGACAACACCGGCTACATCATTCCCACACCCGTCGTGAATCGTTTTCTCAAAGACATCAAAGACGGACGCTATGACGAATACACCGACCTCGGCATTGCAGAGTTCCCCCTGATCAATCCCGCTATGCGCCAGGCGCTCAAACTGCCTAACGATGGCCTCGGCGTGTTGATCACCAACGTCACCCCCACCTCCGCATGCGATGGCCACGTTAAGCCGGGCGATGTGCTGCTCGGCATCGACTCCCATGAAGTCGATTCCTCAGGCTCCGTGTTGATCGATGGTGAAAAAGTTGACATGCATGAGATTGTGGAACGCAAGTTTGCTGGCGATCCCGTTGCCCTGCGCCTCCGCCGCGGTGAAGAATGGATCGATCTGACTGTAAAGCTAAAGCCGCTGCCGCAGTCGCGCATGTATGCCATCAAGTATGAGGAAAAGCCGCGCTACATCGTGTTCGGTGGCCTCGTTTTTCAGCCGCTCGACACCAATCTTTTTGCTACCGTGCAGTTCCGCGATGTCACCGTGCGGCGCTATTATTCCGATTACGTCAGCAAGGGCTTGTTTCAAAAAATGGAAGACATCGTGATCCTTACCGACATGCTCAACGACGAGCTCAACACGCCTTTGCCGGATGCTTCAGGCAAAGTGCTCAAATCCATCAATGGCACACCTGTCACTTCTCTCGCCCAAGCACACGAGCTTTTGCATCCCGCCACCGCGCCCGAAAACTTCATCATCGAGCTTGAAGGAGTGGACCGTCCACTGATCCTGCCCGCTGCTGCCATTGCCGAAGCGAACAAACGAATCTCGGAAAACTACAACATCCCACGCCTCAGCAATCTCAAGGCAAAATAAACTCTTCGCACCCGATCCATCATCGCCATGAAATTTTTCCGTCCCGCACCTCTGTTGCTCATGCAAGCGCTCGCATTTTTGCTAGCACTTGCCTCCTGTCGCGAAAATCCCAAGGCAGCAACAGTGCCCGTTGCCGAGCCAGTCGCCGTAGTCGCCAAAACGGATCCCAGCCTTTCCGTCATCCGCATCCATTCGACCATTCAGAGCTGGAACCCTGCGCAGCCCTGGGAAAAAAATCCCTCGCGCAATCGCAGCGCTCTCGGTGCACTCGTCGCCCAAAATCAAGTGCTCACCACCGCTGAGATGGTCGCCGATGCCATTTACATCGAGCTCGAAAGCACGGATGGCAAACGCCGCGCACCTGCTCGCGTCAAGTGTGTCGACTACGAAGCCAACCTCGCCGTTCTCACCCTGAACAATGAGGAGAAAGTCACCGAATTTTTCGCCGGTCTGATCGCGTTGGACATCGCCCCCTCGCCTAATCTACGTGATACCCTCGAAATCATCCAAGTGGAAAACAACGGCCAAAGCCTTGTCACTCCCGCACAGCTTCTCTCGGCTGAAGTGGTCTCGACCTTCCTGCCGGGACAATTTTTCCTCACCTACCGACTCAAGGGCTCGTTGCAATCGTCCGCCTCCTCCTACTCCGTTCCCGTATTTCAAAACAATCAACTGGCCGGCATTCTTAGCTCCTACGACGCCAAGGATCAAATCAGTGATGTCATCGCCACGCCCCTACTCACCCGCTTTCTCGCTGAAGCGCAAAAGGAGGCCTACCAAGGCTTCCCGAACATCGGCATCTCCTTCTCGCCCACCGAAGACGATCATTTTCGCCGATGGCTCAAACTCCCCGCCGACCAAGGTGGCATCTACATCAGCAAAGTGCGCAAAGGCTCGGCCGCCGATGTCGCAGAGTTACGCAAAGGTGATGTAATTCTCTCCATCGAGGGCCATCCCATCGATCGCCGCGGCTATTACACCGATCCCCAATACGGCAGCCTCCACTGGGTCCAACTCGTGCGCGGCACCAAGTCCGCAGGCGATCAGATCAAACTCAAAATCTGGCGCGATGCCAAAGAAATCGAGATCGCAGCAACCCTCACACGACAAGAAGAAAGCACACGCCTCGTGCCAAACTACAGCTTCGGAAAAGCACCCAACTTCCTGATCAAGGGTGGTCTGATTTTTCAAGAGCTGACCAAGCCCTTGCTCGAAGCCTACGGCGACGAATGGCAGTCCAGCGCGCCGCTGAATTTCCTCGATGCCCTGAGCAATCCTGAGAAATACCAGGAAAATCACGACAGCATGATTTGCCTCACCGCCGTGATCCCAACTCAAGCAACTGTTGGTTACGAAAGCCTGCGCAACATGATCATCAGCAAGGTCAATGGCAAACCCGTGCGTAACATGAAAGAAATGCTCCAAGCCTTCTCCAAACCTCGCCTCGGCAGTCCCTCTCACAGCATCGAGTTCCTCGAAGAAAATCTCGTCGTCCACCTCGATGAGCAACTCTCCAATGCCATCGATCAAGCGCTACTACAGCGCGGACTGCAAAAACTCTCGCGCGCCGAGTAAACCACCATGCGCCAGCCTCATA
>JBIIAI010000277.1:0-3205 GCA_044239965.1 Akkermansiaceae bacterium
CGCAGCAATTGTTAGGTCGAGTCATGCAGACGCAAAAATTTGGCCAAACTTATTCCGGCTACACTGTCAATGTGCCGCAGCTCGATGCCGATGTCGATCGCGAGAAAGCCAAAGCCGCGGGTGTGCCCTTGCAAAATTTGTTCGATACTCTGCAAGTGAATCTCGGCTCGGTTTACGTCAATGACTTCAACCGCTTCGGTCGCACCTGGCAAGTCGTCGCGCAGGCCGACGCTCCCTTCCGCGATGAACCGGAAGACATTGGAAAACTGAAAACGCGCAACCTTCAAGGCGACATGGTGCCGATTGGATCACTCGTGAAAATCAAGGAAAGCTCCGGTCCCGATCGCGTCACGCACTACAATGGTTACCTCGCCGCCGACTTCAATAGTGCCGCGGGCCCAGGTATGAGCTCGGGCGATGCCGAAGCATTGATGGAAGCTCTCGCTAAGGAAACGTTAGCGCAAGGATTCGAGCCCTCATGGACCGAACTAGTCTATCAACGCATCCTCGCCGGCAACTCCGCTGTCTATGTGTATCCCCTGTGCTTATTGTTAGTTTTCCTCGTACTCGCCGCACAATACGAGAGCCTACGCTTGCCTCTGGCGATCATTCTCATCGTTCCGCTCTGCTTATTGTTTTCCTTGGCTGGCGTGATGCTTACCAACGGCGATAACAACATTTTCACCCAAATCGGCTTCATCGTATTGATCGGTCTCGCCTGCAAAAATGCGATTCTCATCATCGAGTTTGCACGAGAAAAACAACACGAAGGCATGTCACCGCTGGAAGCCGCACTGGAGGCCTGCCACTTGCGCCTGCGTCCAATTTTGATGACCTCCATCGCCTTCATCGCGGGTTGCTATCCGCTGGTCGTTTCCACCGGTGCAGGTGCCGAAATGCGCCGCGCCATGGGAACCGCGGTGTTTTCCGGCATGATCGGCGTGACCCTGCTTGGACTCTTTTTGACTCCTGTATTCTTTGTCGTTCTCAGCAACCTTGGCCGAAAAAAATCCACCACAGAAACCATCTAACACTTTTGCTTCGATGAAATTTTTCCTTCACACCTCACTCCTCGCTCTCGCACTGAGCGGTTCCCTCTTTGCGGGGGAAATCGTCGTGCGACAAGTCATCCCACGTGATCACATCGAGCGCGGAAAATGGTGGTCCGTTTACAACGATGCCAAGCTCGACCTGTTGATCCGCGATGCCAGCCTCGCCAACAACGACCTCAAGCAAGCCGTCTTACGCTTCGATCAATCGCGTGCAATGGCACGCATCGCGCGCAGTCAGTTTTTCCCCACCGGCACCATCAATGCTTCTGCCACTCGCCAAGCCACCAGCGGCGCAACCACCGTTCCCTTCGACCCGAATGGACAAATTTTCCAAGGCAATAACTTCGACGTTCCCCTCGATGTCAGTTACGAGATCGATCTCTGGGGCCGCGTGCGCAAGAGCTACGAAGCCGCCGTCAATGACACCGCTGCGGCTGCCGCGAACACCCGCACCGTCTTGCTCGCGGTGCAGGCAGAAGTCGCGCAAAACTACTTCGGACTTCGCGCGCTCGATGCCGAAATCGCCGCCATGGATCGTGCCATCACCCTGCTCACCGAGGCGCAAAACATCGCGCTCGCCAAACAAAAATCCGGCACCGCTACCGACCTCGAAGTCGCCCGCGCCACCGGCGAACTCGCGATGCAACAAGCCGAACGCACCGGCCTGCAATCGCAACGCGATCAGTTAGAGAATGCCATCGCCGTCTTGATCGGACGCCGCCCCCAAGGCTTTGATATTCTTTCCACGGGCGAAAAACTTCCCGGCATTCCCACCTTGCCAACGTCCGTGCCCAGCGATCTGTTAGAGCGCCGACCCGACATCGCCAGCAGCCAACGCGCCCTCTCGGCCAATCTTGCCCGAGTCGGCGTTGCCAAACTCGCCGGCTACCCCTCGATTCGCCTCACAGGCAGCGGTGGCGTTGTCAGCGGCAGCCTCGGCGATCTTTTCAGCAACGGCAGCGAGAAATGGACCATCGGACCCAGCATCAGCATCCCCGTTTTTGCGGGCGGAAAAAATCAGGCCAACCTGGAAGCAACAAAGGCCGCCGCCGACATAAGCCTCGCCCAGTATCGCCAACAAATCATCACCGCCTTTGCCGAAGTCGAAAACCAACTTTCCTCGCTCGATCACCTTGCCCTAGCGCTCACCTATCAAACAACCGCGATGCAGCAGAACGAAAAAGCCCGCACCCTCGCCAAAACCCGCTACGATAGCGGCGTCGGTGCCTACCTCGACACCCTCGATGCCAACCGCAGCGCGATCAGCAGCCAACGCCGCCTGCACCAACTGCGCGGCCAACAGCTCATTTCCTCCGTGACCCTAATCAAATCCCTCGGCGGCGGCTGGAACCAAAACATGCCCACCGAGATCCCCGTCACCAAAGCTGATCCCGAGGCTTTACTCCCCGCGGCCAACGCCCCGAAAAAGAAAAACTTCTTCCAACGGCTTTTTAAGAAGGACTGATTTTCATCCATCCCAGCTCCCACCTGTGCGAGACGACCTCCAGAGCGTGCAAATTCTCCTCCCAAGAGTGCAAGCCAGCCTCTCACGCGTGTGAGCGAACCTCCCGAACTTGCAAGCCGTCTTCCCGAGCGTGTAAGCTCATCTCCCGCCCATGCAAGCAGCCCTCCTAGGAATGCAAATCCCCTTCCCATGAGATCCTGCAACATTCCCATGTGATAAAGCCAGCTTCCCCAGCGTGTAACCGCCCCTCCCCAGTCTTCGTCTCTTGCCATTGCAACGACCTAACAGAATACACGAATTTTTTCTTTTCTCTCCCCAAAAAATCGACCAAGCTCGCGAACAATATGACTCGCCCCCCCATCAACGATCACACCATCTCCCTACGTCGTTTTGCTCCCGAAGCACAAAAGCTCAAAGCACTCAAGCCCCTCAAGAAAGGACTGATGAAGTTGCTTTTCCCAGCCACGAAAGAGGTTGAGCCATGAGCGACCCTAGCACCAAAGGTGTGGCTTCATACCAGCCTGGGGCATCGCCCCAGGAATGGAGCGACCCCACCCAAAAGAGGGCTGAAAGCCCGATCCAAGGCAACGTCGGTTACGAATACGGGCACCAATTTCATGGCGTCACGAAATTGATCGCGCACGGCATAGGTCGGGCTTTCAGCCCTCGGGAATTCGTTTCAACCGAA
>JBIIAI010000278.1:0-3201 GCA_044239965.1 Akkermansiaceae bacterium
CCTCGCACATCAGGCTCTCTGAAACATCGCGCAAGGTCGCGGGAGCCTCGCGCACACGAAAGAGATAATCCTCGGGATCAGAAATGCCATACTGCACCACCCACTCAACTTCGGCCGCATTGAGGTCACCCGTGACCATGTCGCGTTCTTCATTGGGCTCTTGCCCTCCCTGATAATCATTTGAGGCCCCCGGTGTGATGAAGCCAAATTCGAGCTTCAACTGCCGACGCACAGGCACGATGGTCACCCGATCGATGAAAAACGGCATCTTGAAATGCAGCCCAGGTTCCGTTGTTTTCACATGCTTGCCAAATCGCTGGACCACACCGACGGACTCGGTGTTCACCGTGTAATAGCTCGTAAACAGAGCAATCAACACGAAGATCACAATCGGGATCAGGCTCAATTTCCCCAGAAGGCGTCGCACGATGACGGCGGGTGTGATGCGATCGTCCACATCGATTTGTTGAAAAGGTCTCATACGCTCGCGATTGTAGTCTCGCGAGCTGGATGAGCAAGTGGAAACAAAGCCCTTATTTGGAACCGCTGCGATCAGACCGGATCGACTTTTTCCGATTTACCGCTTTGGATCGAACGATAAATGGCATCGACGACCAACATATCGCGCAGACCTTCTTCTCCACTCGGGTGGAATTCCTTACCGTCGAGAATCGCTTGCGAAAACGCTTCCATCTCTAACTGAAAGTGATCGACGTCAGGCATATCGAGGTAGTTTTTCCCACCACTGCATGTGCCTTTCAGACCGCTGTAGCTGTAAGCAGGACCAAGACCAAAGCGGCCACGTTCACAAACCGCCGTGAAGTCATTGTAGCCGTTGAAAAGATACGTCGTGCAGCATTGAGCCATGCGCCCCGAAGGGAACTTCATCTGCCAGTTGACCGTTTCATCGACCTCCGCAAACTTGACGGGATCCGTCTTGGTTTCGATGGCCGAGACCTCCGTCGGCTCCTCGCCCATCAACATGCGGCAGCTCTGCAATGCATAGACGCCGACGTCCATCAGAGCACCGCCGCCCGCCAAGGCCTTGCGCAATCGCCATTGCTTGGGATCACCACTTTGGAAGCCGAAGTTGGCTTGAATGTGCTTCACCTCGCCGAAGACTTTTTCCTTCGCCAAACGCACGGCTTCCACGTGATGTGGTACGAATTGGCAGCGATAGCCAATACCTAACAGTTTCCCTGCTTCCTTACATGCCGCAATCATCTCGCGACACTCCGCCGCATCATTCGCCATCGGCTTTTCACAAAACACATGCTTGCCTGCTTTGGCGGCGCGAATGACGTATTCCTTATGCATCGAGTTCGGCAAGACGATGTAAACCACATCGATCGCGGGGTCCTTGATGATTTCATCGAAGCGCTCGTAACTGTAAATGTGTGCAGCATCGATGCCATATTGCTTGCTCCATTTTTCCGTTTTGTCGGGACTGCCGCTGACCAACCCGGTCAGTTTTGCATTGCGTGTTTTGAGCAAGGCCGGTGCGATCTGATTCGTGCTCAGTGAGCCAAGCCCGACGAGGGCCCAGCCCAGTTTTTTCTCGGGTGCTTTTTCTGCAGCGGTCTGAGCAGAGGCAAAAGTGCTAGCAAGGCCAGCGCCCCAAAGGGTTTGTAGGAATGGTCGGCGTTTCATGGTTTTTTCGTTGGTGTTTTTGTCTTATCGGTTGTTTTTTCGGGGAGAGTTTCCGCTTTTGTAGCGGCAGCCAATTTTCTCACAGCGAGGAATGCTGGCTTCGGTTTGAGCTCGCGATCAATCAACAGCGCGTGATTGGTGCGCCATGGAATTGGAAAAAAATTGAGCCAACAGGCACCGTCATGCACGCCCCACAAGGTCACGCGAGTCACCGATTTGCGATGGCGAAGATACACCGCGAACAAATCCTCATAGCGCTTGGTGAGCTGCTGTTGCACTTCATCCGGCAATCCTTTCGTGTAGGGGTTCAGCGCAGGGTCAACCTTTTCCAGACGATTGACATCGGCATTGCCAAAGTTTCCGCGCGAGGGCAAAACATCGACGTCGAGCTCGGTGACCATGACCTTTAAACCCGTCGAAGCAAGAGCCTTGATGGTATCCTCGACGTCGGAAATCGGCGGATGCAACAAGTGCAAATGAGATTGCGTGCCCACTCCATCAATCGGCACACCGCGTTTGAGCATGCCACGCAGCAAAGTCAGACATTTCTCGCGCTTGTCTGAATTTTCCAATCCATAATCGTTGTAATAAAGTTCGGCATCCGGTGCCGCCTCACGAGCAAAACGAAAGGCATGATCGAGAAAATCATCGCCGATGATCCGTTTCCACGGCGAGTCCCGCAAAAGCTCAGGTCCACCATCGGACAATGCCTCATTCACCACATCCCAGCCGTGAATTTTCCCTTTGTAGCGTCCTGCAATCGTGAAAATGTGTTCGCGCATCAAGGCTAACAATTCCTCCCGCGTCGCAACACCACCGTCTTTGCCCTGAAAGACCCAATCCGGCGTTTGACTATGCCACACCAACGCATGGCCGATGAGCTTCATGTCGTGCTTGCGCGCATACTCGACATAGGCATCAGCGACGTCGAATTCATAACGCCCTGGTTGCGGATGCAAATACATCCACTTCATTTCGTTTTCGGGTGTGAGCGAGGAAAATTGCCGACCTGCCAGCTCGGCGACTTTTTCATCGCGACCGGTAACTTGCCGTTGATTCATTGCGACACCAATCAGAAAATCATCCGCCATCGCCGCGCGAAGGGAATCAGGAGGCACGACAACGGCAGGACTAGGCTCTGAGGCACACAGCGCCCACATTGCAGCACAGCTCCATGCTAGTGATGCGGCAAAAAGGCGATGTGTTCTTAAAAACATAATGAGATTGGTAACAATTGCCTATTACGCGCGGCAATGCGGCTTTGTGTCATGGATTGTGGCTCACATAAGGGGAAAGACAAGCAAGCAACGCACACGCTGCGATTTTGCCCTTTTCTTTTGTGATGCCGCGAGGCATGGTCACGCCAGTGAAGGAAACTGCTTCCGAGTTCGAGGTCTGGGCCGCCGATGTGATTTTCGGGCGGGCGCGGGGATTTCGTGCCTTCCTCACGCGACTCTTGCTGCGCGCCCTTTCCGGGATTTATCGAATGCTGATGCAGACAAGAAAATACTTGTTCTATCAGAATTACAAACAACGATTTCACCTCGGCAC
>JBIIAI010000107.1:0-10676 GCA_044239965.1 Akkermansiaceae bacterium
TTGACCTTGTCTGGATCTTCTTGTTCCCGATCCTCTATTTGATGTAATTACCTAACGAACTACCTACAATTCTTATTTTTATGGCTGACTCTCCAGAACTCATCAAAAAATCGATCAAGACCTACACTTTTATCGGTCTAGTTCTTTTCATCTTCACAGGCGTGACCGTTGCTGTCGCTACAGTGCCTGCACTCGACATCGGAGTGCATGGTTTCGATGTGTGGGACATGATCCTTGGCTTGTTGATCGCTTCATTCAAGGCAACTTTAGTCGGATACATTTTCATGCACTTAAACCATGAGAAGAAAGCCATTTACTGGATTTTCTTCGGTGCTATTGTGTTTTTTGCATTCATGATTATCTTGATCATGGCAGCGAAATCCGATCCGATTCACTACAACGGATTCAACTTCGGTCTTCCTTACTAAATCCTCAACTCCTAATCACTACCGCCATGTCACTCAAATCATTCCACATCATATTCGTGAGCGTCACTTTTCTGATGAGCTTGTTTTTTGTGCTTTGGTCGCGTCTACTGGCTAAAGATGTCTCTACGATCACAACTGCGATCGGTTGGTGTGGCATCATTGGTTTGGTGATTGCGCCTTTGTATGGCGTGTATTTCTGGAGAAAATCCTCAAAACTAATCCTATAAACATCATGTTCTCGCTTCTCAGTTGTGTTACTTGTCAGGCAAACTCTGCACTCGGTGGCAGTGATGCCATTGGATGGTCGATTTTTTTCCTCCTCATCTGCATTATCATGGTGGTATCGATGGTTGTTTTTTTCATCGCTCGCATCGCCATTCGTTCACGGAAGTATGCACTTCTGGAAGAGGCGGAAATGCTTGCTGAGCTTCAACAATCTCATTAATTCTCTACGTTATTTCTTCTCGTTATGTCTCCATCCAAATTCTTCGGTATTCCTGAAAGTTTCTCGGCACACGGTCCTCAAGTTGACCACTTGATCGATGTAGTCCACTGGTTCATGATCGTCCTTTTCATTGGCTGGTCGCTCTACATGCTAGTAACCCTGCTGCGCTTCCGTCAGGCCAAGCAACCGAAGGCTAGCTATCATGGTGTGACCAATCACGTATCGTCCCACATTGAGATCGCTGTAATCATCGTCGAAGCTGTATTGTTGTTGGGTTTTGCTCTACCTTTGTGGCGTGAGCGGACCGATAAGTTTGTTGAAGTTGTCAAAGAAGATCACGTTCGAGTTCGCGTGGTCGGTTGGCAGTTTGGCTGGACTTATCATTATCCTGGCAACGATGGCAAGTTTGGTCGCGTTGATGCGCATATGATTTCGGGAACCAACGAGTTGGGCATTGACTATACGGATCCAAATGCCTCTGACGACTTCACCAGTCCGATCCTCAAATTGCCCAAAGATATTCCTGCGATTCTCAACATCGGTAGCAAAGATGTAATTCACAATTATGCGATTGTGCCGATGCGCATTCAGCAAGATGCAATTCCCGGCAAGGAAATCCCCATGTGGTTCACTCCGATCAAGACCTTGGAGACCTCGGTAGTCTGCGGTCAGCTTTGTGGCGAAGGACATGGAAATATGGTCGGAACTCTGGAGGTCATTGAGGCTGCTGATTACGCCACATGGTCCAAAGGACAATCGGATGCAGCTGCGAAAGCCAATGCTCCGAAATCACCCGTTGCCCTCCGCTAAGATTGTAGGGTCCATTCTGCGAAATTTTGGGGTTGTATTTTCTCCATGTTTTCCTTCTAATTCCTTCTCCACATGAGAATTGTTTCGATTTTACCTTGGCTGTTTTCTGGTCTGTTCATGATGTCATCTCTGGCAGCTGAGAACGCTCAGAATGCAACAGCTGCTTCGGCTAAAAAAGATGCCCCAGCTGAGAAAGCTGTCACTCCAACAAAGGAAGAGGCAGCTCCTGCTGAACCTGAAGAGGACGATGAAGCGGCGGCGGAGAAAAAGGAGGCAGATGACACCATCAAGGTGGCTCGCCCTGTGACTTCCGATCCGGTGCAGGTTTATGGTTGGAGAGAGAAAGTCAAAGTTGCGGAGATGCAAGATGAGTTGGTGGCCAAGCTTGATACTGGTGCCTTGACTAGCTCGATTCATGCGGAAAATCAGCAAATTTTTGAAAAAGATGGCAAGAAGTGGGTGAAGTTTGTTGTGACCGACCCGCGCGAAGATGGCGCAAAGCGCTACGAGATGGAGGCACCATTGGTGCGCACCGTACGCATCAAAGAACCAGGCGAAGAATCCGAACGCCGTAGCGTGGTTCGTCTCGGCTTTCAAATTGGTGATCGGAAAATCAAAGCCGAGTTTTCTTTGAACAACCGCCACAATATGATTTGCCCGGTGCTCATTGGTCGTTCGACCATACGTGTGCTTGGCTGGATCGACCCAAGCCGCACCTACCTAGCGGACGATAAAATCATTCGCTAAGGAAATTTCCCCATGTCCTCGAAAACTCGTTTGATTCTGGCGGTGATGGTCTTGTGCCTCACTGGTATCGGCATTGCCATCTACAAAAACCGCAAACTCGGCGTGCCGTTGTGGGCTGGTGAGCAATCGACCTCTTGGTTGGTCGAAGCAAAAGTTTCTTTCCTCTCGGCAGAAGAGGGTCCCGTAACTGTGAAGTTATCTCTACCCACCATCGCAGAAGATCCGAATGTTGGTCAGGAAGCTGGTTCGCTCGGCTTTGGGAATTTTTTGGATTCGACGCAATCAGGCTTGAAATCTGTGTGGTCGTCCAATCGTGTTGCTCTCGATACACATTCGCTTTACTATCGTGTGCGAATTCCCGAACGCTACAAAACAGGGGGCAGTGGCGAGCAGGTGAAAGGACCGGCGCCCGTGGCTCAATCTCCTGGATTCTCTGGTTCGACCGAAAAAGCCGCGAAGGATTTGATCGATCGCTCACGTCAAGTTTCATCGGATGCTGATACGTTTTTTACGCATTTGTTTTTGCAGATGGCTCAGGATAGCACCTCGCAGGAAACGGTATTGCTGCGTCGTCATTATGAGCGCGAAGAAAAAATCAGCGACGAGAATATCCTCTATACCATGGGGATCGATTTGTTGCAAATGGCGGGCATTCCGGCGCGATTGGCTCACGGGGTCAAGCTTGATCCGGCTGCTGGACCGCAAGAGCCGCTGAAATTAATCGAATACTCTGATGGTGCAACGTGGAAGGTGAAAAATCCATTGCAGCCCAATGTCAGCCTGCGCAGTGAGAATATTTTCGTTTGGAACCGTGGCGGTAGCTCCTTGTTAGAGGTTTTTGGTGGTGAGAATTCGAAAGTTGTGTTCACTGTAATCAAGGACACCATTTCGCTGGAGCGGATGGACAATCTCCGCAGTGCACCGTTTTTTGCAGCTACCATTTTGGAGTTACCTGTCTCTGAGCGTGCGGTTTTCCGTTATGTCGTGTTGATTCCGTTAGGCGCATTTGTGGTAGTGATCCTGCGCAACATCGTTGGAATACCGACACTTGGTACTTTCATGCCCGTTCTGTTAGCCCTGGCGTTTTTGGAAATGAAACCAGCAGCTGGCATTCCGATGTTTGCGGTCATTGTTGCGGTCGGTTTGTATTTCCGCTTCTTGCTTTCGAGCATGAATTTGCTTGTGGTGCCTCGTGTGGCAGCTTGCGTCGTGATTGTGACATTGTTGATGGTCGTGATGAGTCTGATTTCTTGGAAACTCGGCATTCGTGGTGTCTCGCAAATTACGTTGTTTCCGATGATCATCATCGCATGGACGATTGAACGGATGTCGTTGATTTGGGAAGAAGAGGGCAAGCGCAATGCGATAATGCAGGTGGCAGGTTCCATGCTGGTAGCGGTTGTGGCCTACGCATTCATGAAAATTCCACAAATTCAGTATTGGGCGCAGTATTTCCCTGAGCTGCTTCTAGTGCTACTTGCTGCAATTCTTCTGATCGGGCGTTATACGGGATATCGAATCAGTGAATTGCATCGCTTTCGTAATTTTTCGGAATCCTAAGTCGTAATTGTATGAGCAAATGGTGGCATCGCTGGTTTCGCACTCCCAAAGAGCTTCGTGCAATGGGGGTGGTAGGGATCAATATGCGCAATGCGCGCTTTTTGTTGCCTAACAATCCGCGGAAACTTTATCAGCGAGTTGATAACAAGCTTTGCACCAAAGCCCTAGCGGAAGAACGGGGGCTCGAAGTTCCGCAAACGTATTTGGTGCTCTCTTCGGCACATGATGTGAGCATCATGGAGAAGAAGCTTCAAGAGCATGAGTCCTTTGTCATGAAGCCTGCGCGAGGCAGTGGTGGCAAGGGAGTTTTGGTGATCGATCATCGTGATGGCGATCACTATGTGAAGCCGAGTGGTAACCGCGTTAGTAGCGCGGAGTTGCGGCATCATGCTGAAAACATTCTTGCGGGGCTTTTCAGTCTTGGCGGAAATCGTGACCACGCGCTTGTCGAATATCGAGTTACTCCTGCGAAGGTTCTTACCGATATCAGCTTTCAAGGAGCACCTGATATCCGCATCGTGATGCTTCACGGCTATCCCGTGATGGCGATGTTGCGTGCCGCGACGAAAGAATCAGACGGCAGAGCGAACCTTCACCAAGGAGCTCTTGGCATCGGCATTGATCTTGCCACTGGCTTGACCGTGCGTGCCGTTCATCATGGCCGCATCGTTACGCATCACCCCGATCTCAAATCCCCACTCGTGGGCGTGCAAATGCCTCAGTGGGACAAGATTTTGGAAATTGCTGTTACTTGTCACGAGATGACCGAGCTTGGCTATTTAGGTGTAGATTTGATGATCGATGAAACCAAGGGGCCTTTGATGATTGAGGTCAATGCGCGGCCTGGTTTGGCAATTCAGATGGCAAATGGTGTGGGTTTGCATAATCGGCTCCAACCTGTAGTTGATCGCAAGAAATCTCACCCGAATGAGAGCAGTGCGGATCGTATCGCATTTAGCCAGAAGTTCCTTGCTGCGAAGTTGCCGCAAAAAATTTAATCGATTGGCGAAATTTTTCGTCATTTTCCGTCATGTTACGGCGTTGTGGTGTGCAAGATGATCGATCAATCTTGTCTGGTTCTTGAGAAAAATCCTATAGGAGGTGATCATCGTGAGGTCGCATTGCGCTTTTCGATGTGTCAACATGAGATATGCATGCAGAGGTTGTGACTGGGCGTTTTTCTTTTGAGAGCCAGATTAACCCTAGATCGTTTGTTCTCTATGAAAACCCCATTTCGTAAATCAAAACCTCAGCGCGGCTTCACTTTAATTTTGGTGATGTCGATGTTGATGTTGCTCGTCATGATTGGCGTCGGAGTTTTGTCACTCAGCGCAGTGACAT
Organism: Akkermansiaceae bacterium; assembly: GCA_044239965.1. GTDB lineage: Bacteria > Verrucomicrobiota > Verrucomicrobiia > Verrucomicrobiales > Akkermansiaceae > UBA956. The sequence goes on from JBIIAI010000107.1 coordinate 5,332, forward strand.
TGCGTCAGAGCACGAACGAGCGAGTGATGGTTGTTGCTCGTAGCAATGCCCGAATGGCCTTGCAGTTGGCGCTGGGCGATTTGCAAAAATCTTGTGGCCGAGACCAGAGTGTCACCGCCCATGCGAGGCTCATGGGAGATGATTCGAAAAATGCACAATGGACGGGAGTATGGCGCACAGATGCCGTAGCCGCAGAACCGCATTGGTTAGTGAGTCAGAGCAATTCTTCCCAAGAGATCGATCCTCTCGATGTCCTATCGGGGGAAAAAGTAACTGTCGTTAGCAAATATGACCAACAAGAAGCTGTCGAGGTTCTGCTCGTCACGGTGGCCACCACCAAGGATCTGAGCTCGCGTTATGCCTATTGGGTTTCTGATGAAGCATCGAAGGCGCGGATTAATTTGCCATCTCCGGATAGCAAATCTACTACGGATTTGCTCCGTCTCGCTCACTCCTCCCTCGCCACCGAGTATGGATTGGCCGCCATCGATGATGCGTGGAGCATTCCGGAGATTGGTAAGGTGAATCAGTCTGCACTTACACCTACTTTGGCCTCCTCGGCTCTGGCGACGGAAAATTCGAAAATCCCCAAGCAATATCAGCACGATATCACGACTGAGGGTTATGGCTTGCCAGTGAATGTCGTCGATGGCGGAATGAAAAAAGATCTGAGTGTGATTTTTGATACTACCAGCACCCTCCATGCAAGGTTGATGCAAGGCTATTTCGGAGCGACGCCGCAAGCGAAGTCGCAAACTCAAGGCGGTTCGACGGCTTTGTTTGCAGCTCCCAGTGGAGCAAACGGCAAAAAGTTTTTCCTGCTTGATGATATTAGCTCAGAAGGGCGCACACCCGTTGGGCCGAATTGGGGTAATCTCTACAACTACTACCAACTTCACAAAAATGCACGCAATGGCAACATGGCCATCATTGCTCCTGAGCCATCCCTCTACAATGACATTCGCTTGCGCAACTGGGCGCCTTACACCCAGCACAAAATGCAAGTAGGAAGCGAGCAATTTCATGACACCCAACATCTCAATCAAAGCCTGCGTCCCACGATTTCACTTCTGCAAATGGGCTTTCGCATGAAAACAAAATTGGTCACACCAGCCGCTGGCGCTACCCCAGCGCGCTATCGAATTCTACTACAGGTCAAGCCTCTCGTGGGACTATGGAATCCCTACAATGTCGGAATCACTGCGCAAAATTACTCTTTCGAATGGGGCTTATTTTCCTACCTTCGCTTGAAAATTACTTCGCCGACGGGACAGGTGACAACGCCTCGTTTGTGGACGAGAGAGTTGTGGGATGCAGGTAACTCTCGCGATGGAATGCCTGACAAATGGATTCGCTTGCTGGCCAATTCTGTGGATTTTCGGCCAGGAGAAATGCGGATGTTTTCCGTAGCTAGCCCAGCGAACATCAGTGCTGACAATACTGTGCAACCTACTTGGGGAAGCGGTGGAGCATTCGAGGTCGAGGCGAAATACAATGGCACGGGTGGCGGCCCGGCCAGTGGTTTTATCGATGTCCCTGCTGGTTCAACGGTGCAGATCGAGGAGATTTGTTGGGAAGACCGCCAGCATCCCGAGACCTTGGTGAAATGGCCAAGCATTGCGGATCGCTACTCCACCACTTGGTTTACTCTGAAAGTAACTGGTGCTGCGATCAGTCGCTTCCAAGATCTCTGGTCATCAGGGAAAAAGCAACAATGGGAGATGCCAGAGCGAGTCAAACCCGTGAGTGCACCTTCCTTTTCGGTCGAGCAACTTGCAGCTGTTCACGAGCATTTAGCTACGTATTCCCTGCGCTTGCGGAATGGCACGGAATCACATGCTACGCAAAATCTGAGGGGCTGGTTTGATTGCAATCCGACAGCATTTGCGATGAATCCCCGATGGGATGGCTCGAAGGCTAACGGTGCTCTCGATGGCTTCTGGTTTTCGAGTCCATTTTTCAGCCCTGCCTCACAAGGAGTGCCGCGCACTGATGGTGGACCAGATGGGCGTGGACTCATCGCCCTAGGTTCTGGTGCGAACGAAACGCCGCAGGCAAATACGACAGGGGGGCGCTATCAGGGCTACGGAGGCTCCTCTTCGATTAGTTCCTCGGGCCAATCTCAGGTACCGATCTATGACGTTCCACGTGCTCCACTTTTCTCGTTAGCGCAGTTCCAGCACGCGGAGGTCTCACGCTACAATCACGAATCGGCATTTCCCATCGGCAACTCATACGCCAACCCACGCCTTGCGGGAGGCGCTTTGCAGCAGAGAAACTTCAATGGCATTTCTGGATTTACCCTCGTCGATCAAAGTTACCTGCTGAACCAAAAACTATGGGATCAGTATTTTTTTTCCACTCTTTCCTCGTTGCATAAGGGCAGCACGCAGGCGATCGATACCGTATATCCGCTGCAGTCCATCGCCTATGGCAAAGTTCAGCTGCCAAATCCGCGGATGATGGTGTTGCCACTGCCGGGCGATACAAGATTTAGCACGATCATGTCGCGCGATCAATCGATTGCAGCCGAGTCGATTGCTTCACGCATGGCAGTCATGGGAGCTTTCAATGTAAACTCGACATCCAAGCAGGCGTGGAAAGCGATGTTAGGCTCGCTGGCAGGGCATGAATGGCCTTCACTGAATTCCTCTGGGCGTTTGACTTGGTCAAGCAAGAATAAGGACGTCACGTTCTCCCATTTTTCTGTCTTGCTCGATGATAAAGGCTATAAAAATGGCACAGCAGCGCGTGACCTCGCAACTTGGGCGAGCAATCGCATCGTCAGCGAAAATGAGCTCGATAAGCTTGCGGAACGCATCGTTGAAGAGGTCAAAGCACGCGGGCCATTTCTTTCTTTGGCGGATTTCGTAAATCGTGATCCCCAGTCTTCAACGGTTGCGCACCAAAGCAAAGGGGCCCTTCAAGCAGCCTTAGATGCATCGCTGAATGCTTCGATCCCAGATTCGATCGGCAAGAAGTCAAAAATTCCGGATATTAGCTGGTGGAATCACAGTTTGACCGATGAGAGTTTGGACAATCAAGCCGCAGGGCATTCCTGCTTCGTCAGCCAAGCAGATGTGCTGCAATCCATCGGTCCCGTGTTGCAGGTGCGCTCGGACGCATTCCGGATTCGTGCCGTCGGTGAAGCGCGCGATTCGAAAAATAACAGATTGCTCGCACGCGCCGTGTGCGAGGCCCAAGTGCAGCGTCAGAGTCGTTTCCTTGATGAATCGGATCGTGCGGAGACTCCACTCAACTTGCTCAAATCTCCTAGCAATCGCGCCTTCGGTCGCCGCTTTGTCGTTACCTCATTCCGTTGGCTCGATAGCCGTGATATCTAATCATTATGCAGCAGTTTCTCGTTCTTCTTACCTTTTTCATGGCCTCCGCAGTTGCTGCTTTTGCGCAGCAAGGACAGCCAGCCACGACGCGGACAGATCTCATGCCCGTCAGCATGGCGGGAGATCTCACTCTCTATTACGCAGTGAAAAGTCAAGTAACCAAGCTGGAGGTATTTTCCTCGGCGATGGGCACTCCGGTGTTTTACCAAGGCTCGACAACGCTGCACTTCTACGCATCAGAAACAGACCTACAAGCTGTGTTGGCGGGTTCTGAGGAAGTCAAGCCTGCGGTCACAGTCGCGTTGGGTGATGCTGCTCGGCGGACATTGTTGGTGTTTGTGCCAGCCGCTGAAAAAACATGGCAATGCCGTGCCTTTCCCATTGATGACGGACAGCTTGGGGCAGGGGAATACCGCGTTTTTAATTTCTCTAACAAAAAAGCAGCTGGGCTCATGGGAGATTTGCGCTTTGTCATTAATCCGGGTGGTCATCATGATGTGCGCGGCTCGACATGGCGTGACAAGGATGGCGACCTCGGTGTGCAGTTCGGGCATCTCGATGCAAAAGGCCAAGCGACGATGAGCTATTCTTCCATCTGGGGCCACTCGAAGCTCTCTCGACAATTTCTTTTTCTCGTGAGTAACCCGCAAGATCCTACGTCGTTAGAAATCCGCAAATTCCACGACGTGCCGAGCGTGCCATCGCGTGGCTACGAGCCGCCGAAACCGTAAAAGGCGAGCGCGCTGAGACTTGATGCTTGCGGCACTTTGATAAAATGCCAGACTAAAGGGCGTAGATGAACGATGATCAGTGGATCTTTCGATTCACTACATTCGGATTTTTTTCGATCTAACAAATTTCATTCAATCTAACCCATGCGCTCAATTCTATTCTTTTTCTTTGCCGTAGCCAGCACGATGGCTGCCGAACTACGACCTAACGTGTTGATTTTTCTAGTCGATGATATGGGCGTCATGGACAGTTCCGTGCCGTTTCTGTCGGGGGAGAATGGGCGACCGAAAATGCATCCGCTCAATCAAGCCTATCGCACACCACAGCTCGAGCGCTTGGCGAAAATGGGCACGCGCTTTGAGCAATTTTATGCCAACAGCGTATGCTCGCCATCGCGAGTTTCACTGATGACGGGGCAAAGCTCCGCGCGCCATCACGTCACGCAGTGGATCGATCCAGCACGAAAAAATTCCGGTGCCCGTGGACCGCAAGATTGGCGTTGGGAGGGAGTCACCAAGGATCTTTGGACCTTGCCGCGCATGCTACAACAGGAAGGATATCGCACCATTCATGTCGGCAAGGGTCACTTCGGTCCAAAAGGAAAACCTGGATCAGATCCCTCAACGACAGGCTTTGATGTGGCCATCGCCGGTTCAGAAATCGGCCAACCTGCGAGTTACTATGGCAAGGACAATTACGGCATCGGAAAGAGTAAAACTCACGCAGTGCCGGATCTCGATGCCTATCATGGCAAAGATGTTTTCCTCACCGAGGCTTGCACGCAGGAGATGAAACGTGAGATTTCAGTTGCCGTAGATGCGCGTAAGCCATTCTTTGCCTACATGCCGTACTATGCGCTGCACTCACCCTTCATGAGCGATCCCCGCTATGCTCCGAATTATGCAGGAAGCGAAAAAAGTGCGCAGTGGAAAAGTTTTGCCACCTTGGTCGAGGGCATGGATGCCTCAGTCGGAGCTCTGCTCGATCACCTTGTGGAACTCGGCGTCGCGCAAGATACATTGATCATTTTCCTCGGCGATAATGGCAGTGATGCCCCTCTCGGTGCCGAGCATGGCTACTCCAGTTCGGCGCCTTTGCGAGGGAAGAAAGGCACTCACTATGAGGGCGGCATGCGTGTTCCATGCATCATGGCATGGGGCAAAGAAAACAAGCAGGTGGCTGTGCAAAAAAAACTCCCCATCCAAGCAGGGGCCTGGTCGCGTGAAATGGGATCGATCCTTGATGTGGTGCCAACATTATCAAATCTGT
>JBIIAI010000346.1:0-10537 GCA_044239965.1 Akkermansiaceae bacterium
ACCGCAACACGCCTGCGAAATCTCCCAAGGGACGCATCTTTGTCTCCAAGGCGGTGATCCTGCTCTGCCTTGCCAAGAAAAGCCGCGATCCCGACCACCTGCAAAACTTCGTCTATGACCAGCAGGCAGGACTTGATGCGCAGACGCTCATGGATGAACTCGCAGCATCTAGCGACTACGTTCCCATCCCCGACTACGCATACGATTGCCACACGCCACAAGGACGCGCGATGGGCAAAACCAAAGCCGAGTTTTTCAAAGCCGAGCAAGAAGCGCTCAACCCTTTCATTCCCGGCTTGTTCGACAACCTGATTGATTCCTGATTCACCAACAACCACTGAGATCACCATGGGCATAAACCTAATGCAACCACGCTTCCCGCTAGGGAAGATCTACGCCACGCCGGGAGCGATTGCTCTCGATGTGGATCTAATAAAATTCCTCCACCGCCATCATTGCGGCGACTGGGGAGACGAACTCTGCGCCGATGACAAGCAGGCCAACGAAGATGCGCTCACGTATGGAGCACGCTTGCTGAGTCGCTACGCCACGGCCGGTGGTTCGATCTATATCATCACCGAACATGACCGGAGCGTGACGACGATTTTGCTACCTAGCGAATACTGAAGTTGCTCCTGTCCAATCCGCATGCCAACGGCGTGGAAAAACGTCAAATGGCAGTCTAACACATGCGGATGGTGCATGTGAGGGCTGACTATATCGCCATACATTGTTAGGGTGGCGTGTGCTCTCACGCCTGATTACGCGGCATTCCAGAGGGTGGCCATTCGCATCAGGCGGCAAAAGGATTGATCACGCGCACACCGGCATACGTCTGTCCATGGTTCAGATCTTCCGAATACACGGTGTGGCATCCGAGTTCCTCCGCAGCGGCAATGATCGCCGAATCCCAGTAAGAGAGCTTGTAGCGCTCCTTGATTTGCAATGCCGCCCAGAACACAGTCTCACTGACTGCGAGAACCGGATAGGAGTCGAGCGCCTCGATCATTCGCACGACCTTGTCGTGGGGCAGCTTGAATTTGTTCGTGGCGTTCACGTAAAATTCAGCAAGCACCTGCACGGAAAGCCCAGCACCATCAGCCATGAGCAACTCCCTGGCTTTGATTCGCTTGCCTTGCTCGGATTTGGCGCTCGATGCCGCATAGAGCAGGATATTGGTGTCGAGAAAATATTCAGCGTGCATGAGATTCCGCGCGATTGAGCCGTTTGCCAGCAGTAATCCCCGCAGCTTGATCCATGGCAGCGAAGAGGTTCTTGGCACGATTTTTTGCGCTGACCTGCTTTTCTTTGATGACATGCTCCAGTCCTTGCAGCACCAAAGATCGCAATGTGGTTCCGCGCTCGGCGGCGAAAAGTTTGGCTTCCCGAGCCAATTGATCAGGCAATTCAATGGTTGTTTTCATGCACCGTAAATACGGCATTACGGGTCACTTGTCAAGACCCCGTTCAATCCGTATGCCAACGGCATCTAACGGATAAAAATGGTGAAAAATATGGTGCGAATTGGCGTGCGGATGGTGCGCGACAAACGATGCGGGTGGCTGGCAGGAAGGAGGATGTCGGAACGCGGGCACTCCTGCCCACACCGGCCTCATATCCCAACTAGATCCACCAATGAAAGCACAAGATCCCAAAGCCGAAACCATCACCTTCGGCGTCGAACTCGAAACCACCATTCCCATCACCTCCGGCGTCGTTGTCGGTGCCTATCATGTCGGCACCACCGTGCGCTCGGGCGCGGATGCACAAACCAACATGCTGCTCAACGCGCCCACCTATCAGGGCCAGCACTGGAAAGCCGAACGCGATGGTTCCATCATGACCCGCCTTGGCCGCTTGGCCTGTGAATTTGTCTCACCCATCTTGTCGGGCAGCGAGGGCGTCGAACATCTCATTCAATTCGCCGAGTGGGCACGCGCCATCGGGGCGAACGTGAACGCCTCGTGCGGATGCCACATCACCGTCGGCGTCAAATCGATCATCGGCACGGACGACCCGCAAGCCATGAGCGAATTTGGTCGCAAGCTTGCTCACCTCGCACGGTGGCATTCCATGAGCCTCTATGGCCAAACGGGCACTGGACGCCACCTGAATCGCTACAGTCACATACTTGACAATGATGTTGGTGCTCTGGTTCGCCAGATGGAGCGCAACAGCAACCCAGCTAGGAAAGCCGACGCCGCCAATCGCTGCGGACGCGGCATGATCAATTTCAAAAAGCTCTTCTCCCATGGCGTGATCGAATTCCGCGTGTTCGCTGGCACACTCAATCGCCACAAGCTCATGCACCATCTTGCCACGGTGTTAGGTCTTTGCCGCCGCGCTGCGGAAATTGAATGCCTTGGTGGCTTCATCAAAAACAAATCGCAGGCGAAACGCACGGCCACCGCAAAAGATGCGCTGCGCTTCCTGTGGGACTACCTCGGATGGACGGGATCCAAGCGCCCTGTTGCCCTCGGGCTCATTGGCCCACTGCACTCGGAATTCAAGAACTATCAGAAAATTGCTGACCGCATGTGCCGCCGCTTCGATGCCCGCTTCCCATACGCCAACCTCTAACTCAAACGAAAACCATGTGTGTGATTCTTGTATGCCCTGAGAACGTGCGCCCTGATCGCGCGACCATCGATGCCTGCCATCAAGCAAACCCTCACGGTGCCGGTGTGGCATGGCGTGAAGACGGAGTAGTGCGCTGGCTCAAAGGACTGGAGCCCGATGAACTCGAACGCTGGGTCAATGAACTGCCAGGGGAAATCGTGATCCATTTCCGTTGGGCGAGCGTGGGGGAGGTGACGCCCAAGCTCTGCCATCCATTCCCCGTGTCTGCCAAAGCTAACACTCGCCTGTCTGGTCACGCCCGCGCCGTGCTCTTCCACAATGGCACGTGGAGCCAGTGGCGCGAAACCATGCAGCGAATGCCACGACATCGCATGCCCGAGGGTCTGCTGTCCGATACACGCGTCGCGGCCTCGTTAGTCGATCTCTGCGGCATGGACACGCTCGACCGATTGCCTGGCCGTTGGGTGTTCTTTGACCGCGACTTCACCGAGCTCTTCGGCGACTGGCGCAACTGGCGCGGCATGAAGGTGAGCAACCTGTATTTCACCTCTGGCCTGATCAAATCGCCCCCACGCTGGCAGCAACCTTACTTCAACTTTTTGAGCGACTGCGACCACTCGGACTTCTGAGCTAGTCGCATGCGTTCACTCCAACGAAACCATGAACCAAACCTAATGAACCAATGAAACGCACCTACAAAATGATCGCCAGCCGTGGCGGAGAAATCGTCTTTGATGATCGTCTGCAAGCTGATAGCCCGCGCGATGCACGTCGGACCTTAAAGAAGCTCCTCGGCCTCCAAAGCCTGAGTGGCATCGTCTATTCCATCACCGAAATCCCTGTGGATTTGATCCGCGAGATTGTGGACGCAAGAATAGCCGAACTTGCAGATGGAGCTCCGCTTCAAGCACCTGTCCCCGCCGATGTGGAGGCATTGGTGATGGAGCGCCTGAAGCCCATCCTGCGACGACTTGCTCAGCTGGAGCAAGCACCGGAACAACCGCAGCAACCGACCCGCTTTGATCCGCTCGCCCTACTGCCTGAGCGAACAAATGAACCTGATTGGAATCTCGTGAAACGCCATTACCGGCGGTATGCGGATCCACAAAAGACCGCAGAAAAATACGAGCTGAACCTGCGCGACCTGAGCGCACGTGCCAGAAGGGAGGGATGGCTGTCATGATCGAAGTCAAACCATACCTCAAGGCAGATGGCTACCGCACCCGATACTGGGCTGTGTATGTCGATGGTGAGTTGCTTGCCGTGGTGCTCTACCGCAAAGGCGCCCGTGCCATCGCTGAACTGATTCAAACTACACGTGCTGGAAAGGGGGCATGGGATGCCGCGTAAGCAAGCACAAGTTCCACCCACCTGCTTTGTTCCATCTTGCCCTGCGGATTTCGTGGGGCAGGCGGGCAAGGTGGCGGAAGTGCTACTGCGCAAGGCTGAACGACTGCGGACCAATCCCGACCAACCGCTCAAGTTGCTGATTACCGGAGCCCCTGGTATCGGCAAGACCAGCCTAGTGAACATGATCGCACGCACACTCGTCAGTCACCCTGTGGCAATTGAGGACGTGAACGGCAAGGAGGTAGGTCTGGAACTCGCACGCGAATGGACACGCTCCCTGGCCTATGGATCGATCTTCGGATCGTGGTCGGTCAAAGTCGTGAACGAACTGGACCGCTGCTCGAAGGACGCACAGGACATGCTCCTCACCTACCTCGACCGAATGAAGCCAGGCCATGCGTTCCTCGGCACCACGAACCTCGACTTAGGCAGTCTTACCGAACGCTTCCAAACTCGGTTTCAATCGGTCCGGCTAAAGCCTCCGGAAAACGAGGTTCTCGCGGCATTCCTCGCGAAACGGTGGCGCGTCCCTATCACCATCACCCGTCAGATTGCCGAGGGCTCCCAAGGGAATGTCAGGGCAGCACTGGCGGATCTGGAGATGTGGATGGGGTAGGGGGAGCTTGGAGCAGAGTTGGATTAGTTTTCCTCTTCCGTTCCCAAACTCACCCGCGTGACAGTTCTGCGCATTCGCTACAAGCTGACCATCCACGCTCGCCGCGAGCGAATGCTCCTTGCTGAGGATGCAGCTCTCGTCGCATTTCACGGAAACGAAATCGTTGCTATCGAAGATGAAGCGCGTGCGCTTCTTCAGCAGAGGCCAGCTCGAACCTCGCCGCATCCGCCCAAGAGCGATTCATCGAAAAGCCAAGGAGGATCTTCCCGCAATGCTCGCCGGCTCGCTCTCCGAATTCGTCCGCCTCCGCGCTGCCGCAGGATCTTCCCGCGTTTCCGTAGAGCCCGTCCTCCCCCCTGATGTCATCGGCTTGTTTGTTCTCATGCCGAATACCATTTGACCGTATGTTTCGAAACTACGCCTACTTACAGTTCGATTCCCAGATCGCTGCCCACTTGCAGCGCGAATGCAGGAACGTGTTCGGCCAAAAGCTTAAGAATTTCTGGCACGGTCTTTTTCAAATTCACGGCGATCTGGTTCAGTCTTTGCACGACCAAACCACCGTTCAGCGAATACAAACTCGCCAAGAATTTCGACGGATGCTGAGCCTCGATCCCCCATGCACTCAGACTTTCCAGAGGAAAATCCTTCAGATTAAATGTCACGATGATCTCACAACGTGCCCTGATCGCGGCGGCAAGCACATGCCGATCTTTCTCGTCATTCGTCACGCATTGTTCGATCGGTTCATATCCTTCTACGCATGCTTCGGGAAAATGAACCTTCATTTGCTCGCATCGGTAATTCACCAAATCCTCAGGCCAAGACAACTTTTGAATCAAAGTTCGATTGGTCTCATCAAGAATCTGCTTACTCCACCTGGGCAAAAAAAGCCGGGGAGTTTCCGCAAGGCGCAATAACAAGTCTGTGATGCGCTGGTTTGCCAGCACACAGGCATCGAGAATCACTGGGAAATCGGCATTCATCGGCGTAGCGTTCGTTCAATAAAGTCCAGCCTCTTGAGCTCGTCGAGCCATTTCGTCCAAGGCCTCTCTCCGGGATTGATCCCTCAGACGCTGAAATGCCAGCAAGTCCTTCATGCGTATCCGGCGGTGTGCTCCCACCTTGTGGCAGGGCAATTGCCCATCCTCGATCAGCTTCACCACATGTGGGCGCGACACCCCCAACAGGTTTGCTGCCGCCTGAGTCGTAAGCTCTTGCGTCTCTGGAACAAGAGTGATCACTTTTCCTTCTTGCAGGGCGGATGCGACCTTGACCAGAAGTTCGTAAACTGGTTTGGGCAGCTCTGTCCGTTCGCCTCTCTCATCGACCAGAGCCGGTGGACGAGTATCGCTCAGGAAAAGTTCCATCAAATGTTTCACCGAGTCCAATTCCTGTGGAGCAAATTCCGCAGGATCAAAACGGGAAGATTGTGTCCGAGTCGCAAGTTGTTGATTCATAGCTGCAAACAAAATAAACGCAATAAACGACTCATTCGCAACCATAATTTCACAGTTTTTTCCCTATCGCTGGTTTTAGAAGCTGATTCGAATGACACCCTTCTACCCATTTAATCGATTTTTGCTCATTTTCCACCATGGCCCGCCAACCCCTCCGCCGACGCCACCCGTCGCTTCATGCGCGAGTTCCTCGCGGAAACCCTCGGCTTCGACGACCTCGTCCCGCACGAGGGAGCCGTCTGCCTGCTCGCCGGAAACCGCGTTCCCATCGTCGTCATTCCGCCCAGCGAGGAAAAGCTCACTCGCCTATGGATCGATCTTCGGTTCGTGGTCGGTTAAAGTCGTCAATGAGTTAGACCGATGCTCGAAGGATGCGCAGGATATGTTGCTGACCTATCTCGATCGGACGAAGCCAGGCCACGCATTTCTCGGCACCACGAACCTCGACTTAGGCAGTCTTACCGAACGATTCCAAACTCGGTTTCAATCAGTCCAACTCCAACCCCCGGAAAACGAGGTTCTCGCGGCATTCCTCGCGAAACGATGGCGCGTCCCTATCACCATCACCCGTCAGATTGCCGAGGGTTCCCAAGGGAATGTCAGGGCAGCGCTGGCGGATTTGGAGATGTGGATGGGGTGATGCACCGTTGGAAGAGATTCAGCTATAGCACTGGGATAAAGCTTGCTTCCACGGATGTCTGAATTTAATCTAAGACTGATGGCACGACGCGTCGCGAATTTTGCAAATGTAAAAAAACTGGATCGCGCGCGACTTGGTGTCAAGGCAGTTGGCTTGCCAGTGAAAACTGGACTGCGCTTTGACGCGTTTACTCTCAAGCTCATTGCCGTCACGGCGATGGCGGTAGATCATATCGGAGCGCTGATTTACCCAGAGGCACTTTGGCTGCGGGTCGTGGGTCGGCTTGCCATGCCGATCATGGCGTATCTGCTGGTGGAGGGGTATTACCACACGAGACACCTCGGGCGCTACTTGCTGCGTTTGCTGGTCTTTGCTGTTTTGGTACAGCCAGTTTATCGGTTGGTATTCCCGCATGGATATAATGTGTTTTTTGATCTGCTGGTGGGACTGTGCGTGATCTGGGCGGCCGAACGAATTCACTCACGCTGGCTCTTAGCTGGACTGCTACTGGCGGTTGGTGCCGCGGGTTTCTATATTACCTTGGACTGGTGGCATCTTGGGGTTTGGATGATCTTTGTGTTCCATACCACCCGCGGGCGCTTTGTCTGGACGGTTGTTGCGCTGGGCGGGTTATTGCTGGCGAACGCTGGTCTTTTTGCGGTAGTCAGCGCGCGGACTGGGGACCCTAGCTATCAGTTGATCAATTTCATTAATCTCGGATGCTTGTTTGCGCTCCCTCTCTTGAGTAGATACAATGGGCAGCGGGGGCGTGACTTCCGCTACCTTTTTTACGCCTTTTACCCAGCCCATTTTTTGGTGATTTATGCGATTCAGCTCTTGTTGTAGCGCGTAGTGTTTGGTTTCTAGTTCAGACTCAGGTGAGTCGGGTGCTCACCGAGATTTGGCGACCGCCTCTGCCCGGCGCAATTTGTCGCGGGTTTGCAATGTCTTGGGGTGGGTCGGTCCATAGCAGACTTGGCAAATGCTCAGCGACCGTTGCAGTGCTTCGAACGCTTCCAAGGCGTATTTTCTGCGTGTCTCTCGCGGCATGGCAGGCGTTGTCTGGATCCGCTCATTCAGCGACTGGGCGAAAGCTTCCAAATAATTGGCAAGGGGAGGGTAGTCGGGTAAAGTCGCGGTAGTAATTTCGATCAAGGCCCGCGCATAGGTTTCCTTGGCTTGATAGTCTTTTAGCGCCGAGCAGCAGTTGATGAGGGGCAGGTAGCAGTTGAAGACGAGGGCGTGAGAAGCAGAAAGGCGAATAAGTGCCGATTGCAACAGCGACTCGAAGGCGGCGCGTATCGGAGTCGCCGTACTATCCGTTAGTCCATGGGAATACAGGAGCATCGCCTCTTGCAAGCGATCCCGTAAGGGCTTGAGGTAAGTGTCGAGGAGGTGGCCGTAAGTGCAGAACGCGTGGCAGACCGAGCATTCCCATTTGGCTGAGTGATCCCCCAGCCGATCGGTAAGCAAGTCGCACTGGTGCAGCAGGCCAGGGCAGTCCTTTGTCTGGTCGCAGAGCATAGCTGAGACCATCGGTTCGGCACCGATGAGGCTGGCTTCCTCCTCGCTGGCCGGGCTCTGAGTGCAGCGCCGGCAGCGGCATTCGAACGACTTGGTCGCGTGGAGTTCAGTTCGTCGCTCGTCGCGTGCGGCGTAGAGTTCGGTGTAATTGACGCAAAGCTCTTCGCCCTCGCGCACCGGGCGCAGGAGGCGGAATACCAACTGCGGCCCTTCGTTGGTGTAGGTGCAGTTAGGCAGGCACGAGTGGTTGAAGATGGAGCCGAGCGGGAAGAGGCCGAAGCCCATGAATGCGTTGGCGGCATTTGTGCGGTTGAGGCCGTGCGAGTTGGAATTGATCTGTGAAGCCCAAGTGAGGAAGAGTTCGAGCGGGGGGCGCATTTCCTCCGGAAGTCTGCCGCAAATGGATGCTGCCAACGCACGCAAGGAGCGCCGCGATTGGTAATCCAATGCCCGAGGATGGACGAGCATTTGAGAGAATGCCTCGGGATCGGCCTCGAAGGCGAGGGGATCAGAACGGAGCATTTCTTGATTCGGTGACTCAGCGCATTGATGTAAACTGGTCGCATGCTTTGCAACGAGCGAGAGAAGGGCGCGCACTAATTCTGGAGGACAATGATGGCGGTCGGCGAGCAATGGCGCGTCGCGAAGTATCGCGCAGATGGGCTGGTGCAGGAGAGCGTGCTCATCGCGACACTTCACCGAGCAGTAGTGGGTTTGCCCGTCGCACCCCTCGCAATCCACCCGACGCGATCGGGATGGATGGGCAGCGGCTAAGTCGAGACCGCACAAGTGACAGACAGACTCGCGACCCGGATCGGTTGGAATCCAGATGTAGCTGTTCTCTCGTAGTAAGACGGTGCCAGGCGGCTTTCCCACGAGTGCATGGGTGGCGATCGCGTGTCGTCCCAATGCTGCGGTGTGGTTGATCTGGAATTGAAACTCCGGAGAATCGGCAACGCGGGACGTGAGAACATCGACCAAGGGAGTTGCTCTCTTAGCGCCGGACTGAAACATCCGACCAAGCGCATCGCGGAGCTGGTTGATCAACGAGAGTGACATGGTGCGGTAGTCAGGTGGTGCCCGCGATTATCGCTTCGGGCCTGGGTCCATTTTCCGAGGCTGCATCATGGCGGAGGAATTAGGGCGACCGTTGCCGAACCCGAGTAAGCGGTGTCGCAATTATTGCTTACCGACACCCAATAGGTGCCATCCGAGGTTAGTGGTTCTGTTGTGAACGATGCCGAATTCGCATTGGAAATGGGGTTGCTCGTGTCTCCGCTCAAGCCGGCATACCATTGATAGATCAGGGCGGTGCCTGTCGCAGTGACCACTAGGGTCGCCGATTCACCGCTGTTGATTGAGACAGAGGTGGGCTGAACCGTGATTTTCGGGATATTGATGACTTGGACGTTTTGCCTGAAGAATGCGGAATTGCTGTTATTCGATGCGATGATTTTGCCATCGGCACTTAGCATGGAAGACGTGATCGGAATATCCTGCCAGGTGATGAAGTCGGTGGTTTTTTCGAGGGAAAGCTGGATGATGCTTTGGGGTATCAATACAAGATGGAGCGTCGATTCCTTCTGGATATTGTAATCCGCGAGGGTGCGGCCGTCCTCCAACTGCTTACCAGCAAAAATGAGGCGCTGTTGATCGGGTGGAATACCTTCTTTGTCTTGGATCTTTTGCTTCACATTTTCAATGGAATCAGATCCCTCCGTGTCGAGCGTGATTGTCTTTCCTGTCACTGTTTTGACGAAGATTTGCATGCCTGCCTCTGCTTGTGGGGCTAGCGCGAATCCGAGTAGTATAGAGAGAAGCCAAATGAGGTTTTTCATGATTTTATGAATGAGGCGGGATCCTTTGAAAGCGGGCGCATTCTAACTGCTGATAAATTGCTGCGGCGGTGTAAATCACCGAGATTAACTAATGCCTTTTTAGAGCGCTGAAATTTTAGAAAATAGTCAGATTTTGTAAAGCTGAAACGCTGAAAACTGGGGTTTGACATGAAGAATTCTCAAAAACAGCTGAATGGTCGAGAACGCTGGTGGTTTCAGTGGTTGCTTTGCCCAAATACGCTAATTATTTTACCCCGAAACCTTCTGATTTTTCGTTAGGTTTGGCGACAAATGAATTTTTGTTTAGATTATTTGCGAGGCAGTGGCGCGACACTTAGCCTTTCGTCTTGGCCAAAAGCTCCAGCATTCTTTCAGCGCGTCGCGTGACTGCATGACGGATGCTTTCATTTCGTAATTCCGGCAGCGCTAGCGGATCAGGGATTGCTTCTAACATCTTCTGACAAACTTCACCGACTCGTTCGCGCACCATCGGCCAGCCGAGTTTCGCCTGATCACAAAGCTGCTTGAA
>JBIIAI010000263.1:0-3543 GCA_044239965.1 Akkermansiaceae bacterium
AGCATTTGGCCCTTATTGTCGGTCGCACCACGCGCCCAGATTTTTCCCTCGCGGATTTCAGGTTCAAAGGGAGGATTTTGCCAGAGCGCCAAGGGATCCACCGGTTGCACATCATAGTGACCATAAATCAGCACCGTCTTGCGATCCGCACGATGTTCATTCCGCGCGACCACGATCGGATGCCGCGCCGTTTCATGCAGCTCGACCGCCAATCCCATGCCCGTCAGTTTTTCGATCAACCACTGCGCACAAGCACGCACATCAGCTGTGTGACGCGAGTCAGTGGAAATACTCGGAAATCGGAGAAAGGTAAAAAGATCTTGTAGCTCTGGTGTCATGCAAGATTCTTCGCCCAGCCTCGCACTCCAATCAAGCAGAATCCGCGAAATTCCGCGCCGCAGCCCCAGCGCACGAGCCATGTCCAAATATGCTTAATTTTTGTCCGATTCATGCACCACTCGAAACGCAACGATTTGATTGATTGGATGCAATCCGGCACGCTAATCGGGCAGTAAAATACGCAATCTCATCCGCCACAGTGACGCGCGATTTTCGAGATCCCTGCACGCGAAATTTCTGGCCCCCCAAAATACCCGTCCCTGCATCATGACAAAAAAATGACGATTTTTGATAAAAAATGTTGCACTATATCAACAAAATGCTAATTTTTTGGCCGTGCGACGCTTCAAGCATCGCACGGCATTTCCCAAAAAATAGCATGTCGCAAGACAGGGTATGATTGGGTTTTCATAGGTAATTGACTGCCGGAGCTGGGGAGCTCCGGCAGTTTCTTTTTCGGGGTGTCGTATCGATTCGATGCATTTTTTGCACCTAAGAAAATTCCAGAAAACCAATCAACAGGAGCATGAGATCATGCATTTTTAGTCAAAAACGGACATAAAAACCCAAAATCCCCTGAAAAAACTGCGCCTTACAGTCATGTCGTGCTTTTCGCAGGAACTGCGGTGACCAATCCCTCACGACTTTCCCCTTGCGAGACCTACTGCAGAGTGCTAATCAATCAACGACCGCCAATGCCCCAACTGCACATCGCCTTGGCATGTTTCACGCTAGCCCACGTGTCGTCCAGAAACTCCACGTCAACATATCATGCACACGACTTCCTATCTTCATCGCTTCTTGATCCTCTGTCTCGCACTTTGCGCGCTGCCATTCATTCAGGCTCAGGAGGAACAAGGTTTCCTCAATATCGCCAATCTCGTGCCGGGCGATAAGCCATGCAACATCAACATTGCCGGAAAAGAGCTCGTCCCTGGTGGATTGAAAAACATCGAGTCCACTGGCTGGTTCATCGTCCCCGCTGGTGAGCATCAAATGAGCCTCGCCGTTGAGGGCTACAAAACCGCAGCGGGATCGATCACGATCACTCCGGGCGTCAGCACACTCTATGTGGTCTTCCTCCAGCAAATCGGCGACAAAGTAGACAAAAATGGCAATCCCAATCCGCCACAACTCCGCATCAAGAAGTGCGAACCTTTTGCCGAAACCAAAGGACACTACCTGAAAGCGATGTCTTTCTGCCCTGATGAAGAACGCTTCGATCTGGGGCCTAACATTCTTCGCCTCAAGATGTTTGGCACCCAAGAAATCACCAACTGGAATGGCGGAGCCTTTGCCCTCAAGCATGGCGATGAGATCATCGGCACCTGCTCCGGCTCCCAAGAAAAAGGCTCTTACTATCTGCTGATCGGCACTGATCACCGCAAAGCCTTCGCCTCGCTCCTCGTCCGCAATGAAAAACAAGAACTTCCTCCCTGGATGAAAAAACCACAAAAACCATGAATGCACGCATCATTTCCACTTTGCTCGGTAGCTTGCTGAGCATGCAATTCCTTGTGGCCGACTCACTAAACATCGTCCATCTCGCCGAATCAGCACCAAGCTTGCCATTCCGCGTAGAGTGCCAAAAACTCAAGCAAGAATTTACCCTCGACTACCTAGCAGATAGCGGCAGCTTCATTTTACCCCAAGCAAAAGCCACGATTCATATCGCTCAAAAAGACAGCCCATCCTGCACCATCCCAGTCGCCAAGCACGGCTCCATCGCCATTCTCGTGCAGAAGGAAAAGTCTCTCGCATGGCATCGGATCGAAAGTAAACCATCGGCTGATAAAAACGCCTTGCGGATTATCAACTTATGCGAACAACCAGTCACCATTGAGCTCGACAAAAAGGGCAAAGAAATCGCAGCGGGTGAAGAATCAGACCTCGGAATCATCAACAAAAAACGCATCTCGGTAAAAATCCAAGGCGCTAAGGCTCAATCAATCACGCCAGAAGAACCCGCTGCATTCCTTGCCATTGTTTACCCTACGGCGGAGGGCGCGAAAATTCGATTCATCGCCGATCAATAACAAGCAACACACTCGTAGTACAGCAGGAAATTACACCCATTTTCGCGAAATGAACGGGTTCGATCACGTTATGCTCGCGAAAGCTTTCGGAACCTAAAATGCATTGATATACAAACAATCAATTGATTTCGGTAGATGACAAATACATATAAAATATCATATGCCATATAATAAAATCTTTTAATCAATTTGTTACATATTTTACTTGCCGCGCAACAAACTCAGTCTTAGGAATCGCGCCGCATGAAACTGCCCCCCTCAATCAACTGGGGCTCGCTCTCTTTGGAGCAGCCATTCTCATCCCCCAAGAAGTATCGGCCCAAGCTGGAAGTTACGCCATTGATCCGCAATACTTGAATGCGCATCTCGACATCGCAGGAAACCCGATTTACAATTGGGATTACTCTGATGTCACTTTGGTGATTAACAACGACCTGACTGCCTACTTGGAGGGAAATATCACAACTCCCGGATTAGCGGACACTTATTACATTCGCTTCGATTACGGCGATCCTTACCAAACAGGCAATCTCTACGTACCAGATCTTCTCTGGGGAGATTTCACAGGTAGCATGAAAAACCTGACGACTGGTAACATCGTCGAACGCTACGAAGACTACAACGGCAGCGGCCGCTTCTGGGGCAACAACTTTGACGCCGCCTTTGGCATCAAACGCGCCGAGCAAGGTGGAAACCACCCCGGACCTTGGACCAACGGCACCGCTCCTAACGGCAGCCTTGAATTCGGCATGTGGATCAGCAATTCCCAAGGTCAACGCAATGGCGACCTCAACACCACACTAACCGCGGTGCCAGAGGCATCCTCGGCACTGCTTGGCATGCTCTCCGGCATGGGCTTACTGCTACGTCGTCGTCGCAACTGAGCAATTCAATCTCGGATCTGCATGTGTTCACCCACACATGCGGATCCATGTTTCCCAACACATCGCGCATCCCGACACCCGGGTGATGTGTGTTGCACCCCAAGAGCGATCATATCACTTTTGGTTTCCCCCCTACATACCCCATGAAAGAATTTTTACTCCTCACATGCAGCCTCGCTTGGCTGTCACAACCGCTTTCCGCGCAAGCTGGTAACTACAAAATCAGCAACAATTACCTGTTCGCCCACTTTGATATCGAGAATCGAGTCATCGACAACTGGGAT
>JBIIAI010000025.1:0-28243 GCA_044239965.1 Akkermansiaceae bacterium
CGACGCATTTTTTTCGCAGCACGAATTTGCTCAGCACTCGGTGCCTCAATCTCGACCTTCGGTTTTTCAGTGGAATCTGTCATGACATTATGGGGCAAAAGCTTTTTCCTGAAGAGCCTGACGAGTCGCAGAGCCATCGGAATTCGGAAAATCCGCACGCTGCACGAGGAACAAAAAGTAGCGCTTCTTCACGGGATCGATCCAGCACTGCGTGCCAAAAGCCCCGCCATGACCGTGGCTACCGGGTGACAGGGTTGCCGTTACACCTTGCGGTTCACGAATCACACACCAGCCGATGCCCCATCCATTTCCAGGAGTAAATCCTGTGGCGAGATCTCCCGTGTGAACGCTGGTCATTTCACGCACTGTTTCTTCCTTCAGGTAGCGATGGCCATCCAACTCGCCGCCACGCAAAATCATACGAGCAAAGCGACCATAATCCGCAGCGGTCGAAAACAAACCGCCATTGGCACGAGGATAGCGTTTCTTGTTCGCGCCAGGTTCACCTAACAGAAAACTCAAAGACGCCTCTTTCCACTCGGTGGCCGAGCTTTTCTGATATGCCTTGCACAAGCGTTTCATCTGATCCGCACTCGGAGAAAATGTTGTATCTTTCATGCCAAGTGGCTGAAACAACTCCTCCTCGACAAAGGCGTCAAAGGACTTGCCACTCACGACTTCCACCACTCGCGCCGCGGTGTTGATGCCAGATTGGCAATAACTCCATTTGCTATCAGGCGGGAAGTTGACAGGTAAGGTGACCACATGTTTGGTGAGATCAGCAAGTGTCTCAAACTCTGCATCAGCGCCGCGTGGCACGTCACTCAAGCCCGAGCTGTGTTGCAAGCATTGTGCAATCGTGATGATAACATGCTTGCCCTGAGCATCCTTGAGATCGGCAAATTCGGGCAGATACTTTTTCACCGGATCTTGGATGTTCAGTTTGCCTCGCTCGTGCAACATCATCACCGCCGTTCCCGTGATCGGCTTGGTCATCGAAGCAATCCAAAAAAGGTCATCGGCTTGAATAGCACGTTTGCTGGCGATATCGGCTAGCCCCGACATTTCTTGACGCTGCACACCATCGCGGTCACCAGTTTGCACAAGGCCGCCAACCATTTCATGTTTCGCAATCTCCTCATCCAGTTGCTTTTTCAACAAAGGAAAATCCTCTGCCGCATGAAGGCTCATGCCACAGAGGATGGGAATCAATAACAGATGTTTCATGACCCATGCTGTCACGATTGAAGACCGCGCACAAGAAGAAAACAAAAGAGTGGAAATGTCGCGAGCCAGTTGTGCGATTGCATCTTACTTCTGCAAGCTCTTCATTTTCTCCAACATCTCCTTCATTTGCTTCTTGATCGATTCAGGCACATTGGGGTCGTTGAGAGCTTCATCCAGATCCGCTGCGCCATCAATTTCCAACTTAAAAGAATTGCCGCCCTGATTGCCATTTGCTTGCGCACCGCCGCCATCATTCTGCTGCTGTTGGCCGCGCTCCTCGATGGTGACAGTGAGATTTGCCCGCTCACCCTTGCGCATGTATTCTACCTCGATGGTATCGCCTGCCTTGTGGTTTCTCAGTTCACTGCGCAGGTCTTCTTCTTCCGCTAAGACTTGATCGCCCGCTTTGAGAAGAATGTCGTTCACTTTCAAGCCAGCCTTGGCCGCCGGCCCGTCGTTGGCCAAGGTGCGAATGACCACGCCCTCATCAGGACCGAGTCCGAGTTGCTCACGCAATGCTGGATCGGCGGCCTTGACCTCTGCACCAATCCACACACCCGCTGGCTTCGATTGACCTTGTTGTTGGGGCGCTTCATCACCCTCCTCGTCAACAACATTGCCATCGCCATCGAGCACTTCCGTTTTTTCTTCGGTAACACCATTGCGCGTGGTCACGGTCTTGCGAATGGTTTTTTTGCCATCCGAGGTGATCGATACCGATTTGCTCTCGGAGTGTGATGTGGTGCCGTTGCCGTCGAGCTTAGTACCTGCTTTGCCATCAGCATCCGCCTTAGCGCCATCTCCATCGATCTCGATGTCAATTTTCACCTCGCCGGGATTTTTCGCTTTGTCTTTGACCTCATCCAGCACTTGAGCGTGCATGGGCGTCGTTCCTAGGATTGCAGCCATAAGGGCTGCCTTCATCATTCTGTGGTTTGCTTTCATATCGTTTGTGGTTGTTGGTTGGATTGTTAATCAAAAGTGACAGGAGCACAGACAAGGGTGTGCATGATCTCCGATGAACGGATCAAGATCGGCGAGTGAGTATTTGCGACGGTAGATTCCTCTTTCCACTGCTGTTGCAGGAGTTCCCAGTATCCCCCATCGGCTTCAAAAAGCTGCAAGCGCTTGCTTTGGAGCAGGATTTTTTCATGGTGTCGCACCGTAACGTTCGGCTCTGCCTCCTGGGGCTCAACACGACCCGCGTTTCGATGCAACAGCAAACCGATCGCAAGGGCCGCCGCAATCGGCAGCAAAGAGACAAGGCGCTCTCTCCATGAATGAGGTATGGTATTTTCCACCACTGCCGCAGGTGGCTGTGCTAGCCGAGTACGCAATGCTAGCGGCAACGGTGCAGGTTTAAGCTGTTTCAAAAACGAATCGGAAAGTTCCTCATTCATGGTTGTAATTCGGTTAGTTTGGGTTTGAGTCGCTCGACAGCGTAACGGTATCGAGATGTGGCAGTCGCCACGGGGATCGCCAACAATTGCGCAATGGCGGGAAAAGTCATTTCACCCCACACACGCAAAATCAATACCTCGCGTAAGTCATCAGGCAAGTTCGCCATTTCCCTTTGAATCATATCATTCACATCGCTCGCGCCAACATCGCTGACAAACCAGTTATTGACCTCAGAAACCTCATTTTCACGACGTGCGCGACGATCCATGCTACGACCCAGATCAATCGCACGGCGACGGATCGTGGCAAAAACCACAGCGCGCGGTGGCACCTCGTCTTGGGCTTTTGACCATGTTTCCACCAAGGCCTCCTGCAACACATCTTCCGCATCCGCCTCGCAACGAGTTTGTTGACGAGCATACAGAAAACACACTTCAGCGTGCTCATCAATCCACTGCTGCCATCGCAGCGCGGGATCTAGATCCGTTGATTGTGTTTTGTGACTCATGTGATTCTGCCAATACAGCGGCACGCTCGCGCCAACCGATCTGTGATTGAGAAAAAAAAATCTCAGCCCGCTTTTCTCTACTTGCATCTCACTCATCGCAGGCTTGCATTTTCAGCACCATGACCGATGATATCGCCACTCCGCATGGATTCTACATCATCCACCTCCGCTAGCGAACACGTCAGTAAGACGAAAACCATCTTTGCGATTCTCGCCATCGTGCTTCTCTCTGTTCTGAGCCTAGTTATGATGAAACAGTGCAAACCTGAAGCGAAAAAAGAAGAACGCGTCTTTGCCCATCCGAGTGTAGAAGTCTTTACCATTGCTTCCACCAACCAACAACTGAGCATCGTTTCGCAGGCCGTGGTCAGCAGTCGCCGCGAGGTGTTACTCGCCTCGGAAGTAGCGGGAAAAGTAATCGAAGTCTCACCGCAATGGAAACGCGGTGGCACGGTTAAGGAAAACGAAGTGTTGTTACGCCTTGATGCGGCCGACTACACTGCGGCACGGGCACGCATGGAATCGATGCTAGCACAAGCCCAAGAAAATCTCGCACTCGAGAGCGCTCAAGCGGAAATGGCGATACGCGAATGGCAACGTGTGAGCAAAGACGCCCCATCGCCCCTCACTCGACGCGATCCTCAAATCAACCGTGCACGTGCGTTGCTCACCTCAGCACAAGCAGATCTGGAGAAAGCCAAACGCGATGAGGAACGCACGATTCTCCGCGCGCCCTTCGCGGGGCGCGTGCGGCAAAGCAATGTCGAACTCGGTTCTTACCTTTCTCCAGGTTTCACTGTCGGCGAACTCTATGCCGATGATGATTTGGAGCTCCACATTCCTGCCTCTCTCGAAGACTTTCCCTTTCTTGCGAAACAAGGACGGTTCAAAATCGAAGCAATGCTGGGCAAGGAAACGCAATCATGGGAAGCTGAAATTGTGCGTTTTGATGGCGAAATTGATCGCAAATCCAATTCCGCGCGCATCATTGCAAAAGTTCTCCCTAACGGAAAAAAATATCCACCCGTAGGGCTTTTCGTGAGAGCCCTATTACCCACAGCACCCATCGACGATCTGACCAAAATCCCTCGTTCAGGCTTGTATGAAGAGTCCAGCGTGCTGGTGGTGCGTGACACCAATACCATTCACGTGCAACCGATCCAAATCATCCGCGCTGATCAAAATGACCTCTACGTAAAAGGAATCAAAACGGGAGACCGCATCTGCGTGACACGGCTCCAAGTTGCCATCGAGGGCATGCAGGTCGAGGTATTGCAGCAGCAAAAATGAATCACTTCACAGCTTTCAGGAATGCATCAGCCTCGCGCATCGATGCCTCCATCTCTGCGATCAAACGGCTGACATCGATCTTGGTGCGCGTGACTTGCCCTTCTAACGAAGCAATCGCGCGAGCATTGAGATTATGCTTCATGAACAAGACGTGATCACGGAACTGACGCAGCACCGGATCAAGCCGCGATTCCGCTTTTCGCATCTGCGCAATCAGACTCTTGTAGCGCTGCTCGGCCACCGTTTTTTGACGCTGTGATTCCGCACGAAAAATGGCATTTTCATACTGCTTGATTTCCTTGCTCCATTCGCGGAAAAGATCTTTGGAAACGCGTTCCACATCGTCGTGACGGGCACGGACATCACCCGCTTGGCTTTTCGCGTCTTCATACGCTGACTCCATTTTTCGATACTGCTTTTCAAAGTCTCCGCCATCATAACCCGTCACACTAACGAACTGATCAAGCGCACTCGCAAAAACCTCTTTGGTTTCCTCTTGGTCCTTCTTCGCACTCTTCACGCGAGTCACCAATATGTCACGCTTATGCACGCCTACTTTTTACATTGCTCCATAATAAACGGTGGAGCACTGAGAACACATCAACACCATGGCCAAAAGAAAAACACGTTTCATACAGGCATCAATCAAGCAAATCCCGCAAAAATGAAAAGCAGAATCCAACTCTTCAAAACGAAGCACCAATCGCGAAATGGAATGCACCTGTAGGCTCACCATCATCTCGCGTCAAATTGTGACCATATTCGAGTCGCACCGGACCGATGGGTAAATCGGCACGAATGCCAATCCCCACAGCGATATCAAACGTCGAAAAACCAAAGGTAGCCGAATCTTCGCTGAGGGTGCCGATGTCAGAAAATGCGACTGCTTTCACCGGACCACTCACTTGATGCACGTATTCGGCATTCGCGATCCAATACGCCTCGCCTCCCGTCGTCACATCATCACTATTGCGCGGCCCCAGTTCACGCTCTGGAAAACTGCGCACGGTGCTTGCTCCACCGAGGAAATAGCGCAAGTCAATCGGCACGTCCGCCGCAGTCGCCGGGATCAACATACCCGAGCGCAATCCCAGAGCGACGTGGTTGGTCTCCTTCACTGGCACATACCAACTACCGCGCATTTCCCACTTCAGATAACTTGCATTCTCGGTGCCGATTACCGTGCCCATTTCACCAGCGACGTCGGTGATCCAGCCATCGCTTGGCGAGACCTTATTGTTGCGCTCATCATGCGTCCAAGTGAGCCTCACGCGATTGTGATTGTATTCCGTTGCCCCTAGATTTTTGCTGTCTATCATCGCATCGGTGATGTTTACATACGACATCGCTGCATAAAGCAACAAGGTATCAAACTCGGCAACTTCCCAAGTGAAATCAGCAGAAAAACCCGACTCAAATTTTTGATAGACATCAAGATCGCGATTGACGGCAAAGAAGCGCGCACCAGCTCGAACATCTTGATTGAAAAGCCAGGGGTCGACCACACGCGCATCGAACAACATACCGCGCGCAGACATTTCCAGCCCTCCGCTCAAGTTCCAAAGGTTACCCAGGAAATTCCGATCGCTGTAACCAACACCGATGATTGGGCCCTCATACGTTTCTAAACCAGCGTAAGCTCGATAACTGCGTGCCTTCCCTTCCGCAGTCTGCAATGTAGCATCGAGCACCTGACCACGTTCGTCCACAGTAGTCTCTAGGCGCATCGATTGAAAAGCTCCCGTATTGAGTAGCTTCCGCACCTCGCGGTCCATCCGCGTTGCATCATAATAATTTCCCTCCATGCCATCGAAGCGCATTAACACACGAGAAGCGTTCGTTTTTTCCAAGCCTGTGACCGTCACTTCACTCAATCGATAACGTTCGCCCAATTGAACTGACAACTCCGGCCGAAATTTGCCATGAGCAGCCTCACCACTGACGCGAATTTGCGCATCGGGGTAACCGTGTTTTCGATAGAGCGCCTCGGTCACAGTGCGCACCTGATTGATGTTTGAAGTAGTAGCTGGCACACCTTGAAGTTTCAGAAGTTTGCGCTGTAAGGTCTTGCGATAATGAGGCAAATTTCCACTGATGCGTGGTGACTCCAAGGTGTGCAAGATACCTTGATCAATGCGGATCTGAAAATCCACTTTGCCATGAGCATCGGGAGCGGAACGTGAAAGTAACTCCACTTTGGCATCCCAATAACCACGCGATTGTAACTCTTGCGTAAGATAGGAAATCCCTTCCGTCACATCTTCTTCCAAAAAGGGTACTTTCTGCGCAAAAGCCAACATCCGTTTTTCTGCTGGGCTGCTGAAAAGTCGACGTAGGTGCTTGAGTTGCTTGGCCTCAACACCGTCGATTGAAATTGTGCCGAGGTATTGACGTGAGCCTTCGTTCACCGTTAAGCGAATCGCATTGCCCGACTCCACAGTCCCGGTCACCGATGCATTGGCAAATCCTTGCAAGCGCATCAAACGCTCTAACATAAATGCTGCATCTGAGGCACGCGCCGGCGTTGCTGGTTTCTTTTTGATCAACTCAAGCCGATCGCCTAAAACCTCGCGAGCTTGACCTCGGCTCATCGATTTCAATCCACTAAGACGCACTTCTGCGGCATGCAGCGCAAAGCAACTGCAGCAACAAATCATTACAACGATGTTTTTCCAAGCGGTCATTTCATTTTCACTTCAAACATGAATAAAGTTCGCGTGCGTCCTAACGCATCAACCGCACCATAGAGAAAGTATCGAGAAAAGAGCGGCATTTTCGCCGATGCATACTTTTTCCCCGTGTAGGGATCAGGTTCGCCGACAGCAAGCTCTACGTTTTCTAACTTGGAGAGCAGCGGCATGAGCTTCTGTCCCATCGGCAATCGACCACGTCGAAATTCTTCGATCAAGAGCTGTGTGGCTTTGCTCTGCGCAGTATCTTGATCGGTTAGACCATCGGTTGTCGTGCCCGTCGCGAGGAGCGTCATGATTTCATTTTCAGGCAAGGGTGGCTCTGAGGTGAGCAAAATTTTCGGAGCAGAAACAGGTCCGTAAACATAGAGGCTGACATCGTAATTGGATACACGTGAAGCACCACGAATATCCAGAACAGGATCAAGTCCTGTTGCTGCAGTGAGACGCACTTTGCCGGATGAAATAGTGAGCTTGCTCAGAGGCAATGCTGCCGTGAGTTCTTCGATCACCGCTTCTCCTACCGGCTGCGGATTGCTCAGAGTGCCGCCCACTTTGACATCGGCTGTGATCGCTCCGCGTGCCAAATTTCCACGAATGAAAAATGGATCACTTGTCTTGATCGTAACTGCAAGAGGCCAATTCGCAAAAGGCAAGGGCAACGCATTGGCTTTGCTTTCCAGTTTGCTATCAAGAGCAGGAAGTGACGCGGCCTGCGGCAAGGTGAAGGGCTTGCCGATGGGGATGATTTCAAAATCTTTGTAAAGCAAGCTGTCGACCATGCCAATCTCGCCGCTAGTCCGCACCAAATCCCATGGTCCTGCGATGCGTAGATTGGCATTGGCTCGCGCAATCACAGCCTCATCTCTCCAAAGTGGTAAGGCATCACCGCGAATGGTAAAATCAAGATTCGGCTTCGCTGGCACTTTCAAATCAGCTACACCTTGCACGGACACATTTCCTCCAGCCAATTGCAGGCTCATTTTTTCCAGCTTCACCAGTTGATCCGTAAAAGTGAGATTCATCATCCCTTCAGTGATGGGCGGAATTTTTTCGTTAGGCAATCGTGTGGAGAAATTTTTCAATGCCAGGGAGCCATTGATGCGTGGCGATTTGACGCTGCCATCAACGACAACATTGCCACTGACCAAGCCTGCCAATTGTTTCACCTGCGGAACGAGGTCTTGAAATCGGGAAAGATCCAACTCAGGGATATCGACGCGCGCATTGATTTTTTCCCCTTGAATCAACTGAACATCTTCCGCCCACGCACCGGGTCGGAATGGCATCTCAGCCTTGAACATGACGGGCGCAGTGCGCGATGTTAGCAATTGCCCACTCAGCGCAATTTTCTGTGATACTGTTTGCAGATCGACTAACAAATCGAGCGCGGGCAGATCATTTTTTTCACGACTCTTCACATCCTTGAGTTGCAAATTTCCGCTAATGCTCGGGTCCGCCGGCGAACCTGTGACCTGCAAATCGATTTTTGCCGTTCCGGTCATTGGCAATGTTTCCCCCGACTTCATCCACTGTTCAGCAGTCGACAAAGGCAACACTTCACTGCTCAAGCTGACCTTGAGATCCTGCGTTTGGAGAAGAAAATCACGAGTTGATTTCACCGACTTTGCAATGGGAATGCTAGCTGTGCCGCGCACAAGCACTTGCTCTTTTTTTCGCAATTCCAATTCACGCAATTCCAATCGTTGATCAGCAAACGACAAATTCATCCGCGCTTGTTGATCGCCCATGTTGACCTGCAAATTTTCGACATCAGCCTTGCGCGGCCAATCATACATGGCACGGCCCGAGGCCGTCACCTCCTCTGCTCCATCACGTTTCCATGAAAAGGCTTCAATCATCGCCTCACCCGCATGCTCTTCGTATTTGATCATGCCGCTACCTTTCCAATTTAGACTTGCATTCATTCCCTTCGGCAAGGCAACACCTACCCATGCGACCCAGGGTTGATAGCTCTGCGGATCGAGTTTTGAGGCGCTAACTTCAGCTGTATATTTCATGACCTCGCGATCGAATGAACCTTTGACTTGCAGTGCTCCGAAGTTGCTCTCGAGAGTAAAATTTTTCCCCTGAGGCGATTGTACAACCACTTGCAAGGCAGGAATTTTCTCATCCCGTGCCTTTAGATCAACATGCGCTTCCAATGGTCCAATCGCCGAGCCATCAATCCGCAGTGAACCATGAACTCGCAGTGCCGATGCGGGAGGAGCCACCTCGTCTTTCGGGCGCTTCATGGTTAATTCCGTTGCCAAGTTATCTAACAAATTTTTCAATTCGGGAATGCCAACATCATACACGAGCGAAGCACGCTGCCAGTCTTCCTTCGTTGCCGGATTTTGATTCCACAAGACCTGTGTTTTAGCATCGACTACGCCATCGTATCCCGCAAGGCGCAGCTCGAGATCAGCATTTTCAGCAACCTTAGAAAGAGAGATATCGACATCATTAATCTTCCATTTTCCCCGCTGCATCGCCTGCAATTTGGTTTGCAAGTTGACATCGAACAACAGCGGCGGCGTTTCTGATTCGCCAAAGACCGGCAGGTGTTTCGGTTCCACTCTCAATTTCAACTCCGTAAGATCGCCTTGCAGGGGAAGTGACTTTCCAAGGTATGGTTCAAGCTGAGAAAGACTCCACGGCTTACCAGATAACAGCAAATCGAGACGTTCGAAATTTTCTGTTGTCTGCAATTCGAAAAGTGATTCGGCAAAGCCAACGCGCGCTTGCAACGATGGCCGCAGATTTTCTGGCGTGAAAAATCGCAAGTTTTCCAAGCGAACGTTGTCATCATAGCGGAACCGATCGAGCTCGATGCGGTCTGGCGACCACGAAATCCCCACAGTTTGGGCAGGGATCTTTTTTTGATCTAGCAGCTCCCACTGTCCGGTTTCGATGTTCCATAAATTTTGTCCAGCTAGGTGAGACAATTGGAGGTTTTCCGTCCTCGCGACAAGCTGATGACTCCGATGAATGTGCATCTGCTCGATTTGAACATCCACTTCGTAGGCCGACGCTAGGGCTTGATTCTTATGCAACATCTCGACCAGCTTACGGATGTCAAAAGGTGTCGTCGGTTCAGGCTCGGAGTCAGTGGGTAATTTCCGATCAAGGTCCATCTCGACCTTGATGCCTCTCACGCGAATGCCCTGCACTTTTCCTCCCAACAACTCCTTAAAGTGGTAGCGAGGCTCGATATCACTGATTCGCAAGTCAACAATAGGCCCACCGACGAGGTGCATTTGATGAAGTGAAAGTCCGCCCACCACCGAGCCTCGCACTTCCATCTCAATCGCCATCGACTTTTTCTCCAAAAACTGCTGTGCGATCTTTGGCAACAACCAACGAATTCCGGGGCCATTCAACCAAACAAGCAACACTCCCAGAAAAAAAAGCAAATACCCCACACGGCGCAGCCATCTGCGGCGTTTGCGAGGAACAGGGAGGGAGGAGGTTTCAGTTTCTGCGCTCAAATTGACAAGAGCAGTGTGTCACATTCCAAACCCAAATCAAGCACGGCGTTAGGAAATCATTTCACCGATCAAGGAGGCAAAATCGCACCGGCAGGAAGCGCTCGTCCTTGCGGCACTTTCTTTCCAAACAAATCGCGATCACCGGGTTTGGCAACAACTTCCCCTTGCGGTAGCGCTTGCCGCTTCTCGGGACCAAATTGCTGATACCATTTTGTATTGGCAAAATCAACGTTTTGCCAACGCGAAGGCATACTAGGAAGCATTTCTCCAGCGCCATCGGGCAGCCCCATTTGCTTGCCCACGAAGACATTATTGCGCATGCGAAATTCCTTCGCCGTGCCGAATTCGTAACGTGCTTGTCCACCCTC
Organism: Akkermansiaceae bacterium; assembly: GCA_044239965.1. GTDB lineage: Bacteria > Verrucomicrobiota > Verrucomicrobiia > Verrucomicrobiales > Akkermansiaceae > UBA956. The sequence goes on from JBIIAI010000025.1 coordinate 10,976, forward strand.
TTGGATGATGATGAGGTTGTTGATAAAGTCAACATTTCGCGGAATTCCTCGCTCCCAATCAGTGCATTTGACTAACGGAATCTGCTGTTTACCTGTGATCACAAAGGTATTGTTGTGAATCAAGGTATTCTCAGAATTACCACCAAAATGAATCACACGAGCCGAATTGACGCCATCATCAACACTCAGGTTGTAACGCACCACCGTATTGCGGCAGTAGTTATTTCCTGGAGCACAAACGAGTAAAAATCCACCCTGATTGCGCCAACTCATGTTGTATTGAATGATCGTGCGCTCGCATTGATAGTCCGAGTCAAATGCTTGACCGTCGAGAGTGCCTTGGGTATCGCTCACCTGATTGAATTGAATCACCGTATCATCCGAGGCGAATGGCCAAATGCCCGCGGCATGATCCTTGCATCGTGCTCGCGCAAAACTCACAACATTGCGCTCGATCAAGCCACCATTCGTGCCCCATAGCTTGATGCCATCACCACCGATGTCGTGCAATTTGTTGCCGCGAATCACCACACCCGTGCTGCGCTTTCGACCATACCCACGCTGACAAATGCCATTGCGATCACAGCGCTCAAGACTGCAATTCTCGATCAGCAAATTCTCAAACCATGCTTGCCCCTGTGCTTCAAAAAATATGCCGCAGCCTTCGTGACTCTTGCGCAAATCCCCATTCACATCGCGCACCTGCAAACCATCAAGATGAATCGATCGCATCGCGCCTGGCTTCGTAGCAGATATTTTCACCCCGTAACGCCACGGAGCTCGTGCTTCACCTTGGTTCGTCAATTGCAGATTTTTCACCTGCCAAGCCTCCACGTTGTGCAACAACAAGGCCTGAGGATGCTTGCCCTGCGCCTCGATCAAAGGCAACGGACCTTCGCCATAACGATCCAGCACGATCGGCTCAATCCGAGTTCCTGCAATCAAGCCGGATCCTTGGGGTCGCAATGTTCCTTGCCATTGTGAACCAGCACGCAACAAAATCTGATCACCCGCCTGAAAAACAGTGGCGTTGATTTTTTCTAACGACTTCCAAGCTTTGCTCTCACTAGTTCCCTCATGCTGATCATTTCCCTGAGCAGCATCGACATAATACGTTGCCGCCATCGTTTGCATCACAAGCACCGACGACACTCCCAAGCCCAAGATCCATTTTCTCATTCCCTGCACCCTAAATTCGATGACACAAAGATCAACGGAAAATTCGCTGCGAGAAGTGATAAAGATTGTTGCGCCAGTGTGTCGGATCGTGACCATTGCCATCAACATGCCACACATGCTCGATCTTTTCTTCTTCCAACCAACGATGCACTCCTTGACTGACGTTCATCAAGCCATCCTTCGATCCACAAGACAACCACAACAGCTTCAGATGCTTTTTCAAATCTTTCGGTTTCGCCAATTCCTCCGGTTTTTTGGTATTCGGAGCCGCCGAAAATGCACCGATCCAGGAAAATGTATCGAGATTGCCAAGGCCAAAGTTCAATGTTTGTCCACCACCCATCGACAATCCCGCGAGAGCCCGCTTGTCCGCGTTCGCCTCGACGGAATAGCGCTTTTCAATTGTTGGGATCACATCTTCCAAGAGGTCTTTTTCAAATGCAGCAAACGCTGGTCCGTGCTGATACACATTGCCCTCAGGTCGATCATTTTTCTGAGCCCTACCATTCGGCATCACCACAATCATTGGCAGCGCTTTTTTGTCCGCGATCAATCCATCCAAGAGAACGTCTGGTTGCGCAAAGCGTTGCCACTCGGTCTCGTCACCGCCGATGCCGTGGAGCAAATACAACACAGGATATTTTTTCTCTTTGTCATAGCCCGGCGGGGTGTACACCTGCATCTTGCGAGTAGTGCCAACACTCTTGGAGTCATACTCAATCATTTCCATCTTGCCATGTGGAATATCCTTGCGCAGCGCAAACACCGAGGCCGGAGGATCTTCCACCGCCGGTTTATCATCCTTCGCCAAGCTCACCTGGCGGTTGAGATTTTTTGCTACTTCGTCGGGAACTTGGGCGTGCAACGCAACACCTGAAAGCACCAACGCAATCGCAGGCGGAACGAATCGAGAAATAAGAGAGTTTTTCATACTACAGGAGTAACGCCGCCTAGAGGGGAAAGTTTCACCAAAACCTCATCTGCATGACACAATGCCCCATCGGCATAAACTAGGAGAAAATTTAGAAAGTTTCATGCGCCGATTTTCCCGTCGATCCTCATTCATCATCTTGAGCGTAGCAGCACTGCTTTGCCAGCCATTACACGCTGAGAAAATTCTTCGTATCGCCACCGACGGAAGCGCTCCGTTTCACACACCACAGCAAGCTTTGGCACAACTCGATGCAGATGAAAAGGAATCCGTTGTGTTAGAACTGGCAGCAGGCGTGTACCAAGGCCCATTAGTCATTGCTGCACGCAAACAACCACTGCGCATGATCGGTGAATCAGCCGAATCTACCATCATCACTTGGGACCGAAACGTCAACGATCCGCGACCTGATGGTGCCGATCATTTCAATCCAGGTGTCAAAATTTTGTGCAATGATTTCTCTGCTACCAACATCACATTTCGCAATACCTCTGGGGATCATGGACAAGCCCTTGCACTGCGCTCGGATGCCGACCGCGTGCGGTTTCGCAATTGCCGCTTTGAAGGCTGGCAGGATACATTGATGGTCAACAAAGGACGTCACGATTTTGTCGATTGTTTCATTGAGGGCCGAGTCGATTTCATCTACGGCGATGCCACAGCGTTTTTTGATCGATGCCACATTCACAGCAAAAATGGCGGCTACATCACCGCTGCCAGCACTCCACAACAGCAGCCCTACGGCTTCGTTTTCAAAAATTGCAAACTCACAGGCGACTCAATCCCATGGAAAAATCCTGATGTCAGCCAGCAAAGCAAATCGAGAAGTTTTCCTAACACCTATTTCGGTAGACCGTGGCGTCCCAATGCAAGCGTCGGCTTCCTCTTCTGCCAAACAGGTCCCCACATTTTACCTGAAGGTTGGCACAACTGGAACAAACCAGATTCGGAAAAAACCGCTCGCTACTATGAATATCGTAGTCCATCTCAAGCGAAGCACAACGTAAACCGTGTAGCTTGGTCGAAACAAATCCCTCTCGATGAAGCACTGGCGATAACTCCACGCAAAGTGCTCGCTGGAACTGATGACTGGAACCCACGCGCCGATCTGACGACCATCGTTCTCGTCGGAGATTCTACGGTGTGCGATTATCCAGAAAATGACCCTTGCCGAGGTTGGGGTCAATTTCTGCCCGCAGCATTGAACAATAATTGTCGTGTGATCAATACCGCTCGCAAAGGCCGCAGCACCAAAACATTCATCGAACAACATCTATGGCACGAAGCCCTTGCTCTTCATCCCGACGTCGTGATGATCCAATTTGGCCATAATGACTCGCACCCCGCAGATCAGCCCGAGTCCACCAATCCTACAACGGACTTTCCCCAGCATCTGCGACGCTTGATCGATGATTGTCGCGCCCACCAAGCGCAACCGATCCTGGTGACTCCCGTAGCGCGACGCACCTTCCGCGACGGCAAGCTTACCGATTCATTGCGCCCTTACGCCGATGCCATGCTTCTTGTCGGCAAAGAAAAAAACGTGCCCGTCATCGACCTTCATCGCAGCAGCAGTCAGTTGCTTTTGCAATTGGGTGAGGAAAAATCGAAAAGCCACGCCAATGCATCCGATGATCACACTCATTTCAATGAAGCAGGCGCGCGAGCCATGTTGAAACTCTTGCTGCAAGATCTACCCAAGGTTCATCCCGCTTCTGCCGCCTGGATGAAATGATTTCGCGTTCAACGCGTTACACCTCCGGAGCGAATCTGCAAGGACCGAACTGCCAGTGCCGCCTCTTCGGAAGCGCTAAGGCGAACTTCATCAAAGCGGATGCCCGTAGCAATTTTCGACTCACAAAAAGCTGGCCCCAACGGCAGACCTCCATGATGCAAACTTACAGCACCACTCGCCGCATCGTAACGTAGAGTTACCGTGCGTCCATCGATCACAGCGTGTTTTGGCAATACTAAGGGCAACTGCTGTCTTACATCCAGCGACCATGTTTTTTCCGGGCCAAAGCCATCACCAAAGAAAACCACTTCTTCTCCACCACGATACAAACTCAAGCCTGACCAGCCATCCGTGTGAAATGCACCTATGTGTGGATTTTCGACAGCCATCGTCACCAAGATCACGCCTCGCTGCGCCGAGGTCTCATCAATTTTCAATGGCAAAAATGCTTCAAAATTACGTCCCTCGACTTGGCCCTTTTGCCCCAGTGCCACACCTTTAGACAGACGCCAGCGGGCAGCGAACGAGTTACTTTGCGCAACCTTGGAAAAATCTTCATCCACCAGCGTTACAAAACTCGCACGGACTTCGGAAACCGATTTCATTTGCAGCGGGATTTTTTCCCACTTGCTCGAATCGTTCAAGCGCACGGCTTCTCCTCCCACCAATGTTTTTTTCTCGCTTGCAGCAGAAGCATTGACGCTCACCAAGCCCTCGATCACATGGACCTCAGAATCCCCTCCGGGTTTGCTCGAAACACCAAACTCGGTACCCAAATCAACCACCGACATCGTCGCCGTTTCCACCGTAAATCCCTGCACCGATTCTTCCACGCGAAAACGCCCCACTCCGCTATGCCAAGTGATTTTCATCTCATCTGTGTAGGTCCACTCCGCCGGAGCATCGATCACCGATTGCACGATGCCGTCGATGGAAAATCGCGCTTGCCCTAACAACAATTGCACTCTAACGCCCTTTGCAATTTGTGTTTCGTTTACATTGGCAGCCACTTTGCCGTTGATCAACCATTGAGCATCGTCAGAAAACACACTTGTCGCCAATCGATGCGGCATTTCCATGTCTCGCTCACGCTGCGAAAAAATTACCAACCCCAGGATTAACGCCGCCGCCACGGCCGACCATCCGATCCATCGCGTAGTCGAGGATTTCGCTGGTGCCACCTGCCGCATACCAATCATCGCACGCCCCTCAAATTCTTCATACAGCGCATGCTGCATCAGCGCATATTCGCGATACAATTGCGCAAATTCTTGATCGTCGCGCAGCCGTTGCTGAAATGAGCCGAATTGCTCCTCATCGCACTCGCCATCGAGCACTTCCTGAATCCACTTGTGGTCGCTCTTTTTCATGTGATGGATGGGGGTGTTTGTTTCATTTGTTGCTCGATGCATCGACGCAACACGTTGCGCAAATTGAAAAGCAAAGCCTTCAGCGTGCCCTCGCTTTTACGCACAATGACAGCGTAATCGCGCAGCGATGCCTCACTCGCGTAGCGATGCTGCAGCAAGTCCCGATCTTGTGGGCGCAATTTTTGCAAACACCGATGCAGGGCTTGATGCCGTTCCTCGATCTCATCCGCATCCGCCTGCAACAGCGGCGATGCCTGCTCGATCAAGTCATCATCGAATACCAACCACCCCTGTGATTGCATCTTGCGCCGATGATTCATCAAGTGATAGCGGATCGTCTGAAAAGCCCAGGCCTTAAAGTTGGTGCCTAGCGTGAAATGGTCCTTTTTCTGCCACAGCGTGACATTTACCTCCTGCAACACATCACGCGCCGAAGAATTTCCCGGCATCAACGAGCGAATGTAAGCCAACATCGCCGTCTGCTGATTGGTCAGCTCACGCACAAATTCCTCCGTTCCCTGTTCCATTGGCTGCCGATCATCCATTGCCGATTCCTACAGCACATGTCTCCTTTCCGCAATCGGTTTATCAACAAGGGAAAATTTCCACATTCTGATAAAAAAAGTGACATCAAACCACTCTCGTCGTTGACTTATCTTATTTTTCCCAGCATAACACCCGTCCGATGTCATCCATTCTTCCACCACGTCCACGCCACGTCGGCTCCAAAGTGCGGGTCTGTATCGTGGCCTCCAAATACAACACGGAGTTCACAGATGCCCTTGTCGAAAATGCCATCGACGAACTTGGCGAGCTCATGCCACAGTCACGCGTAGACCTGATCCGCGTCCCCGGTGCCTTCGAGATCCCTGTTACCATTGCCAATGTTCTCAACCGCGAATCACCCGTTTGCGTCATCGCCCTCGGCCTGATCATTCGTGGAGCTACCGCCCATGCCGACCTCGTCGCCGAGTCCGTAACTTCTTCTCTCCAACAACTTGCAATCACTCATCGCATCCCCATCATTCACGAAGTCCTGCTCTGCGATGACGAAAAACAAGCCTATGCGCGCTGCATCGGTGCCAACATCAATCGCGGACGCGAGGCTGCCCGCGCCGCTACCTCAATGATTGATATTTTCCAAGAACTCGAGCGCTCGATCCCACGCACCAACAATCGTTCCAATGCCTAGTCGTCGCCAAATCCGCGAGGCAGCCGTCCAATTCCTCTACTGTGCCGACCTTGAAGGTGGCGCACCCGCTGCCGATTACCGCAATACTTTCTGGGAATTACTCACCGAGTCTGATCGCCGTCGTCTGCTTGCCAGCACGATGCGCGCACTGGAACATATCACCCAAGGCCGCCCCGATCGACTCCTCGAACTCTCGGATCGCAGCCCACAGGCATTAGCCCGCTTGGGAGCGTCCACCGACTTCGCCATTCTCAAACGCGAGCTCCAACTCGTCCTGCGCTATGAGTCGGAATGGACGATGCAATACGACATCTGCCGCAAAATCCCCGTGCACGATGCGGATCAGGAGACCGCCGTCGTTCAACTCGAAGTCGCCTTGAAAAAACTTTACGGCACCGAGCATGACCTCAGTGCTGCGCGCATTCGATTCATCAATGCCATCGATGACCAACCGCAGTTGCGCAATCCACTTGAGCCCGTAACAGCTTCCATTCGCCGCCTGCAACGCATCTCCGATCGCGTCCGCATGCTCGAAAAACCGGAAAATTTCCCCGATCAGACCGACCTCAAGCATCTTCGTGAATCCCACGTAGATCTCATCGAACTGCGCCGTGATGCGGACTCGCTCGTCGACCTCGTCCTCAAGCACAAAGCCGAAGTCGACAAATCTCTCGCCGAAATCATCACCAACTTCGCCCCCGAGCGGATCGACCCTGTTGATCGCGCCATCTTGCGTCTCAGCGCTTGCGAGTTGATGACTCGCCCTGATCTTTCGCCGAATATCGTCATCAACGAAGCCATCGACCTTGCGAAAAAATTCGGTTCCAACGATTCCGGTCGCTTTGTCAACGGCATCCTCGACCAGCTTGCCAAGTCATAGGCTGAACGTTAGTCAGTAGAAAAAAAGCCCGATTTTCCCCTCCCCGCAGGCTTGACCTGTGGCTCGGTAGCGTTCAGACTAGCGAAGTTGATGCCATGACAGGCATCAACCATCGTCCGCCCCTGAATTTTACACACTTCCCAAAAACATCATGTTTCAGCGCATTGCCAATATCTTCAAAGGTTTCCTCGGTCTTTTCGTCTCAGGCCTAGAAAAACGCAACCCCGAGGCTCTGCTTGAACTCGAAAAAGAAAACCTGCGCAAGCAAATCACCCAGTTCAACCAAGGCCTCGTCGCTCATGCTGGTCTATGCGAAAAGCTCATCACCCAAGTAAAGCGCCAAGAAAAAGAAGAAACTGATCTCAAAGCGAAAGCCGCCGCCAACTTGCGCGCAGGCAACCAACGCCTTGCTGGTGAAATTGCTCTGGAACTCCAACGTGTGCGCGCGGAATTGGTCGACAATCGTGCCCAACTCGCCGATGCCGAGACCACTTACAAAGAACTCACCATTTCCCGCGACACCGCCATCAAGACCGCACGCGAAAAAATGGAGGACCTGCGCAAGGATCTCGACGATCTGAAAATGAAAAAAGCCCTCGCCGAAATGAACGAAATGGCCAGCGGCATGCTCACTCAAATCGGTGGTTCCGGCGATACCATCAGCCGTCTTCACGAAATGGTCGAAGAAGAGCGCACCAAGGCATCTGGCCGCGCGCGTGTTGCTCGCGATAGCATCGACACCACTCGCTTCAAGGAGCAACAAGCGGAGCGCGAAGCCCTCGAAGACATGGCACTCGCCGACCTCGCTGCCGAACTCGGCATGCCCGTAGCGACCCCAGCTTCTAGCACCCCAGCTGCTGCTGATGTGAAAAAAGAAATGACCCCAGAGGCATAACAAGTAGAAGGCGCTTCATCGCGCCTCAGATTTACGCATTTCTTCAATCGAGCGAATGGTGCCTGCTACCGTTCCAAATGTCGGTGCAAACATCCAGCCCAACAAGGGAATCATCAACAGCAACTGATAGCCCAAGCCAACGCCCATCGATGTGGCCTTGTGCTGGCGCGACCAGTCGACACTTTGTCGCACGCTCAGCCCCCGATATTCGAGCGGAAAATCCATCAAGCCATTGCCCGCATAGCGAGCACTAATGAAAAGGATGGCGACCGAAGTGAAGGGCGAGAGAAACGGGATCAAGCCGATAAGCCCCAATGGTATGGTGCAGAGCAATTCGACAAAGACCGAACGCGTATTGATCACCCCACTGCGTCGCAAGGATTGCCATTGATTCATCACCGTATCCGGCTGCGGTCCGCACTCCGCACGCGTGATCACTTCCGCAATGCGACCAAGAAACGGCGACAACGCCACAAGCACAATGTGCTTATGCAGAAAGAGAAAAATCAAGACCATGAAGACAAACGCTCCCGCACCCACAGCCAGCGCCAAGAAATCATCTAGACCCTCATGCTGAAATTCCCATCGCTGATCCACCCATCCACGCAATAGATTCGCACACCACAGCATCAGCGCCACCATCAATGAAGTGATGATCAGACTAACAAAAGCTGGCAATAATTGATAGTGCCACAACCGATGCTTCGTCAGCATGCCCGGGACTCGCCAGTAACTCGCAATTCCACAACGAAAATTTTGCCACGCGCTCACGCTTCAGCCTAGCACATTTTCATGGTCGACTCAAGAAAATCTCGAAGCAACACAGAGCCCACACCGCACCCGATTAGCTTGACATCTGACTCCGCCAAAAACAGATTGTTCTTCATGAATTCCACCCCATCGCGCTGGACCCAAGAAATCGTCGATCTCTACGAATCAGGCGCGGCATCGCAGTTCATCGTTTGCGGCAATATCCACGATCGCTACCTCATCAGCACGCAGGGGAAAAGCCGACTATCCTCCCTAACAGATTACATCAAAGAGGCGCTTCTCACCAAATTCAATGTCATCCTGCGCTACGATCTTGGCAATGGTTGTCGAGTAGACAAAGGTGGAGAAATTTTCGCCCAATGGCCTACCTACAAGGACAAAGCGTTGCCAACTACACCGCGTGAATCCATTCACGTGCTCACTCACTACTTGCGCTTTTGTGCCAACCTCGCGCGCCTCAAGCCAGATAAGACCATCCGTGTGGCCATCCTCATCGAGAATGCCAATCTGATCGTACCTCCTTCGCCAGGCTCGGCGAACTATGAGCTCAGCGCCATCGCTTCGCAGTTGCGAGATTGGTCCACCGACCCTGCCATCACCGAGACCCATTGCGCCACATTTTTGCTGAGCGAAAATCTCAACGACCTGCATCCCTTGCTGGCCAACAATCCGCAAAGCGCGCGCATCATCATTCCTCTTCCGCAGGCCGATGCCTTGCGACCAGCTCTCGATCACCTCGCCACGCTCTATCCACTCGCACTCGCGCCATTTTCCGCTGACCTCGATCAACCTGCCGCCGCCCTTGCTGGTGCCAGCTTGCACAGCATCGAGACTTTGCTCCAGCAACGCCAACACCACAAGCAAGCGCTCCAACCAGCCGATCTGATCACGATCAAAAAAGAGCTGGTGGAAAAAGATGCCAATGGCCTGATCGAATTCCTCAAGCCCGATCGCACGCTCGATGATCTCTACGGCATCGAATCGATCAAAACATGGCTACGCCAAGACATTGACTTATGGAAACAAGGCGACCTCGCCGCACTGCCCATGGGCTATCTCTTCTGCGGCCCTGTGGGAACTGGCAAGACCTTTTTGGTCGAGTGCCTCGCCGGCGAAGCAGGTGTGCCGGTGGTGAAGATGAAAAATTTCCGCGACAAATGGGTCGGTTCGACCGAGTCAAACCTCGAAAAAATCTTCCGCCTGCTCGAAGCCCTCGGCCGTTGCATCGTTTTTGTCGATGAAGCCGACCAAGCACTCGGGCGTCGCAATGCCGATAGTGGAGACTCGGGTGTAAATGGCCGCATCTACGGCATGATGGCGGAACAAATGAGCAACTCGCGCAATCGCGGAAAAATCCTTTGGGCACTTGCCACCAGCAGACCTGACCTCGTCGAAGTAGACCTCAAACGCCCGGGCCGCATTGACGTCAAAATCCCCCTTTTCCCCACAACCACGGCGCAAGAAAGCTACGCGCTCATTCGCGCATTGTGCAAGCGCCGCCAAGTCCTGCTGCCCGAGGCAATGCCCGCGCCGCTCGAAGCCAACATGCCCAATCTTCTCACACCAGGTGCCGCCGAGGCTTTAGCGGTGAAAGTCTATCGCATGCTCCGCACCGCACACCCCGAGCCATTAGCCGCACTCGAACACGCGCTGCAAGACTACCAAGCTCCCGTAGCTCCCGAAATCATCGCCGAGCAAATCAAACTCGCCGTAGCCGAAGCCACTGACCTCTCGTTCGTGCCTCAGATTTTTCGTTAGATGAAATTCTACATCATCTATTGATCGCCTGCTTAATTTTTATATCGGCACAACCAAGCCCTCTGCCTCAGCGAGTTTTTTCTGATTATCGTCAAAGGTCAGAAATTGAGAGGCATTGGTGATGATCGCGCTTGCCACATGAAGAATATCGAAACTGCGATGCCCACCAGTCAAGGTTCTTTGAGATGATATGCGTTTTGCTTCCTCCACCACATCGGCAAGATTGGTCGTCATCACAACCAACCGCCGCTGCGCGATTGCGGCTTCGAATCCCGCCCAATATACAGCAGCAGTCCCCGCTGGAATTGCTTTACGAAACTCCGAAAACCTCAATGCGTTTCCGAATTCAAAATGAGTCAGATGATTGAGATGGATGGCTTTCGAGTACTGCTTCACCCATGCGACAGCTCTTGCGCTATGTGCATCATTGCCATAAAGTGAATACAGAAAACTGGTATCACAGAATGTTACCATTTGCCGCTAGCTTCTGCTAAAATTTCCGCTGCAAGTTCAGCGCTGACAATATGCTCACCACTCCGATCTCGCAAAACTTCGGGACTCGACGCCCAGTCAACCGCATCCGTACTTTGATGGGAAACGGGGCTTAACTTCGCAATGATGGTGCCGCGTTGCGAAATCAGCACATCCTCGCCGGCGCTCACCCAGCTCAATATGCTCGTGTAACGATTTCTCAAATCTCGAACTGTCGCGATTTTCATTGTAGCACAAATATGTAGCCATACCGAATTTTGTCAAATGAATTCGAGAAGCCGCCATGCTTCCACCAATGGGAAATCATCGCAACATGTCATCGATGGGCACCAAATTCCCATAGCGGTGAGCTGTGGCCGAGAGGCTTTGTTCACGCAGGAACGGCAGCATTTCAATGCGACCAAGCGCCAACACGGGACGCGCTACGATGCGCAGGCGTTGTTCGTGAGCGATGCGGTGCATTTCCGCAGAAGCACCCATGGCACGCAGCACACCATGGGGTGGCTGTTTTCTCAAGCTTTGCAGAAACTCCTCATCGCTCTGCTTGAGCACCATCACATGCTCCGAGGCAATGCGCGGCAGAAGTATCGGTGACGAGACGATGATTTTTTTCACACCTGCTCGCTCTGCCGCAGCGACCATACGCAGGGTGTGCGCAAACGATTGCCCATCACTCGCGCGAATGGTGGCATGCGGCATGGCGCGATACCGGAAGAGATTTTTTTCGCAAATCAATGCCGTCGGGTCATGGGCGATGCCGAATTCGTGAGACCACCAATACGCATCACTTTCCATTGCAGCCATCAGCCAAGCGTCGTCCGCCGCATACGTCTGCGCAAAAGAACGAAATTCTTCACTGATCATCGCACGTTGATGCGGCAGTGCGGTTTCCTGCCAATGAGAAAATTGCGCCACATAGTTTGGCCCACCCGCTTTCGCACCAGCGCCGATGCACGATGACTTCCAACCACCAAAGGGTTGACGTTGCACAATCGCCCCCGTGATCGAACGATTCAGATACACATTGCCAGCCTCTACTGTAGCTTGCCATGCGCGAATTTCCTTCGGATCGAGCGAGTGCAATCCCGCAGTCAGTCCAAACATCGAATCATTTTGCCACTGCATGGCCGTTTTAAAATCAGGAGCACGCATCAGACCTAACACCGGACCAAAGCACTCCGTTTGATGATACCACGAGCCGGGACGAATGCCGAGCTTGATGCCCGGCGACCACAAGCAAGGATTGCCATCGATCATCTTAGGCTCTAACAACCAAGTTTCACCTTCATCAAGCGTCGTGAGACCGCGCAACAATTCAGGACCAGGCGCGCGCACCACGGGCGTGACAATCGAGTCCAACTCCCATGCGGAACCAACGGTGAGAGAAGCCGCGGCATCGCGAAGTTGACGCAGGAACGCGGGATCATCGTAACGCTCCGCCGTGATGATCGCTAGCGAAGCAGCGCTGCATTTTTGCCCAGCGTGGCCGAACGCGCTGCGCACGAGATCTTTTACCGCTTGGTCGGGATCGCAGGCATTGGTGATAATCAGCGAATTTTTTCCACTGGTCTCCGCAAACAAATTCATCGTCGGCTTCCATGAGTGAAACAATTTTGCTGTGGCGTAGGCACCCGTCAAAATTACCGCATGCACCCGATCATCCGTCAGCAATGACGTGCCAATCTCGTTATCAGGGCATACCAAAAATTGCAGTGCCGTGCGCGGAATCCCCGCATCCCACAGCAACTGACACATGTGATAGCCCGTCCACACCGCCTCAGGGGCAGGCTTGAAAATAACCGTATTCCCCGCAGCCAGCGCCGCAAGAACACCTCCGCACGGAATCGCAAAGGGGAAATTCCACGGCGGCGTGATTACCACAGTGCCTAGTGGAGTCGCCTCGTTTCCATCAAGAAACGCCGCATCCGAAATACGATGTGTATAGTAGTTAGCAAAATCAATCGCCTCACTAAATTCGGCATCGCCTTCGGATACCGCCTTGCCCGTGTCCCGCAACATCACTGCAATGCTATCGCCGCGGTGCTTGGCAAGATGAACCGCTACTTTTCGCAAAGCAAGGGAACGATGCTCCACGCTCAAGGAACGCCAGCCACTAGGGTCAGCCGCCGCACAAGCGAGAGCCTGTTGCACCTGATCAGCCGATGCTAATGCATAACGATAATTCACAATACCCGGGCACGATGGATCTTCGGCATCCGCCATTTCGTCCGACGCAGTAATTTCTCCAGCGATCACCAATGGAATGCTAAGAGCGGGATGACTTGCCTGCGCCGCGACTTTTTCGGTCACCCAAGCAACATTCGCTGGTAAGGCCCAATCCGTATCCGCCTCATTGTGAAAACCGTTTTGCAGTTCACGCTCTAACGTTTCTTCTTGGCGACGATCTTGCAAGCGTTGTGGCGCAGCCCCCACACTTTCTTGGATCGCGCAGGCGTCCAGAAAACGTTCTTTTTGGCGCTCCCATTTGGCATCTCCAGCTTGCATGCCAAACAAATCACGCAGGAAATTTTCATCTGCTGTATTTTCATCCAGTCGACGCACCAAATAAGAAATCGCACTGGAAAAATCTTCACGCCGCACCACGGGAGCATACAGCAATAATCCATTCGCATGGCGACGTGCTACCCGCGCCTGATGGTTGGCCATGCCTTCTAACATTTCCAATTCCACTCGTGCTCCTACGCCTTGATCTTCGCGCAACAACAAGGTGTAGGCGATGTCAAAAAGATTGTGCGATGCTACCCCCAAGCGCACTGCCGCCGCATGCTTTGGCTCACAACCATAATGCAGCATGCGCTTGAAATTGGCATCAACTTCTTTCTTCGAACGATACGGCGCCTGCTCCCAATCATGCAAGGTCGCCTCGACTTGCTCCATCGCAAGATTGGCACCTTTGACAATCCTCACCTTGATGCCCGATCCACCACGCGCCACACGAGCCATCGCCCAAGTGGTCAATTCCTGCTGCGCGGGATACGAGTCTGGCAGATACGCTTGCAGCACGATGCCGGCTTCGAGCCCCATAAATTCTTCTTCATCCAGCACCTCGGTGAAGGCCCGACAGGTCAAGCGCAGATCGCGATACTCTTCCATGTCCAGATTGACAAACTTGTATCCACCTGTCGCAGCGATGCGATGCGTCATCGCCTGACGATACAAACGACGCAACCGCTCTTTGATTTTGAGGATCGTTTGCTCCACGCCAATCAAGTGAATCTGACTGAAAATGGCGGATATTTTTACCGAAATGTATTCACAGTGTTCGTCAGCCAAGCGGGCCAGATTCGTCTCCAAGCGATGCGCCGCTTCTTCTTCGCCCAAGATCGCCTCTCCTAATTGATTGAGGTTCATTTTCATGCCATCGCGACGACGCTTTTTCAAATGCTTGTGCAAGGCACGATCTTCTCCAGGGAGCACCACCTTGGCACTCTCCCCGCGCATTTTCGCCTCGACCAATGGCATGACAATTTCGGGAGCCAACTGCGAGACCGCGGCGCCGAAGCGCATCATCGCTTGTTCCCAAATCGGCAAATAGTCGGGAGTACCCTGCTCCTCGACGATATCACGCAATCGCTGCGCCTTCTGATGATCCTGCGGATAGCGAAACACCTGATCCGTGAGCATCAATGTCGTGAGTTTCCCCTCGGGATCATCCATCATCCGCGAAAGTTTCCACGCCTGCCAGCGCTCTGCCCACGTCGCTTCTTTCGCCGCCTCCTGCAACAGTTGTTCCGCAAGGTGAACAGCGCGCTCTGCAAGCGGAAGATCGGGAATTGTATCATTCATAGGTGTATTTTGCAAAAAAATGTATCAGATACTACAACAAGTCGGGAAAATCTGTGTCGCTTTCGCACGGAATTTACAAGAACAAATCAAAAAATTCTTATCGAACGAAGATATGGCAGCAAAGATCTCCACCTTAGCACCGTTTCCCCTCGAAAACACGCCGATTCGCCCTTGCCCCGATGCTCGTTCCTGCTAGCGTATCGCCGATGCACCATGGCTTACGAATCGGAATCGCGCAGATCAATGGCACCGTCGGAGATTTTCCCGGCAATGCCAAAAAGATCCTTCATGCCTATCGCGCCTGTTTGGACCAAGGAGCCGATATCGTCATCACTCCGGAAATGTCGCTCGTCGGCTACCCACCACGCGACCTCGTTCACAAGTCGCAATTCGTGCCCAAGTGCCTCCAAGCGCTCGACTATCTGAGCGAGGAAATCAAGCACATCCCGCTCCTCGTCGGCTACGTCGATCACAACACCGCCAGCGCCCCCGGTCGCCCTTTTCGCAATGCTGCCGCATGGCTCGAAGCAGGAAAAATCGTTCACAAAATCTACAAAACACTGCTCCCTACCTATGATGTTTTTGATGAGCTCCGCTACTTCGAGCCGAGCGAAAAATGCGAAGTCATCCACTGGAACGGACACCGCCTCGGCATCACCATCTGTGAAGACATTTGGACCGAGGACTACCTCCCTCGCCCACTCTACGACCGCGACCCCGTTGAGGAACTCAAGCAGCAAGGCATCGATCTTTTGCTCAATCTCAGCGCCTCGCCCTACCACGTCGGCAAGACCCACACCCGCCGCGAACTCATGGCTCGCGTCGCCACGGAACTCCAGGCTCCTGTCGTGTATTGCAATTCCGTCGGCGGCAATGACGAATTGATTTTCGATGGCCATTCCCTCGTCGCCACGCCTGCTGATGGCAGCGTCATCCAGCTCCCCGGCTTCCGCGAAGAAATCACCACAGTCGATCTCAACAACCTCAAGCCACGCATAGATGAACCGTCCGCGCCGGAACAAATTTTCCAAGCTCTCGTCCTCGGACTGCGCGACTACGCCACCAAGTGCGGATTCTCTAGCGTTTGCCTCGGTCTTTCCGGCGGCATCGATAGCGCACTGACCGCGGTCATTGCCGCCGAGGCCCTCGGAGCAGATCAGGTATTCGGACTCACCATGCCCTCGCCCTACTCCTCTCGTGGCAGTGTGGACGATTCCTTTTTCCTCCAGAAAAGTCTTGGCATTTCCTGCACCGAGGTCTCCATCGTCGATACCTTCGACGCCGTCAAACAAAGCATGGCCGCTGTTTTTTCCGGACAAAAGGAAGACGTCACTGAGGAAAACATGCAGGCGCGCATTCGCGGACTCTACCTCATGTCGCTGTCTAACAAATTCGGCCACCTGCTTCTCACCACCGGCAACAAGAGCGAACTCGCCGTCGGCTACTGCACCATCTACGGCGACATGTGCGGCGGGCTCGCGGTGATTTCCGATCTACCAAAAACCACCGTCTATGACGTAGCTCGCTGGATCAATCGCGAACGCGAAATCATTCCCTGGAGCACCATCGACAAGCCACCCAGCGCCGAGTTACGACCCGATCAAAAAGACCAAGATACCCTCCCACCCTACGACATTCTCGATGCCGTATTGCAAAAACTCGTCGAGCAACAACTCTCCACCGAGGAAGTCATCGCCACAGGATTCGACGAAACCATGGTCCGCTGGGTTCAGCGCCGCATTGACCTCAATGAATGGAAACGCCAACAAGCCGCCGTGGGGCTTCGCGTCACCAGCAAGGCCTTTGGCTCCGGTCGCCGCATGCCCATAGTGCAGCGCTTCCCGAGTTAACGAGCAAATCACTTGCCACGATAAAAATAAATCGCCTTATCGCGACCGTCGTTGTTGTGCATCACACCACGCCAGACGATCTTCCCCTGCTCCGTGCTCTTGGTCAGATAACAAGTCGCCGAGTGCACACCATTCGTGTACTCATGCAAGACCAACTCACCTTCCTTCGGATTGCTGCCGCGCAAAACATACACCCGGCCTGAGCCACCAGGACAATGGTAGGTGCCATTAACTTTGCCATTGGCATTCCATGTTAACGTAAATTCCGCCTTTTGCTGCCCGACTTTGCCTACATAGCCATTCGTTTCATCAGCCAGAGCCGAAGCGCTAAAGCCCAAAAACATCATCAAGCACCAAAGTTTTCTCCAAATGTTCGCATTCATAAAAATCAGATTGTTACGCTCCGAC
>JBIIAI010000208.1:0-4836 GCA_044239965.1 Akkermansiaceae bacterium
GACTTTGCCTACATAGCCATTCGTTTCATCAGCCAGAGCCGAAGCGCTAAAGCCCAAAAACATCATCAAGCACCAAAGTTTTCTCCAAATGTTCGCATTCATAAAAATCAGATTGTTACGCTCCGACTCATAGCAAACCCCACACCCTAGGTCAATCAAAATCGAGGATCAAAACGAACTTCCACTCCCCATCGCCGCTTGAATCTCGTGAACCTTCGCAAAATCCTTCACCCCCGGCGAAATCTCCGCGCCCGATGCTACATCCAACGCCGCAGGAAGTACTTGTCGCACCGCCGACTCCGCATTCTGTGGCGTAATTCCTCCTGCCAAAAACAACGGCTTTCCAGGGAAAGCTTCACGCACTTGCTGCACCAGCTCCCAATCAAATACCTCACCCGTGCCGCCATACACACCCGGTGCCGCCGTATCGAGCAACAAGGCATCCGCGTTGGCAAACGCCGCCAAGCCCTCCAGATCCTCGACCGATTTCACACCGTACGCCCGCACACAAGGAATCCCCTTCGCCTGCAAGGCCGCCATTTGTTCCGCCGATTCATCGCCATGCAATTGCACCACGTCGATCAAATCCTGCCGCATCAATTCCGCAATAAAATCATTCTGCGCATTCACAAAAACCCCCACCCGCACGATCTGCCCCTTGACCTCATGCAGCCACGACGCCGCATCATCCGGCGAAATAAAGCGCTTCGACAAAGGCCAAAAATTCACCCCCAATGCCTCCACCCCACAAGCCACCAATCCCCGCGCATCCTCCGCCCGAGTAATCCCACAAATCTTCAACGAAACCTCATCCGCCGCAAAAAATTTCTCCATCAACGTCATCGCCATCAAAGATAAGACACAAGACGATCAGACACAAGACGTAAGAAAAGAAAAGGCAGAGTGATTGGTTAATGGGTTCATGGTTATGAGAAAAATGCAAACCATCCACCCTAACAAAAAATTCTGAAAATTCTGCAATTCTGTTCTAAAAAAAGTCCCTTTCAGATTTTTAGATTTTCAGCCTTTCAGATTTTACCCCCATTTTTCCCATTTGCATTTCCTCCAACCACGCGGACATTCCCGCCGCATGAAAAAAGTCGATCGCAATGACGTAGAAAAACTCAGCCGTGGGCTCGCGACCAAAGCCAAAATCGGCAATCGCAATATCGGCCATCGACTCACCCAAAAGGAACGCATCCTCTTCGAGGCCGCCAAACGACTCGGCTATCTCAAGCTCCCGCTCACTGGCGCGCGCAAAAATGTCGTTCGCATCTACCAACTCTGGTGCAGCGCCGAAGGCCGCGAATGCATCATCCACAACCCATCGCCCCACAGCCCCGCCTGATCCATGCTCGACACCTTTCCCGCCACACGCAGCGCTGCGCTCGATCGACTCGATGCCTTTTCCTCTCTTGTCAAACGCTACGCCGGCACGCGAAATTTCATCGCCACAGGGCATCCGCATGTTTCCCGACTCTCCGCCGCGATCCGCCATCGGCTGATCACCGAGGAGGAAGTCGTGCGCTTTATGTTAGAGCGACACTCCTTTTCCTCGATCGAAAAATTTCTCCAAGAAGTCTGTTGGCGCACCTACTGGAAAGGCTGGCTCGCCCAGCGTCCCGGCATTTGGCACGATGCCATCGCGCTCTCCTCTAACAAAAAAAACGAACCCAGCGAACTCGCTCGCGATGCCATGAACGCTCGCTCTGGCTGTGCCGTCATGGATGAGTTCACCAACGAACTCCTCAGCACCGGCTACCTCCACAACCACGCCCGCATGTGGTGGGCGGCCTACTGGATTCACCACCTGAAACTTCCCTGGGCCCTCGGCGCGCAATTTTTTCTCGATCACCTCCTCGATGCCGATCCCGCCAGCAACACGCTCTCGTGGCGCTGGGTCGCCGGCCTGCATACTCCCGGAAAAACCTACATCGCTCGACCCGACAACATCGCGCGCTACCATCCACAACACCCGACCGCAGGCCTTGAGGCATTGCATCAAACGCAGCCATCCATCCCCGTCGATCACGCCGATCTCACAACGCATCCTCTGCCACGCTACCCAACCAGCATCTCAGATTCGTTAGGAAATTTCGCCCTACTCGTCCATGCCGAAGACCTCAGCATCGAACACAGCAACCTCGCCCCCTGCAAGCCCGCCGCCATTGTTTTTCTCGACCACCGCGACTCTCACATCTCCGCCGCACGAAATGCATGGCTCGACTCCGCCATCGCCGATGCCCACCAACGCCTGAGCCATCATTACAGCGTTCCCATCACCACCATTCACCAAGCCACCGAACTTCCTCAGTGGCTTCAGCAGCAACAAGTGCAGCACCTCATCGCCATGGCCCCACAAGTCGGATCACTCGCCGATGCCCTCTTCCCCACCATCAACGATCTCACCCAAAGCAACAACCGCCAAATGCACTGGCTCCAACGCCCTTGGGATCAAGACTTTTACCCCGCCGCCCGCAGCGGCTTCTTCCCCTTCTGGAAAAAAGTCAGCCGCGCACCCATCTTCCATCCCCAAGAACCACAACAAGTCTTCGCGTTCTGAGGAAAATCATGCGAAATTTTGTCACAAAAAAACCTCTTCTTTTGTGACAACGCTGCCAACAGCGTCAACTCAGTCAATAAGGTCCCTCAAAAGCTAGGGTCTTGCACCATGACTTCGTTGACACGTTTGATTTTTTCGCCCAAATTGGTCGTGCAATTTTGCAACTTGAAGTCACTCCCCTTCACCATACTCTTTCTTTCCTCCCATGCCTGAGTTGTTCGATAAACACGGCGGATTCCGCCGACTTCATTCCTTCACACTGGCGACGATCGTGCAAATCGAGACCCTGCATTTCTGCCGCCGCTTTCTGACCTTTGATCACCGCGAAACCGGCACCAAATTCTACGATCCCAAAGGCCGCCAATACGACCAGATGACCCAAGCCGCACGCAGTGGTCGCCAAAACATCATCGAAGGCTCGGAGCGCTCATCTACCTCCAAAGATACCGAAATGAAGCTCACTGACGTGGCGCGTGCCAGCCTAAGCGAGCTGCGCGGCGATTACGAAATTTTCATCCTCGACCGCCAGCAGCTACCGTGGTCGGTGCATTCCCCTGAAGCCAAAGAGGTAAATGCCATTTCGCTGGATCACGCGCCCTTCACCGACGACATGGTGCATGAGTCCGCCAAACACGCTCTGGAACAGCGGAAAAAATACGCCCGCTGGCTGGATGCCGCCGACGCGGTGGTCGTGGCCAACGCCATGCTCATCATCATCGGCCGCGCCCTGAATATGCTCAAGAGCCAGATCGAGGCACAGGGCAAAGCTTTCCAAGAAACCGGCGGCTTCAACGAACGCCTCATGGCAAAGCGCCTCGAAGCACGAGAAGGCCAAAAAGCCACCGAGCCCTCCCCCGCATGTCCGCAATGCAACAACCCGATGCGACGCCGCAAGTCTGCCAAAGGAGACTTCTGGGGCTGCACCACCTATCCCGATTGCAAAGGCACACGCCCCATTGAAAAATCCCAGTACCAACAAGGTCAATAAAGTCAATCAGGTCCCCTGCATCGTAAGCTCCACTTTGCGGAATTCGACTTCGGCACCTTCGGCTTGGAGGGCAATTTTGCCTTTGCTGGCGGTGGCGTTTTTCCCGTGGTTGACGAGGTCGCCATTGACGTGGACGATGATCTCGTTGCCGCGCGCTTCAATGGTCATGGTGTTCCATTCGCCGAGCGGTTTTTCGGAATCATCCGTGAGGTTGAGAATCTGGCGAGCGTCTTCCTTCGTCCCGCCGAATTTCTGGCCTTCCTTATGGGGGCGTCGCTTTTCCATGTCAGGCACCTCGACGTTTTCATGGATGCACCAAAAATCCCCCGCGCTTTTGTGCATCATCTGCACCTCGATGGATTGGGGAAACATCTCGTATAGGACACGCGGCTTGGAAGCGTGAACCAGCACGCCGCAATTGCCAGGCTTCGCCGGAAAACGATATTCCACCGTGAGCTTGTAATCGGCATATTCTTTTTCCGTAAGCAAATGCCCCAACGGCGTTCCGAGCGATACCAACATCCCCTCGCGCACGACAAAGCTAGGGGTGCCCTCTTTCTTATCAGCAGCAGGAACATCGGCCGTCCAGCCGTCGAGGTTTTTGCCATTGAAAAGGTGGATCGTTTCGTCGGCAGGAAGCATGCCGTTCGTAAGAGCTAAGATCGTGACGATGGATTTAATCATGAGTGCTATCTTCGTTCCATTCACCGATATGACAAATCAAATTTTCGCCATATGCTATGATCTTCGGCTTTGAAGCGGACTCAAGTCCGCGCTCCTATTGTCCCCTACCCCAATTCTTCTTCGATGAAATCAAGCACGAGGTCGACGAGCTCATCGAGGGCTTCGGGGAGTTCTTCTTCGATGGTGGCGAGGTAATCAGCTTCGGTTTCGCTGTAGTCGCCGCGGTCTTGACTGCGGGTGCTGCACCAACGACTGGCGTTGAGTGGATCGACGATGGCGGTCGCGCCGATGAGGTCAAAGGAATTGATGATGCGTTGATGATCGAGCGCACTTTGCCAAAACTCATGCAAGCAGTCCTCGCTTTCCAGAATCGGCACCGTCTCATACACATCCATCACCGCACGCTCCTCGCGACTGAGATCGCGCTCCGCGGATTCGTTATCGAGTTGATCGACTAACATTTCAACTTCATCTGGCCATTCAATGGGATCTTGGGCAAACATTTCGCGCGGGATGTAGAACACCGATGCCACACTGGCAAGGAAGATTTGCGGAGAATGATTCGATTCCATCGATCGGTTGGAACCCACGCGAAAATTGC
>JBIIAI010000280.1:0-3124 GCA_044239965.1 Akkermansiaceae bacterium
AGGTCAAATTGATTGATGTTCACGAAGCGCTCTTCAAAGCCTACGGCTTTTCCGTAAGCCGTGCTATTCGTGTCATTCGGCAAGAAGTCCAGACGACTGCCATCGCGTGCCTTAATCACATCGACAACAGGGCGCTGTCCCACGAGTAATGCGCGTTTTTTGGCGAGTGTTTCATTTTGCTCGGGGTCACGATAGGAGTTGATCCGAGCTTTCACGGCCTCGTCTGCTACGTGATAGGCAAAGTTGCCTTGCTTCTTGCCTGCGCTTGAGATCGATACCAATCCTGCCGTGATTCGATCTTCTTCAGGGATATTGCTGTCGCCATAAGTGTTTTCACCCACCAACTCAATAGGGTTTTCGAAAGTCCCAGCAGTTGCGTAGTTCAACAAGCTTGTCTGCTCACGATTTGTGTCTGAAACCAACCATTTTTGAAACAGCTCAGCTTTGACAACTCCTGCACCACCAGAACCAGGAGCTCTGTCCGATGACGACCAAACTCCCGTGAGATTGAATTTGGAAGGATTTTCGCTGGTAATTTCTGAGTTAGCGGTGATTGCTTTGTCGGGGCCGATACTTTTTTGCAAATCACCGAGCGCTATCATCAGTGCAAGCTTGGCATTACTGCGAGCGATCGACATTGCGTTACCTTGAGTGGAGGAGCGCAGCGTTACTGATGAAAGAGAGAGAACGCCGACTGCCACCATCGTCAACAACACCAGAAGACTGATGGTAATAATGAGTGTGAATCCTTTTTTTCTCTTCGCGATCCGCATCTGAGAAATTTTTGAGGGTAGTAGTTTCATAACGTGGGTTTGGTTCGTTGCAGGAACAGAAGAAAATTAGCACAGCGTAATCAAATGTAAATACAAAAGATTGCAAAATTCAGATTTTCGAAAAATGCATTGTATTTACGCTTTTTTTTCTTTCCCATTTTTCTCTAACTGTAGCAATTGACGCGCCAAGTGTCGGATTTGTATCATAAATCTGCAACGCAAAGAACATCAAGAATTTTTTTCATACCGCATTCGGGTAGGTGCAGACAAAACTAGCGCTCGCACGAATCACCACGCCATGCTATTCTTGATGGCCGTGAGACCATTTGCCCAAGACCTCGAAGACATCCGTGAAGCTGGATTATGGCGGGAATTACGATCATGGGATCATAGCAATGGTAAAATCCAGGCTGCCGAATCGGACCAATCATTGTGGAACTTTGCCGCCAATGATTATTTGGGACTCAGCCACGATGAATCCCTCCGAGCAGCATTCCAAGAGGGACTCCAGCGCTATGGTCATGGCTCGGGTGCATCACGGCTCGTCAGTGGTAGCTCACCCGCACATCGCGATCTGGAGCAAGCGATCGCCGAGCACAAAAAAAAGCAATCATCACTGTTATTTAGTACAGGGTTCGCCGTAGCGATGGGAATCATTCCTGCACTACTCACTAAGACTGATTTCGTCGTGCTGGATAAACTGAGTCATGCTTGCTTGATCGATGCTGCACGCCTTTCCGGAGCCACCATCCGTGTTTTCCCCCACAATGATGTTCCCAAACTCCGCAAAATTCTCGCCTCGATTCGCGCCACTCATGGATCATCACCACGCATTCTGATCGTCACAGAATCCGTATTCAGCATGGACGGCGACATCGCCCCGCTTGCAGAATTGGTTCAGGTGAAAGAAGAATTTGAAGCATTACTTCTCGTCGATGAAGCCCACGGCTATGGTGTTCTTGGCGCTAGCGGTGGCGGCTTAGCCGAAGCCTGTGGACTGCAAGAGCGGATCGATTTACACATGGGCACTCTGAGCAAAGCAGCTGGACTGGCGGGAGGCTTCATCGCCGCAAACGCAGAAATCATCCAGCTTCTGGTCAATCGAGCACGATCTTTCATTTATTCCACGGCTCCTCCACCTGCTCTAGCTTTTGCCGCGAGTCATGCGGTAGCCATCATCCGCTCCGAAAAAGGACATGATTTGCGCGAAAAGCTTGCCGAGAACATACGTTTGTTTGATGACAGTTCGCAGCATCAGAGTGCCATTTTCCCGCACATCATCGGCGACAACGAGGCCGCGCTGGCTGCTTCTTGCCGACTTCGCGAGCAGGGCTTCCTCGTGCCCGCAATCCGCTACCCCACCGTGCCGCGCAATACAGCGCGTCTGCGGATTTCCCTCTCCGCAGCGCACCCAGCAGAGGCCATTGTCTCTCTGCGCACTCAAATTCAAGCCCTGCCCCGCTGATTCGCTATCGCTTTCTCTTGCTTTCCTGCCCAAGTGTAGCAAAATCGCGTCCGACCAATCCCATGAAAAAAATCTATCAACTCGTCACAGCCCTTCTTTTCCTCAGCTTCGCCCAAGCTCAAGAAGGCTTCGTCCCACTATACAACGGCAAAGACCTCAGTGGTTGGAAAGTCGTCAACGGCGAGGGAAAATTTACAGCTGAAGGCGAATGCATCGTCGGCACTGGAAAAAACGTCCGTAATAATACCTTTTTGCGCACCGAAAAAACCTACAAGAACTTCGATTTCCGCTTCGAGATGAAATTCGATGACCTCAGCGGCAACTCTGGCATGATGTTTCGTGGTCTACAAAAAACCGGCAAGGACGGTCGTGTTCACGGCTACCAATGCGAACACGATAACGGCAAAGGCCGCGCCTGGACAGCTGGTCTTTATGATGAAGCACGCCGTGGTTGGCTCCAGCCATCTCCGCTCAACCCGAAAAGCACCGATGCCCAAAAAGCCGTGCAAAAAGCCTTCACCGCTCAGGGCCAAAAGATCATGAAATGGAACGACTGGAACGAAATTCGCATCGTTTGTGAAGATCGCCACATCCAAATTTGGCTCAACGGAGAAAAGCGCGTGGACTACACAGACAACGATCCCGCCTTTACACCCGAAGGATTTTTCGCCCTCCAAGTACATGGTGGCAAGTCCTGCAACGTGCGTTGGCGCAATATCAAAATCAAAACTCTCTAACATTTTTCGCATTCACTCATGGGTTTCTTCAAATCACTTTTCAATAAAATCACCAACCGCGCTGAGATCGAATGGGATGAGGTCGAGGCCGAACTCATTGCCGCCGACCTCGGAGTGCGCGGAGCGATGGAGATCATCGACGAACTCAA
>JBIIAI010000281.1:0-3116 GCA_044239965.1 Akkermansiaceae bacterium
TCGGCAAAACGCGTCGCGTGGAAACGCATCGCGGCGGGGCTTTGTGAACCATTGTCGATCGGCCATGTGGGCGAGACGATTCAAGTTTTTTCACGTTCGGGCTTGGTTCGCTTGCACGATCGCAACGCTGATGGTGAGACGGATTTTTATGAGAACCACAGCAGTCTGATGACGCAAACGGTCAGCACGCGCGGCTATCCGTTAGATATGGAGGTGGATGAAACAGGGCGCACATGGGCCTCGATCGGCGGCATTGCGCTACCGCAGCCAGGAGTTCGTGAAAAAGGACCAGGCAGTCCACATGGCGGTGCGGTGTTTGCCGTTGCTGCCGATGGCAAGTCGATTGAGACGATTGCGCAATACGCACGCGAACCATTTTTCGCGCGTGATCCTCAAAATGGTAATCTCGCGATGTCGGATCAACAAGGCAACTACGTGCCGTCGTCGGGCATTTTTCCTCTCGTCAAAGGCGGCAGTTATGGGTTCGGTGGTCGTGGTGAAAATGCGTTGGTGCCACCAGCAGCGTGGATTCCTCATGAGCAAGACACCTCTTCGGCGTCGCCCTTGTGGATGAGAAAAACGGCCTTTGCAGCTTGGGAAGGTGGGCTGATGAATATCTCGTATGGCACAGGTAGATTGTTTTTGGTGCGGCCGAGCGGCACCTGGCCGAGCAAGCAGGGCGCGGTGATTCCGTTAGGAGTCGAAACGGGATTGCCGATTCTTCATGCACGCACTCATCCCACTGATGGGAGCATTTGGCTCACAGGTTTTCGCATTTATGATTCACGTGTTGAACCCTTCGAGGGCATCGGCCGCCTGCGTCGTAGCACAGGACCTTTGGCTCAACCGGTCGATGCGATGATCGCGGCGCAAGGAATCGTCTTGCGCTTCGATGCCGCGATCGATCCGAGCAGCATCGATGCCGCAAATATTCAAGCGCGCGAGTGGCAATACCGTCGTTCCGCTGCCTACGGCTCTCCTCGATTCAAGCGCGATGGTAGCCAAGGCGTGGATGCTGTGGCGACGGGCAAAACGTGGCTATCGAAGGATGGCAAAAGTGTGTTCATTCACATCCCCCATTTGAAGCCGACCATGCAGCTTGAGCTCATTCATCACATCCGCGTCAAAGGTGTTTCTACCGAAGCGACGCCAGTTTATTTCACCGTCGCCAATCCGCTGCCTGCGCCTTGGATCGAGTGGGGCTTTGCTCCACCACAGCTCGATGGTTCTATCGCCTCGGTAAAAGAAAGCAGCGATGCCGAGCGGCCAAGCGTGGCCCGTGGATTTGCCACCGTGACCCGCCTAGGCTGCATCGCCTGTCATTCATCCGATGGCACCAAAGAAGGTCACAGTGGTCCGACGTGGAAAGGCATTGCCGGCAACAAACGCAGCTTCAAAGATGGCAGCAGTGCGATCGCCGATGAAGCGTACTTGCGCCAAGCCATTCTCCAACCCGAAGCCCAAATCGTGAGTGGCTACGAACTCGGCATGGCCAGCTACGCCGGTGTCTTAAGCGAATCTGAGCTCAAAAGCGTGATCCTCTACATCCAGAGTTTGAAGTGAATTCTGAAGGCGATTGTGTGAGCTCATCACGGCTCACCTTGCGGGAAAATTTCTTCGATGCTGGATTCGGTGCGTTCATCGACCCAGCGGTCGAGGGCTTTTTGCATGGCGGCTAACACTTCGGGGTGATCGGCGGCGACGTTACGTTCGCAATGTTTGTCCTGCGCAATGTGATAGAGTCGATAATGTCGCCCGCCGCTCGCGGTAGGGGTGAGGATGATTTTCCAGTTCTCGGTGCGCAGCATGCGCTCTTTGGCATCGACCAAGGGCTGTTCGTATTCGGGGCGCAGGACGAAGTGGTAGTCGTATTGGTCATCGATGAAGTTGAGTTCATCCATCGGCGGGAGTTTGGGGCGCTCGACATTTTCCACGCGAAATTGGATGAAGGGGAATCCGGTTTCGGCGAAAAATGGTCGCGATTTGGCTAGGCTGCGATCGCTGAACCAAGGCGCAAAACTTTGTCCCTCCCATGATGCAGGGCGCGGTGCCTTGACAAGGTCGAGAATGCTCGGGGCGAGGTCGATGCTACGAACGATCTGTGGAAAGGTTTGTGGTGGCAGACCAGGGACGTAGACGATGAGGGGCGTGTGATTGGTCTGATCGCCACCGTGAAAACTTAGGCCATGACCGAGCGTGGCTCCTGGTTCGTAGAGATCATCGCCGTGATCGGAGTTGATGATGACGATGGTGTTTTGGTCAAGACCGTGTTTTTTGAGTGCCTCAAGAATGCTTTTGACGCAGTCATCGAACTGGCGCGTGCAGCCATCGTAGAGGGCGGAAATTTGTTGGGCATCGGCGGGCGTGAGCTTGTTCCATTTGTTTTCGAGGTCGGTGCCGCCGATGAATTCATCGATGTCAAAGTCCACGGATGTTTTGTTTTTCCCCTGGTAGTGAGGATCGGCAAACATGCTGTTATAGGGCTCCATGGTGCGATAGGGGAGATGATTGCAGGAGTAGAAAACGTGGCTGTAAAACGGTTGGCCGGAGGAGGCCATGGCGGCGATTTTTTTCTCGACGCGTGAGGTGACGATTTCAGGTGTGACGAATTGAGCGAACGATTGGATTTCGGGAAAAATGCGATAGCCGACGGAGTTATCGAAATAGAGCGGGATCACAAAGTGCGCGAGGATCACGGCCTGACTCATGTAAATTTGAAAGCTATCGAAGGATGATACGGAGATATCCTCGTGCCCCAGTGGCATCATTTGGTAAAAGCCAGCGCACCAGTCGCCAATGGCAGAGGTGTGATAGCCTTGCTTCTGCAAAATAGCGGCCATCGGTTCTACGATCTTCGTAGTAGTTTCGACTTGTGCTTTTCCCGGATACATGTGGCGGAAGCCGTGAGTGTGGGGGTATTGTGAGCTGTGCATGCTCGTATTTGACTCAAGCGTGGAGGCGATGGGTGTGAAGCAATGAGTGAAAACTTGTGAGCTTGCGGCGAGGGCATCGATGGTGGGCGACACGCCAGCGGCTGCGATGCCATCGGTGCGTTGGGGACGATAGCCGGTAAAGCCGAGGCGGTCACCGCGGAGTGAGTCCGAGCCGATGATGAG
>JBIIAI010000329.1:0-3114 GCA_044239965.1 Akkermansiaceae bacterium
TCAGGAGAGACAAAGAAAGCGTAGAATGTTCGTGGAACAAGTATGGGCTAGAAAGACGATGGGGAGTAAATTTTTAGCTTTAAAAGCTGTAGGTTTAGTAGGTTAAGTTGTTCGAACCTGATTGGGAGAGTTGGCGGGCAGCACTGGGAGTGCTGCCCGCCAGAAGGCTTAATTACTTAGCAAGGAAGATAGCGAAGAAGACGATACCTTCGATAAGAGCGGCCAAAATGATGGACAGGGTAAGGATGTTACCAGCTGCACCTGGGTTACGGCCAGTTGCTTCAGCGGCTTTCGAACCAAGAAGGCCGATGCCAACAGCAGCGCCGACAGCTGCGAGAGCGACGTGGAGATTACCAGAAATTTCAGCAAGAATAGGAAGTGTGGACATAGTTGTAATGTATTAGTTTGTTGTTGGTTTTCCGCTTCCCACAGTTTAGTCCATGGTCAAAACGGGAAAAAGGATCAATGATGCGCGTGACCATCTTCGTCACTGTGCTCACAGATGAGCTTGAGGAAGACGGCGGTGAGAAGCATGAAAACGAGTGCTTGAATGAGGCCTACGAGAAGCTCCATGAAGTAGAAAGGAATCGGAGGCAGCCAAGCTGTATACCATTTGCCGGTGATGGCCGTCATGGTTTCCAGGGTGGTCTCACCAGCAAAGATGTTACCGAAAAGACGGAAGGAAAGTGCTACAGGCCGGAAGATGATAGATACCAATTCGAGCAAGCCAACAAAGGAGAAGACTACTAGCATCATCACAGCCATGATGCCGGAGAATTTGCCTTTTGGTGCGAAGATGTGTTTGAAAAAACCTACGAGACCATTTTCGGAGATCGCCCAGTAGAACCAGAGGATCGCAAACGAGATTGACATCGCAAGGGTCATGTTAAGATCAGCATTGCCACCGCGCAGGAAAGGGCGGAAGGTGTCGTGCGAGTCACCACCGAAACCAGCGGGATTGTATTGGCCGACGGTGCCAACTCCGGGAATAAGGCCGAACCAGTTGGTGAAGAGGATCAGAATGAAAATGGTTCCAAAGAACCAGAAGGTTTTTTTCACGAGGTGTTTGCCGAGAATTCCTTCAAGGAAGTTGTAGAGGCTTTCGACGAGCCATTCGACGAAATTTTGTAGCCCAGTAGGAATGAGTGAAATTTTGCGAGTCGCAAGCTGCGCAACCAGAATGATTACTGCAGCAACAATCCAAACCATCAGCATTGAGTTTGAGATTGCTACTGGACCTAAGCGAAACAATTCCTCGGCATGCACCGGCAAATGATCATGTCCAGCTCCAGCTGCAAAGCTGGGAGTAGCACTAAGGAATAAGGCAGCAAAAGGTAGGAAAAATTTACGCATCGGGAAAAATGGAAATTGGGCGCGGATGTTTAGACGATTTTTCTCGGAACTGACAAGTTTTATTTGTGAAAAATTTCACAAGCTCACGAAGACCTTGAAACTCTTAGTTTTTTTCGGAGTCCAGATGGTTAGGGTTTGTGAAATAAAGCGTTTTTTGGGAAAAAAATGCACCGTGACGCAATCAATCCTTGTCATGCCGATTCGCAATCTCTAAAGGTAGCACTTCCCCCACGCTAAAAACACAATACATACATGAGTAACTCATCAACTATAACGACGGCGCCCAATGCGAAGCGATTGCTTTGGGCGGGATTTATGGCGATTCTCGCCGCAGGAGTCGGTTTCGCGATTCGTAATGGCATCAACGCAGCATGGGCTGCTGAGTTTGGCTTTACGAATTTGCAAAACGGTCTCATCGGAGGAGCTGGATTTTCTGGTTTCTGCTTTGGCATTATCATTGGTGGTATCATCGTTGACAAAATTGGATACGGAAAATTGGTCATTACCGCATTTTTGCTCCATGTGCTCTCTGCTGTAATTACTCTTATGCCATCGGCTGCAATGGGCCAGCAGACAGCATTTTTGCTGCTGTTTTCGGGCACTTTCATTTTTGCACTTGCGAATGGAACATTGGAAGCTGTTGCGAATCCTCTCGTAGCAACTTTGTTTCCTAATAACCGCACTCACTATTTGAATATTCTGCACGCTAGTTGGCCAGCAGGTATGATTCTTGGTGCTCTCATCACACTCGTTGTTGGCAACGCTTGGAGTTGGAAAGCGCAACTTGGTCTATATTTGATTCCAACAGTGATTTATGGTTTCATGTTCTTTGGCCAAAGTTTCCCTAAATCTGAAGCATCAAGCAAAGGTTTCTCGCTTGGTGAAATGATGAAAGACGTGGGTATCCTCGGTTCCAGCGTTGCTGGATTCTTGCTCTATTTGTTCACGCGTGATGCTTTGGGTGGAAACATCCTTGCTGGTTTGACGGGTTCGGATTTCTTCGTTAGCTCAGCTTGGAATTATATTTCCATGGCAGTCGGCGCAGGTTTTGTGTTGTGGGTTGCCGTGATTACGCAATTTGCGATTGGTCATTGGTTACTTTTTGTGCTGTTTATTGCTCACGGAATTCTTGGTTCTTTGGAATTGGGCACCGATTCATGGATTGAAAACATCAACGGAACGATTCTCACTCCTAGTCTTGGCAAAATTTTGTTTATCTTCGCTAGTGCGATGATGTTCGCTTTGCGTTTCTGCTCACATTGGATTGAAAGCAGATTGAAGCTTTCACCTGTTGCGATCTTGTTTGTTTGCTCGCTTTTCGCGATTGCTGGACTTTATCTTGCTGCTGGTGCAACAGGTGTTACTGCTGCCTTTGGAGCAATGTTCATTTACAGCATTGGTAAGACTTTCTTCTGGCCAACAATGCTTGCAGTAGTAGGTGACCGCTTTCCTCGTACTGGTGCTGTAGCGATGTCCATCATGGGTGGCATTGGTATGTTGTCCGTGGGGCAACTTGGTGGTCCTGGTCTTGGATATGGAAAAGATCGTTTCACATCCGAGCATCTAGTTGAAAATGGTCAAAACGCAGTTCTGGAAGCTAATAAAGCTGAAAAAACGAGTAAGTGGCTAGGTTTTGATGAAGTTGTAGCATTGGATGGTAAGAAAATTGCCGAAGCAAAAGAGGTCGACAAAGCAAAGCGCACGCCAGAGCAACAAGCTATGGTTGATGCCGAGATTGGCGGAAGTCGTAAGACTCTTCGC
>JBIIAI010000282.1:0-3114 GCA_044239965.1 Akkermansiaceae bacterium
GTTTACTTGCGAGTCACGGGAAAATGGTCGCAGTTTTGCCGATTGTGGAAGCAGTCACCCGGCGCTTGGATATTGTGGGGCGGACTGGGTTGCGGCGTTTTTTATGCAACACTCACTGCGGCCTGCGCTCTTTCGCCTGCGTATGTTGTCGCTGCCACGTGGCCGATCGCGATCGTCATTGGCATTCTGCTTTCGCCGTGGCTGTATCGCGATGAACGCAAACGCATTCCACGTCAGGCCTTGATTTTTAGCAGTGTGATCGTGGTTGGCGTGGTCTTGCTGCAAGCGGGCGAATTTCGCAAAGGCAACATCAATGACGTCGTCGCAGGGATCATCTTGGTGCTGATCAGCGCCACCGCGCATCCGATTGGCAATCGCAAAAGCATGGATCGTTGTGTGAGTTCAGGCGAAAAGGTCGATGCCGTGGTGCGACTTTGTTTGATGATCGCGGGTAGCATTCCTCTCCTCCTCGTTCTTTGCTTATGGGGTGGTTTGCAAGCGGGCATGCCTGCGGCGGGGCAATGGAGCACGCTAGGCATCGTGGCGCTCACGGGTTTGTGCGCGACTCCTTTGTTCTATGCCGCAACGGATCGCGTCAATCACCACGGACCTGCATTGGCAGCTGTAGAGGCGACGCAAGCCTTGGAGATTTTATTTACTTTGTTGTTAGAGGCTTGGTTGCTCGGTATCGTCATGCCCGATGGTGTTGCCATCGTGGGATTGTGCCTGATCATCTGCGGAATCATTCTACATGCCCAACCTCATCGATTGATTGGCAAAAAAATCCCACCAACACCGTGAGTGTGCGGGCGGGAAGATAAAGTTTTTGAGAAAAGCCTCACATCTTCATCTAACGAATATGCGCGTTCACCCAATTGCTATTCTTAATACCACTTGCTAACAAAAATCCAAACCTTCGTGCCTTCGTGTGAGTCTATTCCATTACAGATCTGCATGATGCCGAGTCAGATCTCCGAGTTTCCGCAAATCTTCACCGTGTCTTTTCTCCATTTCATTTCCTTTGATTTCGCACTTGGAATTTCCTCTGTTTCGGGTGCATGATCGGGCAGTGACTATGGATGAAGAAATGATCGAAGAAGATTTCACACGCTTGGAGTCGGTGTTTGTGCGACACCGCAATGCCCTGTGGGTGCGGGCTTCCTTTACGGGTTTGTTTACGGACTACTACATCCATTTGATGGAGCAAAAAATCCGCCACAATCCAGAGCTCGATCTCATGCTCAAGGAGCACTTGGTGATGCTCAGTCTCTACCTCACGACGCGGCCTTGGGCCGAAACCACGGGCTGGACGGTCAATCTCCGTGCACCGCGCGTGAATCTTTTTGCCGCTGGTGGCTGCACTCAAGAGTCAATCATTGGTCGATTATTCACTGAGGATGTGCGCGAGCCGGATCGCAATTATTTTTACTCCCAAACAACCACCCCGAATGGCAAAGCTCCGCGCGTTTCATCGATGGAAATGCCCACGCGCAATCCACTCGAATGGTTCGAGGAGTTCTATCATCAATCCGAACAACGCCTCGGCCGCGCCTTTCACATGGGCGATGACGATTATGCGATCGTTGTGGCACAGCCCGATTGCGATCTCGATTGGCTCGCCGCGCTCGATGTAGAGGCGGTGAAAAACATGGAGCGCGATGAGGAAACTAAGCTGTTAGAAGTGCGGCGTGTGCGATTCCATTGCGGCTGCAATTTGCTGAAAATTATGCCCTTGCTGTCTTCGTGGCACGATCGACTCGATGATCTTTTCGGCGAGCTGGAAGTGATCAATGTCCAGTGCCCACGCTGCGCGGCCGTCTATGCGGTATCGCGCGAGATGGTGGTGGAATTTCAGCGGAAAAATCAAGGATCTTGAAGCATTACCATCATCAACAATTTTCCGATCTCTCGGCCTTGCTCGCTCGCAAACAAGCCATGGGCGAGACGATCAGTGTTGTCATCCCGACTCTCAATGAGGAAGCAACAGTGGGGGACATCGTTGCGACCATCCGCCGCGAGTTGATGAATCAGGTCGGCTTGGTGGATGAAATTTTGGTGATCGATTCCGGATCGCAGGATCGCACCTGTGAGATTGCTCGCGCAGCTGGAGCTCGTGTATTTTCCGCAGCCGACATCGCGCCAGAGTGGGGGAATCATCCCGGCAAAGGTGAAAATTTGTGGAAATCCCAGTTCGTGGCGCAGGGCAGCATTTTTTGCTTCATCGATGGCGACATCCTCGACTTTCATTCAGGATTTGTTACGGGATTGGTAGGCCCCTTGTTGGATGCCGAGCATCCGCACACGCAGTATGTGAAGGCGTTTTACCGTCGGCCTCTACTCTCGACCGATGGCCCCGCGCAACAAGGTGGCGGTCGGGTTTCTGAAATTCTGATGCGTCCGCTGTTCTCGCTGTTTTACCCGCAACTCTGCGAGTTCATCCAGCCTCTGGCCGGCGAGTATGCGGTGCGTCGTTCGCTGCTAGAACGATTGTCCTTTCCCTGTGGCTATGCGGTGGAGACCACTCACTTGATCGATACCCTCCAGCTCTGTGGCATGGAGGCCTTTGCGCAGTGTGATCTCGATTGCCGCCACCACCGCAATCGCGACCTCGCCGATCTCGGCGAAATGTCCTGCGCCATCCTTCAAGTCTTTCTCTCCCGCGCCGAGCGCGATGGTCTGCTCGCGCTGCGTAACGTTTCTGCCGACTACATTCGCCAGATCTGGGTTAATCAGGAATGGGAGCGTCAGAAAAAAAATCTCGATGTCAGCGAGCGCCCCGCGTATGCTACTCGGCAGCACCCACACCTCTCTTGATGAAATTGCACTGGCTCACCGAGGCGCAACTGGATGACACCATCGCGCTGCTATCCTATCTCAATCCGAACGTCCCCGCGGGCACCTTGCGCGCACGTTATGAGAAAATCATGCGCGAGCACAACAACTATCGTGTGTTAGGAGCCTTCATCAATGGTCAGCTCGTAGGGCTCACCGGCATTTGGCACGGCACGAAACTTTGGTGCGGCGATTACATGGAAGTGGACAATCTCGTCGTGCATCCGGATTACCGCAACAAAGGTGTGGCCACCTCGCTCATGGAACACGTGAACGCTCTCG
>JBIIAI010000283.1:0-3112 GCA_044239965.1 Akkermansiaceae bacterium
AGCTTCAATTTTTCCAGCTCGGCTCGATAGATTTTGTCGATCTCTGCGACCTTCGCGTCTCGCTTTTCTTTTAAGATTCGCGCCTCTCCAGTGAGTTGTCCAAACGCGCTAACAGTGAGCAATAGTAGAGTGACGATTATTTTCATGTGCACCTAATGAATCACTTGAGAGCGATCGTGACAAGCGGGAAATTTTGACGCGTTATGTAAATTTACAAAATGGAACGGACGTCAAATATTGTAACAACGCGATTCTTTTAGATCGGTTGTTAGTATGTTTACTATAATACTTCTGAGCGAGATTGATAGTCATGTCCTCGCTTCATATCATTTGCCGTCTTGCAAGGAACGGAAACAGAATTGCCACCAGGAGATGTGGCGCGCATTCACGTCACTCAGGTGCAAGAAGACTTGCTGAAAATGACAGTGGGGCGGTGATCAGCGTTGCTCTATCGGGGTGACCTTGCTCAGCTCGGTTGGACCGGTGTAGAGGGTCAGTGGACGATAGAGGCGATTGTCGCGAAGCTGTTCGAGCACTTGTGCGGTCCAGCCTGACATGCGGGCGATGGCGAAGATCGGGGTGAACAGATCGGTCGGGATGTTGAGCGAGTGATAAACCGTGGCCGAGTAGAAATCGACGTTGGCGTTGAGGCCTTTGCGCTCGCGCATGATTTGAGCGATGCGCTCGGACATTTGGATCCACTTGGGCTCGCCGAGTTCTTCGGTGAGTTCGATGGCGAGCTTGCGGAGATGCGGAGCGCGTGGATCGAGCACTTTGTAAACGCGGTGACCGATGCCCATGATCTTTTCCTTGCGCTCCAATTTTCCTTCAACAAAGGCATCGACCTGATCAAGGCTGCCGATTTTTTCGAGCATGTGGATCACACCCTCGTTAGCACCGCCGTGAAGAGGACCTTTGAGCGTGCCGATGGCGGAGGTCATCGCGGAATAGAAATCGGAGAGAGTCGCTACGGTCACGCGAGCGGAGAAGGTCGAGGCATTCATGCCGTGATCGGCGTGCAAGGTGTAGGCGACGTCGAGAATTTTCGTGGCGCGCTCCGATGGTGCTTCGCCATTGATGAGGTAGAGGAAATGAGCCGCCTCGGAGAGATCGGTGCGGACGGGAGGAAGTTCGAGGCCTTGGCGGAAGCGGTGGAAAGCTGCGACGATGACAGGAGTCTTGGCCACCAAAGAAATGGCGATGAGAGCATTGGCAGCCATGTCGGGTTCACCGACTTTGGCGCGTTTGTCGTAGAGGCCGAGCATGGAAACGCCGGTGCGGAGAACATCCATGGGGTTAGCATCCTTGGGTGCGGATTTGAGGAAATCGAGCACGCCTTGCGGCAGTTCGCGTTGCGTGCGCAGCTCTTGCTCCAAGGCGTTGAGTTCCGTCTGGTTTGGCAGATGACCGTGATGCAAAAGGTGAGTGACTTCTTCAAAGGTGCAGTGTTCGACCAATTCATCGATGCTATAGCCGAGATAACTCAAGCGACCCTCTGCGCCTTCGACGTTGGAGAGTGCGGATTCATTGGCGATGACGCCTTCTAGGCCTTTTGCGTAAGTGGTCATGAGAGTGGTATGGGAAATTTTTGCGTGAAAAAGTTTACGGGAGAAAAGAAAGCGTTTGTTATGGCACTAAGCAAGGGAGAAAAGTGCAAAAAAGGAAAAAGCTAGAAGTTTGCCATCTTTGCAACAATCTGTCACACTCGGCGCGGATGAACGAGAAAATGACAGCACTGATCGAGACCTCTACGCCGCTTGGCAGCGTGGGCGTTTTTGATGGAGCGTGGAGAGGGGCTGAATTTACAAGTGATCGTAGTCACAATTGTGCGATCTTTGGCCCGTGGGAGGAAATTTCGGGCTCGATTTCGCCAGGGGACATCGGCTGCATTGTCGTCGGCACGGGGCCTGGCAGCTACAGTGGCACGAGAGTGGGAATCGCGGTGGCGCAGGGCTTGGCGATTGCTCATGGCTGTTTACTTGTCGGTTTGCCATCGATTCTGGCGACGCCCATGGCGCGTTCGTTACCAAAATGCCGAGCCATTGGTGATGCGCGACGTGGCGATTGGTGGTGGTGCGAGATCGAGGAAGGAAAATGCTTCACTGAGCCGCAGATGGGCAGCAAAGAGGAGCTGAAGGCGCTCATAGCTGATGGAGTGACGACATTTTCGCTGGATGAAATTCCTGAAGAGCAACTGGGCCGGGAAATCCTGCGCGAGCAACCTACGGCTGAGTTGCTTTGGCAGGCCTGGGACAATTTGACCGTTGAGGAAAAAGCACGCGTTGCTTCTCAAGTGGTGCAACCCGTATATCTGAAGCCGCCGCATATCACGATGGCGAAAGCAGGGCATCCGCTGTTGCGAGGGAAGTGAATTTTTTGAGATTCCCATCAAGCCTTCCTGCCAAGTCTTACGTCTTATGTCTGAAAGTCTGATGTCTTCCCACTACAGCTCGACCCGCTTGATGCGTGGCGGAGTTTTGTGAAGAAAGCGTTTGGCGAGAATTTCAAATTGTTCGGAAAGGTCGGTCAGCCCGATTTCGAGGCTGCCCGTCAGTGAGCTGTCGGCCAACATATCAAGGCGTGTCAACTCGGATTGCAAATGCAGAGCGCAGGTGGTGGCAGAGTCAACGATGCGCACACGATCACCGACCATTTCCTTGAGAATGGGAACGAGAAGCGGGTAGTGGGTGCAAGCGAGGAGCAGAGTGTCGATGCCTTTTTCAAGCATCGGCTGAAGGTAGGTTTCGAGGATCGAACGAGTGGCTTGGTGGTCGAGCCAATTTTCCTCAATCAAGGGCACGAGCAATGGCGTTGGTTGCTCGACGATCATCATGCCGGTTCGGCGCAAAGCCAAGGCGTGTTGGTAGGCGTGAGAGGCGATTGTGCCGCGGGTGGCGATGATGCCGATGCGCTCCGCTTGTGGATCAGCGAGCACGGCTTCGACACCAGCCTCGATCACGCCGAGCACAGGGATGCGGTATTGCTGTTGCAACGCGGGTAAGGCGTGTGCGGTGGCTGTATTGCAAGCCACGACGATGGCTTTCACGTTTTTCGTGAGCAAATAACGCACGTCTTCATCGGAAAATCGGCGAATCGTTTCGGGAGACTTCGA
>JBIIAI010000108.1:0-10450 GCA_044239965.1 Akkermansiaceae bacterium
GTGAGGGCGTTGGAACCACTGAGGCTGAAGCTGCGATAGACGTAGTCGGAGCTGCTGGTGGCGGGTAGGTTGGTGATGATCGGGGTGGGGACTGCGCTCACGCTGGTGCTGAAGTCGCTGAGATCGATACTACCCTCGATGGTGTAGACGATTCCATCGACACTGCTGGTTAGCGGTGATCCGGCAAAGATGGGGGCGTCTTTGCGCACGGCGATGGTGAGAACGAGTTCATTTTCGGCATCAACATCGGCATCGGTATCGACAGTGAAAACGTGGGATTTCACGCCGTTGCCTGCTTGGAGTGGATGACCATCGAAGGCGAATTCGGCGAGGTTGTTGTGACCATCACCATCGGGATCGGCGGTGGCGGCATTATTGGATGCGGTGAGCCCTTTGGCACTGGCCCATGTGGCATAAGCGGATTCCATTTCGATCCGCACTTGCTTAGCGATGGTATCGATCACCAGCTTGTAGCCCGAGGGTAGGGTGGGCTCATTGGCAAAAGTTCCGCTGAGCGTGCCTGTGCAATCGGCAATCACGTAGGAGGATGCCGTAGGAGCGGACAGCTCAGTAAGATTCAATACGGTGTTGGTAAGGTTGAGGTTGCCATTTGCCGTGAGTTTATCAGCGGTGGTAGCATTGTATTGGATGGCCCACTGTGCACCGGCGTTAGAGGTAGATGCGGCAACGGTGAGAGTGCCGATGCCCGCATCACCTGGGGCAATGGTGCCGCTATTGGTGACTGCTCCGCCAAGGGTTCCATTACCAGCTAGGGTGGCGCCTGATGCAATGCTTACTGCGCCATTGGCTGTATTTTGCAGGCCGTTGATCACAAGGGTGCCGCCATTGATGGTGGTGGTGCCAGTGTAGGTGTTTGCGCCATTGAGCTTTTGGGTGCCGCTACCGGTTTTAAAGATTTTTCCAGGGAAGCTGCCATTGATGATGATACCATCGAAGCTACCGCTGCCGTTATCCGCACCGATGGTGAAGCCTGCACCGTTGATATAACTGGCTATGTTATAACCCGTTGAAATGGTGCCGCTGCCGCTGATGACATCGACGATGACATTAGCCTCTACGCCATTGAACAATGCTCCCGAAGCGACGTGAAGATCGGAGAGATTGCTCGTCCAAATGTCGTTGGCGTTGCTACTACCTGTGAGCGTGCCCTCTTGCACCTCGATAAGTGCGCCGGAGGATAGGGCAAAATTGACGACTGGTGTTTGCCAGACCAAGTTACCGAGTCCTGATTTACGCAGGGTTCCCGCTCCGCTAAATGTGGTGGCGGTAGCTGCGTAGGTATCGGCATTTTTAATCTCGACGACGGTACCGCTCTCGATTAGGAATGAGGAGGAGACGAAGGTCGTATTGTTGAACAGAACGCTACCGCCGTTGACAGTGGTCGCTCCTGTGTAGGTGCTGGGGCCATTGAGGGTGAGGGCTCCATTGCCTGCTTTGGTGAGGTTGGCAGCTCCGGTCTTGATGCCTGCGGTCACGGTGGTGTTGCCATTGCCGATGACGCTGAGTCCGAATCCCGTGCCGGTGATGCCTGCCGCGGAATCGATGAGCAGGCTGCCACTGTCTGCGGCAATGATCGTGCCGGAGCTGCCAAGAGCTACGGTGCCGGTGAGTGTGTTGTTTCCTGCAAGGCTGCGCAGTGCTCCATCGTTGTTTTCTCCGCCGCCGTTCAGCACAAGGTTCTCGGCTATGGCTAGGCCGCCGCTGAGTTGGAGGGCTGCATTTGTGGCGACAATGGTATTTCCTACGGTCGAGCCCAGAGCGCTGTTGTTTTGGATGAGGGAGACGCCATCCATCAGGTTGGTAACTCCATCATAGAGGTTGGCATTGGAAATAGTGAGTTTACCTGTACCAAGTTTGGTTAGGCTGCCAGTGGCGATGCCATCGGTGCCGCTGAGGGTGTAATCGAGCGTGCTGTTATCAAAAATCACCGATGTGGGGGTGACGGTGTTGTCGTTGATCAGGAGGTCGGATGTGCCAGTCGCATCATCGCCGAAGGTGACGACGTCATTGGTGATAAACTCCGTTCCCGTATTTGCAGGAACTTGTTTCCAGTTGAAACTACCCGCTACGGGGCTTGTGCTCCAGACGCCGCTTTGTGCGCCAGTCCAGCGAACGTCTTGACCGCCGATTTTGAGAGTGATGGCAGAGCCGGTATCGATGATGGTAGCCACTTGGCGACCGCTCAGACCTGCAACTGTGCCTGCGGAGAAATCCGTAATATTGCCGGAAAAGCTGCCGTAGTTGATGAGCGGTATTTCATCGCCGACTTTGAGCGTGGGTGCTTGCAAAATGTCGAATACCACCGAGCCATTTGCACCATTGGTGGTGAGAGCATTGGTGACGGAGAGTGAGTTGAGATTGTCCGTGCGAATGTTGATTTTGGCATCGCCTTGGAAGGTGAGGCTATCAAAGCCGAGGTCATCGGTGGTGCCGCTGCCGTGATTGACGACATTGGTGGCGCTATCGGCAACAGTGACATTGGTCATGGTGCCGGTGCCATCGATGCTTCCTGCTGTGAGGGTTACGTTAGGCACGACAATCGCGCTGCTGTTGGAGACAAATGCGGCCGTGGCACCATTGACGGTGATTCCACTAGTCGCGTTGATTTCGCCTGCACCAGCGAGACGCAATGTTCCATCGGTGATGTTCGTCGTGCCGGTGTAGGTGTTGATTCCCGTTAGTTGCTGAACGAGAGGACCGCCAATGGTGAGGTTGATTTTGTTAGTGATGCCATCTTTGATGATACCGCTGTAACTGCGATTGATGATTGGATTGAGGGTTAATGTGGAATCAATCGTGCCGTTGTTGGTGATGATCGATCCGTTGACGGCATCTTCATTGACGCGAGTGAGACCTGCGGCTGTTTGTTGGAAGCCGTTGAGGTCAAGTGTAGATGCACCAGTAATGCTGCTGGTGCCGACTTGCAGTAATGTAGCAGTAGGTAGCGTATTGTTGGCACCTAGAATGAATGCCCCACCGCCACCATAAATTTGGGTGGCTCCAGTCCAGTTGTTGCCTGTTCCGGATAAGGTGATGTTTCCTCCAGCGACATTGCCATGGCGAAAGGCCAATGTTGAGCCTGCGACGCTTTCGGTGATGTTGCCACTGATGGTAAGGTTAGCGCTGTCTTGGACACCGATGCGGGTGTTGGCGGTGGCGTCAAAAACGACGTTGCCTGCCCAGGTGTTGTCGCCAGTCAATGCGGTGATTGCTCCACGTTGCACGGCGGCGTATTGACCATTGACGGCAAGGAGACCGGGGCCTGCGATGTTGATTGTTTGGCCAGCACCGTCGGTCACGCCTTCGCCAAGAGCAAAGGCGGCGCCGTTTGCTATGGTGATGTTACCAGTGGTGGTATCTGCAAGTTCTTTGACGATGGCACCTGCTTGCACGGAGACATTGCCCGTGTAGCTGTTCGCTGCGGTGAAGTAAGCTAGGCTTGAGCCGGCTTTGGTGATGCCTGTGGCTCCCGTGATAAGACCAGGTCCATCGAAGAAATAGTTGGCCGTGGAGTCGATCGACATACTGAGCGGAGCGCGATCGGCTGTGATGGTGACTACGCCTGCTCCTGCGGTGGGGAAGGTCACGAGAGCGGGCTCGGAGTATGCGGCGCTGTTGGTGTTCCAGTTGTTGGTGGCAGTATCCCATGAGCCAGTTCCTCCCGACCAAATGTAGGAGTTGGCGGAAGGGGAGGTGACGATTAACTGCAGGACAGAACCCGTATCATTCAGTGTGGCGGCCATGTTGGAGGGCAAGGAGCCAAGAGTAAATGTGCCACTGGTCGTTCCGTAATCGATGATGGTGAATGTACCAACGGGAATGCTCGATCCGCTGATATTGATTACCGTATTGCTGCTGGCGGTGAGAGTAGTTGCGTTGATGACCGCGGGGTTGCTTGGATTGAATATGCCGAGGTTGAGATCGAGTGTTCCACCGTTGCTGATTAACTCGGGGGTGGTGATGCCTGTAGCATTGGCGCTCACTGTGAGTGAAGCACCCGATTCAATAGTTGTTTTGGCGAGTGATGTGGTGGTGGCTGGAAGGATCAGTTTTCCGGCATTCACTTTGGTTTCACCAGTGTAGGTGTTCGCGCCTGTAAGGGTCAGTGTGCCTGCTCCATTTTTGGTGAGACCACCACCCGTGGATGCGACATCGGTCAGCAATGGTTCGCCGATGGTGATGTTGAAGCTGTTTGAGTCGATGATCGCACCATTGCTCTTAATAAAAACATTCGTGGTAGCGAGGTCGGCGAGGAAAGCGGCGTTAGTTTGGCGCGCCTTGAGTGTGCCGCCATCAATGTTGATGGTGCTGGCAATTCCTAGGGTGTTTGAGCGAGTGAAGCTATTGAGCAAGAGAAAACCATTATTGATGTTGACCGTGCTGGTTGTCGCATTGAAATTGAGCGTCGTCAGGGTGCCTGTGCTACCGTTGCCGATGGTGAAAGTCGAGTTCGCACCGCTGCCTAGGCCCATGGCTACGGGGCGACTGGTTTCGTAGTCGCCACCATCGAGGATCAAGGCTGCGGTGTTGCCACTATTACCGATTACATCTTCG
Organism: Akkermansiaceae bacterium; assembly: GCA_044239965.1. Taxonomy (GTDB): domain Bacteria; phylum Verrucomicrobiota; class Verrucomicrobiia; order Verrucomicrobiales; family Akkermansiaceae; genus UBA956. The sequence goes on from JBIIAI010000108.1 coordinate 4,576, forward strand.
CCAAAGGGGCCGAGTGTCGAAAATTTTCCACCTGTGATGCGCAGTGTGCCTCCACCAGAAGTGCCGCTGCCAATGACAAGTCCGCGACTATTGTTGGGCGGTTCGTAAATTGTATTCCCCTGTGCTGCGGTATAGCGCACTTCGTTCGCCGCGCCATTGTTTACGTTGACTCGGTGATTGTATGTGCCGTTGGTAGGTGCAGGACCCGCGGTGAGCCCTAATCCAGTGATCCAGTTGCTGCTGACGGTCCAATCCGTGCTGGTATTACCTTTCCACTGATAGGTGGCGGCTTGGGTGATTGTGGCGGAAAGAGCGGCGAGTACGCTGCTGAGTATCAAGTTTCTGGTGTTGTTTTTCATAAGTATTGAAATCGAATGTTGCCAAGGAAACTCAATTTCTGTTCGAAAAACAACGGAGGCAGATGAGTGTGAGTCACCTGAGATAAGCGGGTTTTTGGGTTGGAAACTGAGTTTTAGAATCGAATCAGAAGTCGGGGAGGCGATCCTGTTTCAAAAACTCACTGCCGCTGATGGCGGAACCTGACGTTTTTTTTGCGCATTTATTCCAAATGAGGATCTTTCATGCGCGAGGTCTCAGGGGCTGCCGATTTGATACATGTGGGAAATTTCTTCGGCACTTAGGACGCGCGAGAAGATCGCGAGGTGATCAAGGCGGCCCACGAAATTGCGAACGCGCTGGTTGCTGAATTGCCCGAGAATCCATTGATTGTCCTGGCTTTTGCCATCGGCCCCCCAATTGCCAAATTCCATTTCGCCAAAGGCAATCGGCATGCTTTTGGCAAATGTGCCGCTGCCGACATTGATTCCATCGCGATAGTGAATGACCTCACCTGTAGCGCAGTTGTAGGTGGTGACGATGTAGAGCCAGCGGCCGAAGTCGAGTCCGTTGAAGCCTTTTCCACTGACGGGGCCGTTCCAGTTGTCGGGATTTACGGGGTCGGTGGTATCGCACAATTGTGTGAGGCGCATCTCTCCACCGCGCTCGATGTTCCAGTGCAGACTGCCCGTTTGGTAGTGAGTGGGGAGCATCAGCGAGTTGTAGTCGTTAGGCAAGCTATCGACGCGAATCCAAGCACTCATGGAAATTTGTTGGTGCTCACCGGGGATGGTAAAACGAAGGCGATCACCACGGCTGCGGAATTCTAAACCGCTCTTGCCTTTCCAACGGCCACCCGTCCAACCGGCTCCGACGATGGAGGCATCGAATTTTCCACTTGTCGCGAGTGATTCATTGCGCACGCTGCGGCTCCACTCATCGGCATCGTCAAAGGTGTAGAGCACTAGAGTGTTAGGATCACGAGCGAGTGAGTCATTGACGTTTTTCCAATCCTCGAGACGGCGCTTCAAGTCAATGCTCGCGCGTTCGGAGAGTTCCTTACCGTTGGGAAAATCGGCAGGGCGCACGGGGACTTCTTGCAAGGTGTTGCCATTGAGTTGTAGCGCTTTGGATGCAGGCAAAAGCAATGGTTTGGACTGATTCTGATTGGTGGATAGCTCGACGGAGCCATCGAAGCAATGCACCTCAGGCCCCTTGTCGGCAGAAACTTCGAGCCCGAAGGAGGTACCGAGATCTTTGACATTGAGACCAGGGGAATCTAACACGAAGCCGTGGGCGGGTTCTGGCACGTAAGCGCTGGCTTTACCGGTTGCTAAATAGGCAGAGTTATCCGAATCGAGTCGGAGTTCGGCAGGGCCATTGACGAGAAGTCGAGCGCCGCTGAGGAATTCGATTTGCAGTGTGCCTTGAGCAATGCGGATCCAGCCAGCGGTGAGTGTGGAACCAGTGGGGTGGATTTCAAGTGGATCGCTCCACTGAACGTCGGTTGCGCTTTTGAGCACTGCCACGGGTGACGCGGTTTCCATGAGCGTCGAAATTGGTCCGTCGATGGCTTGTAGGGATAGGGTAGGGGAGATGGCATCGTCTTTTTTGCCAAGTTGCAGCACCAACCACAAAGAGACGCAGGCGGCGAGGGAGGTGATGGCGGGGAAAAACCAGGTAGGGGTTTGGCGTGCGGTGACTTTTTCAGTGCTGCGTGAGATTGCGATTTCGCGGAGCTGGGTGTCGATGTTGGCGTGAGTTCGCAGAAATTCTCGCGCTTGGGGTCTGTGGCGCAAGAGCTCGTTTAGGGCATCGATCTCCGCCACGGGAGCATCGGCATCGAGTTTGCCATCAAGGTAATCAAGGAGGCGTTGTTTGTCTTCTTGCTTCATAGAGTTGATTCTTTGCTAATTGTTTTCTCAATGCAGTCCTGCAATTCCAGACGGATGCGGCGCAAGAGTTGGTAAAGGCTGTTTTCGCTGCGATTGGCTTCGAGAGCAATGTCTCGCATGCTTTTCTTCGGTGTGTAACAAGCGAGAATGAGCTCGCGCCGATCTTCAGGGAGTTTTTTCAGGCAATGCTCCAATGCGTTCATTTGTTGCGAATGGAGGGTGAGATCATCAGCCGCTTCATCGGCGAGCTTGGCGACGACATCAGGATCGAGCACGATGCGGTCACGGGCTTTATTCCGGCGGTAAGTCATTACCTCGTATCGTGCGATCACACAGGCCCAGCGGGGAAAGGCATCGTGGTCGTGCAGTTGGTCAAATTTCCGCCATGCGACCAAAGCAACCTCGGGCATGACTTGATCGACGTCTTCAAACGAGGGCAGTAGCGTGCGCAGAAACGAGCGGATGACCGGCTCGTAGGTGGAAAGCAGGCGCACAAAACTTTCGTCTGTGATATGAGATTCATCGGCCATGATCATCTAGCAACGCCACAACATGTTCAAATATGCCGACTTTTCTGCTGACTGTATGATTTTTCCATACTGTTTGGGTATTTTCGTGAAAAATTGGATTTTTTTCGTTTTTTTTTGTCAGATTTTTTCATTTTGCGGCGTTATAAGATATGAAACGCTGAACGAAGTTTCTGCTGTTTCCGCTCTGAGGTCAACTAGAGAGCGTAAATTACCGATGATTTCCCCTAAAGGGAACACCTCCCCGCGGACTTGGATTATGGGTTTTCCACGATCCGCGGGGAGGTTGCAACGGAGCTTCATGCAATTCTTGGGGGCTTTTCACCACTCAGTGAACTCATAGCAAAGAAAATACTGATTTTTCATTCGGTAAATTCTGAAAAAATAGGCTTACATCACCGATGAAGCACGATCAAAGCTGGGGCGTAATTTTGCCTCGGAAACACTTTTGCATTCTGCAAATTCTTTATCGAGGGGTAATCATGATCTAAGAAGCTCGTTCCAAAAATTTCAAACCTCTGCGTTTTTGTGTCTCTGCGCGAGAATCTTCCATGGCGTCCCATGCCAAGTGGAATTTTTTCTCTTCAGTTCGATTGCTCGAAATTTTGTAACGCTTGCTCAATGATCGGAAATTCCCCACTCATTCCGAGGAAAATTCCGCTCCGCACAAAAATCTGATCTCGCAACAAGATTTTGCTTGTGAAATTTTTCACAAGCGTACACGGTTCGCGCACCGCAACACGCTATGGCCAATATTTTTCCTCGCTGGACCAATCTGTTACCGCTGAAAATCGCAATCTGTGCCGGTTCCGTCGCCGTTGGCGTAGTCGCTGCCTTCACGGTATACGCTACTCCCAAATCGACTGTTGTCGGCTATCAGCCCTCGCAGCCCATTCCTTTTTCTCACAAGATTCACGTGGATCAACTCGGTCTCGATTGCCGCTATTGCCACTCGTTTGTGGACAACTCGGATCACTCGAATCTTCCTTCTGCCAACACTTGCTGGAACTGCCACCAACACGTGCAACGCCAGAGCCCCAAGCTTGATCCATTGCATCGTGCGATGGACAAAACACACCCGCTTTATGACGGCAAGCCGATCCAGTGGGTGAAAGTTCACAAAGCACCTGACTACGTTAAATTCAGCCACTCCGCTCACGTGAACCGCGGTGTTTCGTGCGTAAGTTGCCACGGTCAAGTGGACCAAATGGACGTTGTTTTCCACGCAAAAAATCACTCGATGGGCTTCTGCTTAGAATGCCATCGCGCTCCCGAGAACGAGGTTCGTCCGCTGGAGGAAGTTTTCAATCTGAAATATGATGCCGCCCAGTATCTGAAGGACAATGTGGTGCTCAACGACAAAGGCGAGCGCATCACTGAGCCCAAAGAATTCGGCAAGCAACTTAAGGAAACTTTCAAACTGCAGCCCAAGGAAAGCTGCGCCACCTGCCACCATTAATTTTTTCACCTGATTCATCGAACGATCATGAGCAAACGCATTTTGCAACATCCCGAAATTCCAGCAGGGGAGAACACCATTTCCTGGCGCAGTGTGGGCCAACTGGAAGGCTCGCGAGACTTTCGCAACACCCTCGACCGTGAATTCCCTCGCGCCGCTGCAGAGATGGCAGACGAGGCCGATGCCGAAACATCACGCCGCTCGTTTTTGAAGCTGATGGGTGCCTCGACAGCACTCGCTGGCTTGAGCATGGCTGCCTGCCGTCGTCCAGAGAAATACACGGTTCCTTATACCCAAGCTCCTGAGTGGGTCATCCCAGGAAAAGCTCTCTACTACGCATCCGCCATGCCTCGCCCCAGCGGTGCGACACCAGTGGTGGTGACGACATTTGAAGGCCGTCCGACAAAGCTTGGCCCGAATACCTTGCATCCTGATTCCGATGGCACCGATGCCTTCGTGCAGGCATCGATCCTCGACCTCTACTCTCCTTCACGTTCGCAAAAAATTCTGCATCACGGTGCTGCCGCTGATCTCGCAGGTTTGGAAGCCGCCCTTAAAGAGGTAACCACTTCAGGTAAGTTCGGCATCGTTTTCGGTGCGGATGAGTCACCGACCCGCAGCCGCTTGGCTAAGGAAATCGCCGCCAAGTTCCCTGCTGCGAAGTTTTATTCTTACGAGTCTCTTTCGCCCGCCGCATCCGCAAGTCGTCAAGTGGCTGATTTTGCCAAAGCCGACCGCATTTTGGCTCTCGATTGTGATTTCGCATCGCTCGACCCACAAGGCCCGATTACTCCGTTTTTCGATCGCCGCAAGCCCGAGGGCAAAGGCTACAAAGCCAAGCGCGACAAGAAATCCATGAACCGCCTCTACGCGGTGGAAAGCTTGTTCACACTCACCGGCGGCATGGCCGATCACCGTTTGCGCATCGAGCCGAGCAAAGTAATCCGCATCGCTGCTGATATTGCTCGCCAAGTCATGGCAAAAACCGGTGGTTCCGCTCCTGCTGAGCTTGCTTCCTTCGCGCCAGTTACCGAAGAAAAAATCGTCAAGTGGGTCGCCGCTTGTGCTGATGACCTCGTTGCTTCGAAGGGTAAATCACTCGTTCTTGCTGGTTCACGCACCTCTTCCGCACTGAAAAGCATCGCCTTTGCCATCAACACCGCGCTCGCGAGCTTCGGTGCGACTCTGCAATCGATCGCATCAGACAACGCTGGCTTTGGCGACATCGCCGCGCTGAAAAAAGATCTCGATTCCGCCGCGATTGAGCACGTGATTTTGCTCACGCCTGCCAACGTAGCATTCGATGCACCCGCTGATCTTGCAATTGTCGAATCCCTGCAAAAAGCCAAATCGAGCATTCATTGGGGCCTTCGCACCGATGCCTCAGCTCACGCTGCCACTTGGCACGTTCCCGCTGCTCACTATCTCGAAAGCTGGTCGGACGCTCGTTCTGCCAACGGCCACTACACGCTGATTCAGCCGATGATTTTGCCGCTCTACGATGCCGCAGTATCAGAACTGGAATTGCTCTCCGCGTTGCTTGACGGAAAAATCACCAGTGGTGAGGAATCCGCCGCTTTTGCCGCCGTGCGCAAGTCTTTCACAGGCGATGATGCAGCATGGAAAAAAGCCCTGCGCGAAGGATTCGTTGCTGGTGC
>JBIIAI010000133.1:0-8829 GCA_044239965.1 Akkermansiaceae bacterium
GGCAATGCACAAACGCTGCGCATTTTGCACGAGCGGATTTTTTCGGCAAAGCGCACGGGCATGGACCCGAGCCGCGCCTTTGTGGATAGCATTTTGAAATACAAATCGCTGTGGACCGAGCTCAAATCATCGACAGGTGAAACGCCGCAGCATCATTTTCTCTATGACTATCAGCACCAGATTCTGCACTGGGCTTTGGGTGAAAATGATTTTCCGTTAGAACTACCGCCAGGTAAGGCGCGCGATGGCTTCAAGTCGATCGAGTGCCAGGTGATGGACTGGGCGGATGATACGGCTTACTCACTAAATGACATCTCCGATAGTGTGCGTGCGGGATTTCTCACCTCGGACAAGATCATCTACTGGGCTGAGAAAAATAATCATGCAACGAGTGCCGGCACGCCGCTGGGTGATTTGATCATCGCAATTCAAAAGCGCCGGGTCGATCCCTTTGTGGGCAAGCGCATCGGCCGCTACATTCAATCGACATCGTTGATCGAGCAAACGAATTTCCTCTCGCACCAAAGCAAGCGCTATCGCTATCATTTGCTGGTGGATCCATCAGTGAAAGCGGAGTCTGCATTGTTCAAGAAATTGGCCTTCGAGGTGGTATTCCTCTCGCCGCAGCTCAAGCAACTGGAGCACAAGGGCAATCACATGCTACGCGCGCTGTGGGATTTGTTAGAAAAACGCTACATTCATCCGGGGCACATCGACGGGCAAAATTTCCAATTGCTCAACGCCGATACCGCCGCAGAAATCGAGCAAGCGAGCGAGACATCGCACAAGGCGCGCTTGATTTGTGACTTCCTCGCCGGAATGACCGATGGTTATGCGAGCCGAATGTATAAGCGATTGTTCCTGCCGGACTTCGGATCGATCAGTGATTTGATTGGATGAAATGCAAGCTGACCATCGCCTACGATGGCACATCGTATGAGGGCTGGCGCTCGCAGCGCGCAGAGCATGGCGTGGCGCATCAGATCGAGTGTGCGTGGCAGCAGTGTTTTGCCCGCGAGGCACAATTGGTAAGCTCCAGCCGCACCGATAGCGGAGTGCATGCGCGGGGACTCGTCGCCCACAGTACATGGCCTAACGAAAAATTTTCCGCTTCACAGATTGCGGCGCAACTCAATGCTCGATTGCCCGAAACCATCCGCATCATGGATGTCGAGGCTGTGACTGATTCGTTCGATGCCCGCTTCGATGCGCTAGGCAAAGAATATCGCTACACCATTTGGAATCATGCAGCGATACATCCGCTGCTGCGCAATCGAGCATGGCATGTGCCGAAGCGATTGGATCTCGCAAGCATGCTTGAGGCAGCGACGGCATTGATCGGCACGCATGATTTCCGCTCGTTCACCGTCAAGCGCGAGGGCGAACTGGGCAACTCGGTGCGCCGACTTCATCGCTGTGAAATCGTCGCGATCGATCATGAAATCACCGTCATTCTCGAAGGCGAGGGATTTCTCTACAAGATGTGTCGCGCGATCGTCGGCACACTGGTGCAACTCGGCGAAGGGAAAATTTCTGTGAGCGAAATCGAAGCGATGCTCTCCCCTGAAGAGAAACGCCCTTGCGGCATGATTGCTCCTGCGCAAGGACTTACGTTGTGGCGTGTGATCTATGCTGATTCACACGAGCGGGATTGAGTTAGAATCCGTGTTGCGCCAACCACTCTGCGGTGGCTGCGATGACTTGAGGATAACTTTCTTCGCTGAACGAATGACCTTCGCCCTCGATGCGGAGAAATTCTTTGGGCTGCGGTGCGGCGGCGAAGGCGGCCTCGCTATCGGCGATGGGCACCACATCATCGGCAGTGCCATGCACAAGCAACCACGGCACCATCATTGCCTCAGCAGCTGCGAGCGTTGACTCATGCTGATGAAGGTCATCGACGTAGGCTTGCGAAAGCGGGCACGTTTCCTCCTCCCACATGCAACCTTGATCTGGCACGACATCGCCAAACTCGCGTTGGCAAAAATCACGCGTCATGACCATTCCGGACAAGGTGACCAAGCAGGCAATCCGCTCATCGCGCACCGCCGTAAGCACACCGACGGCACCGCCCATGCTATGCCCGCAATACGCAATCTTGGTGTCTGCTGGCACAGCATCCAAGACGGATTGCAGGTCGGCAATTTCCTTGGTGATGGTGCAATCAGCGAAGGCTCCTTCCGAATCACCATTGCCGGCGTAGCTGATGCGCAGACAGGGCCAACCGCGAGCCGCAAGTCCCTCGGCCAAGGCGACAAGCATTGGTCGATCTTTGTTACCAGTGACGCCGTGACCAAGGATCACCAGCGTCTGATTTTTTTCACCTGGGTGAAAGCTGGCATCGATTCTCTCGCCTTGGGCGTTGCGGATTTCGGAAAATGGATTCATCGAAGTTGTTAGGAATACTTGTTAGAAATCTCAAGCACTACGACCTGGGAACGTGAGCTCAGCGATGCCCGATTTATCAAGCTCGCCAAGGCCTTTGCTGACCATCGTTTCGTATTGCGCTTGCGTGGCCAGCGACAAGGGAACGGCCACTCCTGCTTGTGCGGCAAGGGCATTGGCGATGCCACTATCCTTGGCAGCGTGAGAGGCGCTGAAGTAGCAATCGTGCTCACGCGCAATCATGTCATCACCATCCGTGACTAACACACGCGAGTTCGCGCCAGTTTGTGAAAACACTTCCTTGAGCATGTTGAGATCGAGCCCGAGCGCCGCACCGAGGCCGAGGCCTTCGGCGAGTCCGGCGGTGTTGATGTTCATCACCATGTTGACGAGCGCTTTGACCTTCGCCGCTTGGCCCACGGCACCGACGTAGCGCAGTGCGGTGGACAAGCCTTTGAGTAGCGGTTCGGCTTTTTGGAAATCACTCTCACGACCACCGATCATCAAATACAGCGAGCCTTCGCGGGCTTGCGTGATGCTCGATGCCATGCAGGCCTCCAGAGCAGCAGCGCCGACGGCATCGCAGGCAGCAGAAATTTCCTCATGCACCTGAGGACTGACCGTAGCGCAGTTGATGAACAATTTCCCCGCAGCATCCGTGAGCAATGAATCATCGCCCGAGAAAATCCCGCGCATGGCCGCATCATCGGTGACCACCGTGAGGATCACATCCGCGCTCGCAGTCACAGCTGCTAGACTGCGGTGCGCGGGGCATCCCAGCTCCGTAGCCAATTGATCGGCTGATTCGGCACGCACATCATACACACCTCCGATCACGTATCCGAGATCTTTGAGACGACGTGCCATGTTGGCGCCCATGCGACCAACTCCAACAATTCCCATGCGTAGTGAATTCATCGCCGACAATCTGTGCGAGACCTTTTGCATTGTCAACCCCACAGTCCCACGATAGCGTCAGCGCCTCACCCTCATGGATTCTGCTGATTACCGCAAACGCACACGTTTTGTCATCCAGCTTGGCAGAGCACTGCATAGTTGCGGGGCATCGAGCCATCGCATCGAGAAACATCTCGGCAATGTCAGCCGCATGGTCGGCCTACAAGGGCACTTTCTTTTCACCCCGACAGGATTCACTTGCGCGTTTTGGCAGGAAGATGAAGTGGATCAGCAAATTCACATCGAACGCGTCGAGCCTGGCGAAATGAATCTCGGTCGCTTGTGGATGATCGACTCCTTGATCGAGAGCATTCACACGGGCAAGACCAGCCTTGAGGAAGGCATGGATCAATTGCCACGGCTCGCCGCTTCACCGCCGCTGTATTCGCGCTGGATGCAGGGACTTTCCTGGATCATAACGGGTGGTGCATTCGCGGCATTGTTGTCGAATCACCTGCACGATGTGTGGATCTCGCTGGCGCTCAGCACCGTGACATTTCTGCTGCACTACCTCAGTCAGTGCCGCGAACGCATGGCCGCCTTGCTAAAAATTCTCGCGCCCTTTTTGTCCGGAGTCGTCGCGCAAATCATCGCCTCGCGGGGCATCGAGGTCAATGTGCCCTTCGTCATTCTCTCGTCGATTCTGGTTTTCATTCCTGGTCTCTCGCTCACCGTGGCGATGAGCGAAATTTCCGCACGCCAACTCGTCTCCGGCAGCTCTCGCTTGGTCGATGCGATCATGAATCTCTTGCTGCTCCTCTTTGGTGCTGTGATGGGCATATCGCTTGCCTCGCTGTTGTGGCCAAGCACCGCTCCGATCCTCGCATCAGGACTACTGCCCGCCTACAAAAACATCCCCGCTGTGCTCTTGCTCGCGTTTAGCCTGAACATCGCGTTCGATATTCCGATGCGCAAGTGCATCTGGGGCATCATCGCCTGCGTGATTGCTTTTTTCACGGCAAAATTCTGCGGTGCTACGTTTGGACTGATCGTTGGGATGTTCTTCGGTGCCCTAGCCGTGGGGCTTTACAGCAATCTTTTTGCCCGCATCGCGCGTGCTCCGTCGTCGGTTCTCTCGACACAAGGCATCATCCTGCTTGTCCCTGGCAGCACCACCTACATGCTACTGAATGAATGGGTCAGCGGCACGCAAATCATCGCGGGCACGCAATCGAGCAGCCAAGCGCTGATGATGTTTGTGTCCCTCGTCGCTGGACTTCTCTTCGCCAATGCCTTGCTCCCGCCCGGAAAAAGTCTATAGTAATGGCATGGACCTCGCCGATGCCATCGATCACTGCCTCAGCCTTCCCCATGCCATGGAGACCACGCCCTTCGGGCCAGACTCTTTGGTCTATAAAGTAGCGGGAAAAGTGTTTGCCATCACCTCACCCGATTCTTATCCGTCATTCATCAATTTGAAATGCGACCCTGATCGCGCGATCGAACTCCGCGAACAGCATGAGGACATCACTCCCGGCTATCACATGAACAAAAAACACTGGAATTCCGTTCGCCTCGGTGGAGCAGTGCCCAGCAAATTGATTCGCGAACTCATTGATCACTCCTACGAGTTGGTCGTGAAAAGCCTCAGCGCAAAGGAACGACAAGCGCTCGGCTCCACGAAAAAATAACCCATTTCCCGATATGACATCCGTGTCAGGGGCGATCAAAGCGCTTGACCACCAGCCATTTCTGCACCACTTTTCTTGCAGCATTTCTCCGCATCGACTCATGAAACCCATCCTTCTTCTCGCACTCCTCAGTCTATCTGCTAGCGCTGATCTTGTTATCACGGAGGTGATGCCCAGCAGTGCTCACACAACACTCAAAGGCGATTGGTGGGAATTGACCAACACTGGAACAAGTGCCGTGAGCCTTGATGGCTATTACTGGAATGATGACGATGGAATAACGCCCAGCTATTTTCCCTCAGGCATTAGCATTGCGCCCAATCAATCGATTATCATACTTCAAGATGCATCGGGTACTGAGGTAGGCACATGGAAAATCGCTTGGGGCATCAGTGCTAGCACAACCGTACTGAGCAGCTTCCTATTCCCCGAGACGATCGTAGGCTCTCAAAAGTTTTCCGGCCTTGGAGGAACTGGTGACTCTGTCATCCTCTACAATCCAGCAGGTACTACAGTTGCTGAGGTGAAATTTGGCGCAGCTGTTGCTGGGCGTTCATTTGTCTACCACGAGGATGCAACACCGATTTACAATCAAACCAGCGTCAACGGAAGAAATGGTGCCTACACATCGTCGCAAGCTGACGTCGGCTCTCCAGGCAAAGAAAAAATTCATTTCACCACCACTCCTATTCGCCACGCTCTCGGAACATACAGCTACACGCTCAATGCGGCGCGTCCAGGATTTGCCGCGCCGACACTAACCGCCACAAGCATCCCTTCGTTTTTGACTCTTTCGACGAGCTCAGGAGGCACTGCTACACTCACCACCAATCGCGCCCTGACAATTGCCGATGCCACAAACCACTACATCGCCATTACCGCAACCAGCGCTGGCGTGTCCACGGTTCATGAGTTTGTGCTCAGCATCCTCAATACCTCCCCCTCAGTGATTCTCAACGAATACAATGCCGTGGGTGCAACGAACTATCTCAACGGCGGAACAGCCACCGTCGATGATGATGGCGGTGCAGCCTCGCAAGATACGTATTTCGGCAGAGCACTCGGCAATGGCGGCAACTGGGCCGAATTTGTCATTACTGGCAATGGCTCTGCATCGACCATGGATCTCCGCGGATGGAAAATCGAAATCGGCAAGAACCTCGGCAATGGCTTCGTGGCATCTGACACCATCACGCTTTCACAAAACGTGAACTGGCAAACAGTCCCCACAGGCACGATTCTCACCATCATCGCCAAAGATAGCTCTGCGGGAGGACGCAATACTCAATTTGGCATCCGCAACAATCGCAGCACCACAGGTGATACTTGGACCAACCTCTACATCGGTGATACTACCTACACGACCTACACCAATCTAGCCACCAATGGATACACCATCGCCGCAGGCACTGTTACCGGCCTCGATATCAACAATGATGGCACACAGTTTCGCATTCGCAACGCCAGCAACCAAAACATCTACGGCCCGGTCGGCGAGGGTGTCGCTCCACTCGATGGACTCAGCAGTCGTGAAGTCTTCGAACTCGAAGGCCATCCCACCACTGCGGTTACTCCACTGATGCGCTCCAGTAGCACAGTGCAAGGTTACGACGATGGAGCATCCGAGTCCACCTTTGGCAGTCCGAACAATTGGCTCGATGGCACCACAGCGCGCACCCAAAATTTCCTCCCCTTCCGTCTCACCGCCTTTATCACCTGGACCGCCTCCTTTAGCCTAACAGGAAACAACGCACTCGCCGCTGCTGATCCCGATGCCGATGGCCGCAGCAATCTGCAAGAGTATGCATTCGGCGGTGATCCCACTGTCAAGGATGCCAACTTCCCGAACGGATCACTCAACATCGGCGCCAATCTCTCGTGGACTCACGCTCGCCGCAACAACGATGCCGCCTTGATTTTCACCTATCAAGTCTCCACCGACCTAAATCAATGGACGACGATTTCGCCCTTGAGCCAGGCCACCGTCGCGCATCCCACGAAAGCCAACTTCGGCAATACCACCGTGCAGTTCCCGAAAAATACTGCAACCAACGCCAAGCAATTCTTCCGCGCCATCGCCAACGAGCCTTAAGCCTCGAAAACCTTAGCGTTTGATCTGATCAAACGTCACCCCGAATTTCTTGAGATATTTTTTCAAGCGATCGGCATCATTTGCCACCGCTCGTTTCTCACGCGATACCGCAAACAGCTTGCGTCCGGCATCGGACAAACTCACGCTCTCACGACAAACACCGAGCACGTAGACCAATTGCGCGCGATCAAAGGGATCGATCGCCGCGATTTCTTCGGCGCTAAAAACATGCGTGAGATCAAATTCTTCCCAGCATTCTTCATGACCTGGGCGCTCCCACGATTGCTGCAAGCGCTCGATCTCTTCGCTCACGTCATCCGTGGTGATCCGTCCTCGCGGAGCCAAGGTTGCCATGCGCGTAATCGCCGCATTCAAGTCGCGGAAGTTCCCCAGCCATGTCGTCGTCGGTTGATAGGCAAATTGCAAAAACGCCTCGCGCGCTTCTTTGTTAAAACTCACCGAGCGACCTTGCTTTTCGGCATACCGCCGCAACTCATACTCGATGTTCGGCATGATGTCTTCACGCCGCTGCGCCAAGGAGGGCAAGGTGAACGACCACAAGTGAATCCGCGCTAACAAATCTTCGCGAAATTTCCCCTCCGCTACATCCTTGCGAAGATCGCGATTCGTGCCTGCGATCAATTGAAAATCACTCTTCACCATCTTATCCGAACCCACAGGCAAAAAGATTTTATCCTCCAAGGCCCGCAGCAACATCGCCTGTTCATCCAAGCCCAACTCGCCAATCTCATCCAAAAACAACAAGCCGCCATGCGCCTCGCGCAAAAGACCAGGCCGATCTTTCTGCGCTCCCGTGAAGCTGCCTTTGACATGACCAAACAAAGTCGATGCCGCCAAGTCCCCGCGCAATGTCGCGCAATTGACGTCGACAAAATTTCCCCGCAAGCCACCACGTTGCTGGCGCAATTCATAAATCCGCCGCGCCAATTGCGATTTGCCCGCACCCGTCGGCCCACTCAACAAAATCGGCTCCTTAGAGCGCAATGCCACTTGCTCAATGCGCTCGATCATTTGGTTAAAGCTCTCGTTCTTGGTCTGGATGCCACTTTTCAGAAAATCCAAATCCTCGCGCATCTGCTCCTCAAAGCGAGTACTAAGTTTATCGTACTTCGATAAATCGAGATCGATCACATCATAGCGCGGCTGCAGCGAACGCGCCCGTTTTCCTCCCGCTGGTGGACTGGTCTGAATCAACTTCGCGGGCAGAAATCCCGCCTCGGTCAACAGGAACAAACAAATCTGCGCCACGTGAGTTCCCGTGGTGATGTGAATGAAATACTCTTCCGTTTCGGTATCGAACGGATACGCCTTAGCCCAATCGTAAAGCGCGCCATAGACTTTTTCAAAGTCCCACGCATCTCCGCCAAAGTTCACCGCATGCGGGCAAATAACACTCTGCGGCGATACCTGTTTCACATCGCGCGACACCTCGATCATCAACGACTCAAACGCCTCTTCATAGAGCAACTCCATCCGCTCCACCAACAGGTCTTCATGCTGAAAAAGCGATACCGTCGGCCGCCAGCGATCCCATCGATCCTCACCACGCCCCCGACGATCCAACTGCGAACCCAGCAATCCGATTACTACTTTTTTCATAGGCAAGACTTTATCTCAATTTGGCTAAAATACTAGCCAAAAAGATAAATTGCAAAGAAAAACCGCAACCCGGAAATTTCACCACGAAAAATTTCACTCCAAAAAATCATTGATCACCAATGGATAACAGAAATTTCACCACTC
>JBIIAI010000284.1:0-3098 GCA_044239965.1 Akkermansiaceae bacterium
AGCAGAAACATCAACAATTTGTTCCTTGCGGGCCGGATCATCAGTGCTACTCACGTGGCATTTGGCTCGACGCGGGTGATGGCGACTTGTGGTGCTGGTGGACAAGCAGTCGCCATTGCTGCGGCGCAATGTCGGGAGAAATCACTGATGCCGCGCGATTTGATTGATGAAGCACAAATGAAGGAACTACAGACGCGATTGCAGCGCGCTGGGCAGTATCTGCCTGGATCTGTCATTGACGATCTGCAGGATTTAGTGCCGCAAGCCACTGCCATGGCAAGCTCAGCTCTCGCATTGTCTCAACTGGCACCCAACGATGAGTGGATAGAGCTCGATGCATCATGGGCGATGTTGCTGCCACTCGCTGCTGGTCCGTGTCCGGAATTTTCGTTAGAGATCGATGCCGCTGCATCAGGCTCATTGGCCGTCGAGTTACGGATCTCGGAGAAACTTGAAAATTTCACGCCTGAAGTGCAGTTGGCGCAGCAAGATGTTGCCGTTAGCGCGGGCCGTTCTACTCTGCGCATTCAGTTTGACCAAGCAATCAATGAGGCCTGTTATTACTTCCTGATCTTCAGAGAGACGCCTGGCGTGAAAGTGCGCTTGAGCGATCAAAGGATCAGCGGCATTGTCTCTGCATCGACAGCATTTAACAAAGCGGTGGCGAAATCGAGCGTGCAAAGTCCACCTGATGGCATCGGCATTGATCGCTTCGAGTTCTGGCTGCCCAAACGCCGGCCTGCTGGAAAAAATTTGGCTCTCGGCCTTAACCCAGCGCTTTCTGTTTTCGGGCCCGAGCAAGTGCAACAAGACCATGCGCGCCCCACAGCTACCAGTCGCGCTTGGATCGCAGACATCGCTGATGAGCAACCTGCCCTGACCTTGACTTGGTCTTCACCTGTTACCATCGGGCGTGTGATCATCGAGGCAGATCCTGATTGGGATCATCCGATGGAATCCGTATTGATGACGCATCCCGAAGAAGTAGCACCGTTTATGTTAGAGAAGTGGGACTTGTTAGATGATGGTGGCACAGTAATCGCCTCGCACCAAGATCATCACTCAGCGCACACAGAGATTGTTTTACCCGAGCCTCGCACACTTTCATCGCTCACGATCCGCGTGCACTCGACGCATGGTTGCCCCGCCGCAATTTTCCGTGTGCGAGCCTACTCTCATTAATCCGACAAGCCTATGAATACCCAATCCCTAATGATGGTCGCATTGCTGGCCAGTAGCCTTTCGCTTAACGCGGAAATTGCCCCGGTGAAAATTCGCTCGGCCACAGCGAATTCTGAAATGAAGCAATACCCTGCATCCTTGGCAATCGATGGAAAAATTTCCGATGCCTCGCGCTGGGTCAGCGAGCGTTCGGCTGAGACCCCTTGGCTAGAACTCAAGCTCGACGCAAAGCAAAAGCTCGCAGGCATTCATTTTTATAGCGGCTATGGCAACAAAGATGCTGTCAGTGGTCTCACCGTGCAGTTCATGGTGGGCAAAACATGGGCAACGATTCCCTCCGCGGTGATCACCAACAATCAAAGCACTAGCTTATCGATTCCGTTTGATGCCACTGTCTCGGTGGACACAGATCGTCTGCGCATTTTGATCGATTCGACAAAAGACCAAATGGCTCGCGTTAAGGAAATCGTCGTGTGGCCAGCAGGAAAAGGAAATATCCCAGCAATCAAAGAAACGGCGTCCCATGGCGTTGCCAAAAGTGTGCCGAAAGTGCCATTGATCTATCTGAATCAAAGCGGTTTCAACATTGGCAAGCCGAAGCGGTTTACGGCACCGACGCTTGCGGACGGCACGCCCTTTCAAGTGCGTGCCGCAAGTGGCGGTGCTGCATTGTTTGAAGGGAAGATCCAGTCTGGAATTGGTGATTTTACGCCATTTGATTCTCTAACAGAAATCGAATATGTGGTGCAAGCGGCAGAGTACGTATCGGTGCCATTCCGCATTGGTCACTACTGGTTGGAGCGTGTGAGCTATCAAAATGCCGTGAATTTCATGATCGATAGCAGGCATTATGTTGGCAATGATCGCAACAAATGTGGTGGCTCTTTTGGTTGGCGCGATGATCATCACTTTGGTTGGGAGCTTCATACCTTGGTGCCGCAGTATTTGTCCAACCCTAGTGCTTACGAACGCATGCCTTCTCAGGTGAAGTATGAAAAACCAAGCGACCCGAAATTGTGGGGAGCGTTGGAGCCCTACAAAGAGGAAGCGCCTGACATTGTGAAGCTGATTCATTGGGGCGCGGATGTCATCGTTACGCAAAAGCTCGGACACGAGTTGCTCAAATCTCAGCTCGCCTACTTTCTTTACGCTTGGCCGACGTTAGAAAAATATCTGCCCGCGCAAAATTATGAAGTCGTGAGTAACTATGCCTTTTCTACCTGGGCTGTTACCAAGAAAGATCGCTCATATCCCTATGATGAAAGCCCGGAGCACAATCTATTTGCGCTCAAGAAAAAAATTGGCAGCACCAAGGGATGTTTGCCTCCTGGATTTTCGGTGCAGCCGAATTTGATGATGTATGAGGTCGCAAAGCGTATGAAGCGCGCTGATGCGGAGCAATACTTCAAGGCTGCCTATCAACAGACAGAATGGATGATTCAGCATCTGGACTGGAATGATCCATTAGTCACCAAAGGCCAGCGCATGAGTGAGTTTCTAACAATTACAGGCATGTCTCATTTTCTCCAAGAGTATCCCTCGAAGGCACCTAAAGGCTTAGAGAAAAAAATCAATGAGTGGGCCGATGTTGTGGTGCGGCGATCAAACAATTTTTGGGATTTCCGCAAGCTCGATGACAAAGATGGCTGGACACCGATGGGGGATTCTCCGCAAAAGTGGAACGAACCTGGCAACGTCATTGGCTTGCCGTCATCGATCATCGCCAGTTTGCCATTCATCCAAAGTGAAAGCACGAAATCGCGCTTGCGGCAGTTGATTTGGTCGCACATGGATCAGATGTTTGGTCGCAATCCCTCAGGTTTGCATTTTTCCTACGATGCACCACGCGAGGTGGAAGGCGTAGAGTTTGGCTGGTATCGATTTTATCCGGGTGGCATTGGCCGTTTGGCGAATGC
>JBIIAI010000285.1:0-3095 GCA_044239965.1 Akkermansiaceae bacterium
CTGGAGAGATCGATTAGCATGAAAAAATCTAATCGTTCAAAAACTTCTGAACTAACCAATCACTCTGTGCTGACCAAGTTTACGAAGTGAGATCTACCAAGAATTTCAGCCAATAATCACTCCCCCGACCCCACACAATATGGAGGTCGGTCAAAAGCATCGTCTAACAAACGCGGATCGTTGTTGGCCTTGAGCTCGCTCATGAGCTGATCGCGGAGCTTTTTCAACACTGGGGAATAGGCTGGATCATCTGCTAGGTTGTTGAGTTGATGCGGATCTTTTTTCACATCATACAGCTCCTCTGCGGGACGTTTCGACCACGCAAAGTCGATGAATTTTTCCAGACGTTTCTCGTTACGATGCTCCACGAGCCATGCCTTCGTCGGCGAGGCATCGATGTCCGCAAAGGTGACGCGGGTGTTTTGCAGCACTTGCTCGAAACTCGGAACTGCATTCGTGTTGACGCCCAAAGGATCACCCATCGGCCAGCGATCGGGCTTGAAGTTTTTGACGTAGAGAAAATCCGCCGTTCGCAGTGCCCGCACGGGATAGGGCAATCGCGCACTGCGGGCTTCACCGACGTGGACTTCGCGACCAATCAAAGCCCAGCCGCGCAGTGCGGCATCGCTGCCGCCATCTTGCAAGGCAGGCAAGAGATTTTGACCATTCGGTTCATCAGTCGAGACCAGACCTGCGGCGGCGAGAAATGTCGGTGCGAGGTCGATGAGTGAGACCGGAACTTTTACCACTCGCCGTGCCGCAATCTGTTTCGGCCAGCGTATGGCAAGCGGCACGGCAGAACCAAAATCGTGCACGTTGCATTTGCCTCGCGGAAATCCAGGAATGCCATGATCGCCCGAAATGACAACGATAGTTTGATCCAGTTCTCCCATTTCTTCCACCATGCGAATGAGCTCGCCGCATGCAGCATCAAAGGCCATCGCCTCGCCCAAATAATCGGCGAAGTCCTCGCGAATGAGAGGTTCATCGGGCAAGGTCGGCGGCATTTTTCCTTTCAGATCATCAGGATTCAGCCCCCACAACAACTTGCCCGATCCCTGCGCCCAAACGCGATGGGTATTGGTCGGATTGAACGAATAGAAGAATGGCTGGTCGCTTTTTCGCTTTGCTAGAAACGCACGAAAGTTGTCTCGCACCTCACGCATGATCTTCTCACGCGCCACATTTTTGTCGTTCGCCTTGCTGACTAGGCGCGAGTAACCATTGATGCTCTGCCCGGCCTTGTTGTAGAGATTTTCTCGACCGTAGAGATTCTGCCGCATGTGCAGTTTCAAGCTCAGTCCGATGTGATAACCTCCGTCGCGAAGCGTGAGTGGCATGCCTTTGATGTTTTCAAAAGGATCAGCGATGCCCTTTTGCCACGGATGATGAAGTTGAGAATGAGAGCCATTGCGAAAAAAATGACGCCCTGTCACCAAGGCAGCACGTGATGGTGTGCACGAGGGCACCGATACAAACGCATTCTGAAACAATGCGCCCTCCTTCGCGACCCGATCAAACACGGGCGTGGCAATGATATCGTTCGGCGAAGGCTTCTGCGGATCAGCATAGGCTGACGCATAGCGCCCCAGATCATCCGCAAACAACAACAGGATATTCGGTTTTTTCGCGCTGACATCTTCCTTGGCGATGCAAGGAAATGCCGATGCGATGAGGGCGATAAGCAAAAGATATTTCATGAGTGTCTTATGATTTTTCCATCATCTCACGCAGCTCTACGATGCGTGCAGGATTTTTTGCTGCGTGATTTTGTGTTTCGAGTTGATCCGTTTGGTAATCAAACAACTCGGCGCGTTTGGCCTTCGGGTCGATGATCAAACGCCAACGATCCGTGCGCACGGTCTTGAGGCCACTGTTCCAAAATCCACGAGCGGGCTTGCTGCTTGCTCGTGCGGGATCCTTGAGTTGAGGTCTCAGCGTTTTCCCATCGAGATCGGTCGGCATTTTTACATCGCAGAGGTCGGCTAGTGTGGGGATCACATCGACGGTCTCGACGATGGCATCAGAGATTTTTCCAGGTTGCGGCATACCCGGATAGCGAATGATCAGCGGCGACCGCAAGGCATTTTCGTAGAGACAATGTTTGCCCCAAATCGCATGTTCGCCGAGAAGAAATCCATGATCGCCCCAGATCACCACGATGGTATTTTGCTCCAGTTTTTTCTCGCGGAGCGCTGCGAGCACTTTGCCGACTTGGGCATCGACGTAGCTGACCGATGCCGCATAGGCGCGACGAATTTCCTGTGCGTAGTCGGCATCAGTCGCGGGATCTTTGCCTGCGGGATGGCTGTAGTTGCCGCGAAATTCTCCACTAGCATGATACGACGAAGGCCAGCTCGGCTTCATTGCCACCTCTAACGGAAGAGATGGGATCGGCTTGTTGTGGAGATCAAAATATTTTTTCGGTGCAGCAAAAGGCAAGTGTGGTTTGAAAAATCCCACCGCAAAAAACCATGGCTTGGTTTGAGCGGAAAGTTCTGTTAGGGTGGCAACAGCATCACGCGCGACCAAGCCATCGGGATAGGATTCATCTGCCACATCACGCATTTCTAGGGCAGGAGATTTTCCCGGCACACGAGCCGCGCCGTCGGCGTAGCCATGCATCATCGCCAGCGGATGAGGCCATGGGCCAGCAGGAACCCAACTCCGCTCCCACACACCAGGAAGTTCTTCGGGAGGAACGCTCCAATTTTTTCCCGTGAGCCCACCAGGATGATGGCTGATTTTCCCCAAAGCAAGAGTGCGATACCCTGCTTGTTGAAACAGGCCGGGCAGACTTTGCTTCGCCCACTGTGAGGAAGTCGCCGCGATTCCATTGTTGCCGATGTGCACCGGTTTGCTGGGATATTTTCCCCGTAGGAGAGCCAAACGCGAGGCACCACAAGTCGGCACCTGCACATAGTGCCGAGAAAACGCACGAGCACTTTCGCAAAAAGCATCGAGGTTTGGCGTCTGCGCATGACTCACACCAAAATGCCCAAGATCACAACGCAGATCATCGATCGCAATCAACAACACATTCGGTTTCTCGGCAGCGATGGACATCTCGCTACCTAACAAAAAAGCGCACATCG
>JBIIAI010000012.1:0-36146 GCA_044239965.1 Akkermansiaceae bacterium
CTCGACGTTATGCCAAGAAATTGAAGACCTACAACCAGTCGAGGACTTGCGGCGAATGTGGAAGACAAAGGGACAGACCCTTTGTGTAATTCATGCAACAGGGGTGCCCGATCCCCCGCTTTTAGGAGAAATTATCTTTTGTTGAGCGGTAGGGATTTTTTCCACTTGGGGTAGTTTTTTTCGAGAAGGTTTTCGGCCCAGTTGCCATACCAAGAGTAGCCGTTGCGGCGTTCGTGGCCGAGTTCGGCGTAGGTTTTGAGGGGGATGCCGTCGCGATCACAGAAGAGTGGTTGTTGGGTTTTGAGGTCGTAGAAGCGGGCCCAGAGGCGAGGGGCTTTGCGGTCCTTGACGACGGCGCGGTCTTTTTTGCCATCTTTGTTTTTGATTTCCTCGATGCGAATGTCGTGGAGCGCGTGATCTGTGAACCAAGCAACGGCGGCCTCGACGGCGCTGATGATTTCGGGCGATGGCTCATCGATACTCATGAGGAGGCGGGTGATGCCGACAGACTCGGAGCCGCTGAGGGAGGGGAGTTCGTAAGAGCGGGCGAGTGCGGGCTTGAAGTTGACTTCATCGTGCTGAGCGCACCAGACGGTGGGTTTGCCATCGATGATGATTTGGCAGCGGAGGATGCATTGGATGCCTTGATCGAAGGCGCTACGGGCCTTCTTGCGCTGTTGGTCGGTGAGGAATTGGTATTGAGGGTGTGTTTGAGGATCGGCGATCTCGCGAAGGAATTCGAGGAGTCGGACCATGGAGCCGTCGTTGAAGGTAATGTGGCGGTGGTATTTGTCACCGGGAGGGTGGAACTGAGGCCAGCCGCCATTGCGGTATTGGGCGCGGTGGATGTAGTCGAGCCCGCGGGAAAAAGCTTTTTCGTAGGAAGGAGAGGCTTGGACCTGGTGGAGGCGGGCGAGGAAGCGAAGTTCATCGGTGGTGGCGCCGTTGTCGAAGGTTGGGTCGATTTTTTCGGGATCGCCGGTGTAGGCTTTGCCGGCGGTGTTGGTGTTTTTGGGCCAAGCGCCGCGTGGGCTTTGGTAGGAGAGAATGATGGTGGCGGCTTGGGAGGCGGCTTTGCTTTTGAACCAAGAATCGGGCTGCTTGAGCAGATCGGCGACTTTGTTTTTTTCCGCGAAAAGCGAAGTTGTTAGAAGGAAAAACAAGAGCGAGTGTCGGAGAAATTGGTTCATGGCTGAAGAATAGTTTGGTGAGGTGGGATGTCAAGAATCGGAAGAATTTGTTGGATTTTGCTTTAGATGGCATGGATTTTGCATCAAATTTTTGAAAAATGAGATTCTTTTAAAAATACAGGCGTGTTTTGTGATTGACAGCATTGGTGTAGGCGGTAGTTTTGTGTCATATGAAACGTATCGTTTTCGCGTTGGCACTGCTGCCGGGCTTGGTGTTTGGGATTGAATCACCAGGCACGCAGGAGCATTTGGATGGCTTGAAGAAGGCCGCACTGAAGATTGATCAGGCGGTGGCGAATTTCTATCGTCAGCAAAAACTGCCGGTGCCGAAGGTGACCGACGATGCAACTTTTTTGCGTCGTGCCTTCTTGGTGAGTGTGGGACGGATTCCGACGATGGAAGAAGGTCGAGCGTTTTTGGAGATTGATGAGCCGACGAAGCGTGAAGAACTGGTAGCGTATTTGTTGAGTTCGAAGGGGCACGCCAGCCACATGAGCAACTGGGCGTTTGATTTGTTGCGCTTGGCGGATGGTCGCATTGGCAGCACGGCGAACAATGAGCCTTATCGCAACTGGGTGCGCACGGCGATGGAGGAGAATATGCCGTGGGACAAGTTTGTGAATCAACTCCTCTCCTCAGAGGGTGATGGCTGGGATCAAAAATCGGCAGCAGTTGGCTACTACACACGGGATCGCGGCATGCCATTGGATAACCTAGCGAATTCGATGCGGATTTTCTTGGGCTCCAAAATGGAGTGCGCCCAGTGCCATGATGATCCATTCGGCACGACCGAGCGTCATGATTTCTATCAGCTCGCAGCTTTCACCAATGGTCAGGACACTCTGAAGCAGCAGCACATGTCCAAACTATGGCGCGAGTTGCAAGACGATCGCACCGAGCGTGGTCAAGAATACTCCATTGCGCAAATCATCTGGGATCGTGTCTACGGAATGAGTCTCTCGGGCGGTGGCACGGGACGGATTTCTCTGCCGTCGGATTACCAATACCGCGATGCTGAGCCGGGTGAGATGGTGGCTGCCAGAACACCATTTGGCAAAGGTGTGCGCATGTCTGACAAAAAAGATCAAGATGATGGCCGCCAGCAGATGGCCGAGTGGGTGACGCAGAAAAACGGCGAGCAGTTCCCTTCGGTGATTGCGAACCGCATGTGGAAGCGCATCATGGGTAAAGGATTCTATGAGCCCGTGGACGAGTTCATTCCTGCCAAAGAAACGCAATCGCCAGAATTGATGATGCACTTGGTGCAGACAATGATGGATTTGAAATACAATCTGCGCGACTTCCAGCACGTGCTGATGTTGACCCGCACCTTCCAGTTTGCAACCAATCCGAATCCCTCGACGGTAGAAACGGGTGATGACTTCCATGGTCGCAAGATCGAGCGTCTCTCCTCGGAGCAAATCTGGGATTCGTTGATTACTTTAGCTGGCGGTGACCCAGACAAGAAGCCCATGCGCACCTTGGATGATCGCATTTACTTCGGTGGACGCCCCGTATTGGTTGGCAAGAAGTCGATGTCTCAGCTTTCCAAAGAAGTGCTCGCTTTGAACTCCGAGCAGGAATTGCGCACGTATTTCACCAAGTTTGTCGCTGAAGTAAAAAGCGGCGGCGGTGGTGGTGGCGGTGGCGACATGAACATGATGAATCAAGTGCAGACCTACAACAAAGACGCACAAGTGCGTGCATCAGAACTGCCTTCTCCGGCACCACGTTCGCATTTCTTGTATTTGTTCGGTCAATCTGAGCGCGATGTGGTCGAGGCCGCCAGCCGTGAGCCGAACGTGGGGCAGGTGCTCTCGCTGATGAATGGCTTTGTGCAACGTCAATTGGTGAATAATCCTGATGCGCACATCTACAAAGGCTTGAAGGGCGTGAAGACCGACGAGGAAAAAATTCGCCGCATTTACGTTGCGATTCTCAATCGTCCCCCAAGCGATGAGGAAATGGGCTGGATGAAAGAGGAGATCAAAGCCTCTGGTGAGGCAGGCATTCGCAACATCGTGTCTGCTCTGGTGATGTCCTCGGAGTTCCTTTTCCTTCAATAATTTTTATCTTCTAACCGATTGTTCCTTTACTAACCCTAACATTTTTTGATCATGAATCCTTTTTCCAAACCTGACGAATTCACAAGACGCCAATTTCTCTCGAACGCAGCCCGCACCTACCTCGGCGTGCACCTTTTCCCCATGGTGGGAGTTGGCATTGCTGAGGCGGCACCAGCGAGTGCGGCGCAAGTGGCCAAGGCCAAACACGTCATTTATTTGTACATGTCGGGCGGTATGAGTCATATCGACACCTTCGACACCAAGCCAAAGAAAAAAGAGGTGATGGGCAAAACGGAGGCGATTGCCTCCAGCGCGGATGACATCATGGTCGGTCACTACCTCCCACAAACGGCGAAGGTGATGGACAAGGTGGCAGTCATCAACTCGATGACATCGATTCAAGGCGCACACGAGCAAGGTGCTTATGTGATGCACACCAGCTACAATCTGCGTGGCACGATCAAGCATCCATCGCTCGGCTCCTGGGTAATGAAATTGGGTGGCCGCATCAACGAAGAGATCCCAGGTTTTGTATCGATCGATACCCCAGCGGATCACTCGGGCGGTGGCTTTTTCGGAGCAAAGTATGCTGCTGCGCCCATTGGCAGCCCGACGGAAGGCTTGCAGGACTCGCATCGCGTAGGCGAAGTGAGCAAGGAAGACTTTGATCGTCGCTTGAGCCTTGCCGACCGCCTCAACAAGCAGTTTCACGGCCGCTACGCCAACGCGGATGTGCAGGCTTACCAAGATCTCTATCAGGAAGCGATCAAACTGATGAATTCCAAAGATTTGAAAGCATTCAATCTGAACGAAGAATCAGCCGAAACCAAAAAACTGTACGGTACGAGCCGCTTTGCTCAAGGCTGCTTGCTGGCGCGTCGATTGGTCGAACACGGTGTGCGCTTCGTGGAAGTGCAGCTTGGTGGATGGGATACCCACTATGACAACTTCACCGCAGTTGAAGGCCGATGCAAGGAGTTTGACCAAGCGTATGCTGCACTGATCACGGACCTTGAGAAGCGTGGAAAACTTCAGGATACTCTCGTGGTGGTGGCGACAGAATTCGGTCGCACGCCGGAGATCAAGACCGAGCACAAGGACGGTCGCGATCACCATCCAAGCGCCTACACCTGTCTCCTGGCTGGTGGTGGCATCAAGGGTGGATACAAACACGGTGAGACGGATCCAAGTGGCAATAAGGTGAAGAAAGATCCAGTCACGGTGCAAGATTTCAACGCGACGATTGCGAAGGCTCTGGGCTTGCCTCATGAGTTGGTGATTATGTCCCCAAGTAAGCGTCCCTTCAAGATCGCTGACAAAGGCATGCCTGTGGACAGCGTGTTCGCATAAGCTTTTTGCGAAAGATTTGGAGGCCCTTGCGCATGTGATGTGCAAGGGCTTCTTTGTGCAGTAGACGATCAGGCGTGGAGGCGTTGTTCATACTGGACGACGCATCTTCTGCCTTTGATCTCGATGAGCAGATGGCCCTCCTTGATGAGGCGGGCTGCTTGCGTGGCAGAACCGCAAGGTGTTTTCTCACTGAGCAATCCTTTGTCTAGGATGACCCTCCAGTAGGGAGCGATCGGTGTGAGTTGAGCGGTGATTTGCTCTTCGGCAGTGCCGGCGATGATGTTGTAAAAAATGCCGCACATCAATGCACAGCACAAATCCGCATCGTAGCGCTGAGCGAGGCGTTTTCGCAGCTCAGGCATGGTGATCAAGTGGCCAGCTGGAATTTTTTGAATTTCCGCAGCAAGCAACAATGGGGTGGGCAGGAGCATTTTTCCGCGCCCTCTGGGGTCCTCCACAAAGGAATGCTGCATATCAGGTCGCAGCTTGGTGGACCATGGCTTGCGGCTGGTTTTCATGGGGGTAAAAATGTGTTAGGCTAAGTGATCAGGGCTTTACGAGCGACTTGAGCTCACGGCGGTCAATTTCGCGTAGCATTTTGAGCATGAAGTCTTCTTTGGCTCCATCGGCACCGGTAAATTTGATCATGATCTCGTCTTCCATGGGGACATTGAGTTCATGATTGTCGCCTTCGATTTTTTTGGCGAGTACTTTTTCACCGCCAGCGCGTTTGATCTCGAAGCCTTGCGATTTGGCGATCTCGTCACTGGCAAGAAGTCCGCGAATCAACTTGATCATGGTGGAGCCATAGTAAATTTCTAACAGAACTTCTTCTTGTCCTGATTTGTTTTTGTAGAGTTTTTTGACGACCTTCCCGCCACCGAGGTATCCTGGAACATCTTCGGTTTTCATGTCATCCGTGGTCCAGCCTTCGGGGGCATCGGGCAGGGTGGAGCCTACTTGAGTGGACTGTTGTTTTTCGATGAGGGCTTTTGCTTGGTCGAGTGCTGTGGCGGCTTCTTTGATTTTTCCGGCACGGTATTCTTTCACGGCTTCGCGCAAGATGTCTTCAAAAGGCTCAGGCTGTTTGTTCTGCGCATGGAGAGGACTCATCATGGAGCAGGCGGCTATGGTCAGTGCAAGGATGTGTTTCATATTCATTACAACTAGCGTAGCGGCCGCTGGTGTCAAGCAGATTCGGATGATTTGAGAAGTAGGCGGGGGCATCAAGAGGGAGTGTTCTGATTCCAGGGCTCGAAGACTTTATGAGAAAAGTAGCGCTCCATGCGATCAGGAAAAACGGTGACGATGACGGCATCGGACTTGGTTGTTTCCGCATAGGCAAGAGCGGCGCCGAGATTGAGACCTGATGAGGGTCCGACGGGAAATCCTTTTGGCCGCAGTTGGTGAGTGTGGCTGCCCATTGAGCGTAGAGCTGAGATCAGCCATCAATAGTGCCATTCTATATTGATGTAATGGAGAATAGTCAGTGAAACTTGGCTGACGAGGAGAGAAGCGGGAAGCCCCTCGGCGTTTTACTTGACTTCGTTGAGAGGCATGGGCATAGGCTGTGCATGATTATTCCTGCATGGATGCGGCTTTTTCACCAGCGTTGGTATGCGGCGCGGGGAAAGGGAGTGCGCAGCTATCAGCGAGCATTTCGTTGTGGGTGGGATGATTTGTTAGATGCGGCTGCCATCACGAGCGCAGCTGATCGAGCGCAGTCAGTGCGTGAGGCAGAAGACTGGGAGAAGAAGGGGATGCTTTGCCTACATCGTCATCGACATCGGCTGTATTTGATCGAGACGATTTCTCTGCCGTTAGAGGCGGAAGAGCGTTGGTGTGAGATGATGGGCGTGAAACTTGGTGTGCATATTGCGAATGAACTACGGCCGTTGGTCGAAAAGTATGCCGAGCGTGGGCACGAAGTTTTTCCTATTGAGTGGAACACTTTGTGTGATTGCATTCTCACAGCATTGAAAGAAGCCAAATCGGTAGCTGGGTTGGAGTGGGATAAGCCGAGGGAGGTGGAGGAATTACTCACTGCTGCGCATTGGTTGACGAGTCGTGATGCTTCTGTGGAAATTCCTGTGCGCCAAGCAAGTGTGGAATTGGGCTGTGATTCAAAATGGTTAGAGGGCAAGCGCGCACGAATGGAAAAATTGCTAGCACTGATGATGAGTGCGCCATCGGGCTTGGAGCAGTGGGGCGTGATACCGCAAGATTATTTGTTAGAAATGAGTGGTCCGCTGTGCTTGCATTTTGCTGATGGCAGTGAAGTCGATGTAGATCCTTTGCAGGCTGTGGTAGCCATTGCGTCAACTGATATTCGTAGGGCGGCGCGCATCAGTAGCACTGCAGTACGGGTGTTGACTGTCGAAAATCGTAAAACGACTTTTCGGCAATTGGCGAGTGCGAATCGGGATCGCACGACTTTGCTCATTGCTAGCTCATATCCAACGCGAGCTATGTGTGATTTGATCAAAAAATTATCGCCAGCGATTCCGTGGTATCATTTCGGCGATACAGATCCCGCAGGTTGGCATATTTTGTCGACGATGCGCAGGAAGTCAGGATCGGCCGTGAAACCATTTTTGATGAAATGGCGAGACCGAGATATGAGTATGCCGCTGAGTGCACGAGATCAGATTTTGTTAGAAAAAATGATCAATGATCCCACCATGGAGGATGTGCATGAGGATTTGTGCATGATGCAAAATTCTGGAGCAAAAGGTGACTATGAGCAGGAAAGTTTGGGCCCTCCTGATTTGAGGGAATGGCCGTTTTTCTCAGGCATAAAAAATCCGCTTCCTTCGTGTTGAAGGAAGCGGATGGTGTGACGTCACAGGTGGCGCTGATTAGCGGCAACTACCACCTTGCGATGGATATCCATAGTAGGGATAACCGTGGCCACGGGTAGGAGTATAATGTGGGCGTGGTGCGGGAATATGACGTGGAGCAGACACGATGCGATAGCCCCATATTTCACGGCCACAACG
Organism: Akkermansiaceae bacterium; assembly: GCA_044239965.1. GTDB lineage: Bacteria > Verrucomicrobiota > Verrucomicrobiia > Verrucomicrobiales > Akkermansiaceae > UBA956. The sequence goes on from JBIIAI010000012.1 coordinate 7,606, forward strand.
ATCGTAGCCGATGAAGTATTTTTGCTTGTAAATGGGGGTGCCGCATGAGCGGTAGCCGCTGACGTAAACGTAGCTCGATTTTCCATGCGAGCGGGCTTCGGCTTGCGGTGCGGTACCAAGGAATGTGACGGCTGCGACGGCGATGGCAAGGATTGCGTTTTTCATATGTTTTCTGTAACTTGTGTTACGCTAGCTTCGACGAAGACCCGTAACATTTATTCAGAAATATTTCTGAGATTTTTTTATTCCCCAGAGTCCTGTGCGGCAATCCATGCACGAAGCTCCGAAACATCGGTTAGACCTGTTGCGCGAAACCAATGACGCGTGTGTGGGTTGCTGCTTTGTTCGGTGGCAATCGTGAGGCTGATGCCATTTTTCGTTAGATCAAATAGATCGGTCGATGAACCTGTTGACCAACCCTGATGCAGCAGGGCTTGGAGGTAATGTTGTCGATCGCGAATCAATGAGGATCTATGCGAAAACTCAATGACTGGTTCTAGCGCGGTGGTAAGTTTTTTCTGCTCCATACGAACAGGGTAGTCTAACAATTTTTGCAAAGTCTTGCTGCCACGCATTCGTTCGCATTTGCGCAAGTAGGCTGCGGCGTAGGAGACGGCACGGGTGAGGTGATGCAGCCATGATGGAGTGTGAGTGTGGAGTCGGTCTTGTGTCATCGAGGATTGTCCCATTTGGTAAGAGGCTGTGGCCATCACTCCGTAATACACAATGGAATCACTCACGGCGCGCATGGGTCCTCCAGTGTAAACGCAGCCTTGCCATGAGGCTCCTTGTCCGCGTTGAAAGCGATGAGGGTGCTTGGCGATGAGCAATGCTTCGGCTTTGCCGTAACCGCGTTGCTGGCGGATGTAAGCAATGATGTTCTGGCGTCGGTAGTGCCAGACAAAGGCTGTGGGTGCAAAGCCAATGCTCAGACCGGCGTCGAGAAGTCTCCAGCAAAAATCGACATCATCACCTGCTGTGCGAAACTGGGGATCAAAGCCACCGATGGAGTGAAAAGCCCGTGCGGTGACAGCGAGGTTGCAGCCTGGAATGTGCTCGGCACGTTGGTCATCGAACATCACGTGAGCGGCGGCCCCACCAGAATGAGTGACGATGATTTCTTGCAACACATTCGTGGCCGGTGGAATGTTAGGACCACCCACGGCATCGTATGATCCTTGTTGAAATTTTTCGCAGAGATGAATGACCCAGTCTTCATCGACAACACAGTCGTCATCTGTGTAGGCGAGAATTTCACCCGTTGCCACGGCGGCTCCGGCATTGCGCGCAGCACTGAGTCCGCACGGAGTTAGATTCAGCAAGCGCACCTGTGGAAACATCGTGTGTACGAGTAGCGCGGTGTCATCGGTGGAGCCATCGTTGACAATGATTAGCTCGACCTTGCCGCGCAATCGCAAGAGAGACTCGATGCACGCTGCGATGCGAGCGGAGCCATTCCGCGTACAAACGATGACTGACACAAGGGGAAATGCAGGGAATGTTTTTTTTAACAAAAAATGAGAACGCAGCACTGACAGGGCGGGCTTCATGTTGCGTTCGCGATCAGTTACGCCGAACTCCCAGTCGAGCACTTCTTTGCCATGATTCCACCAGCGATCTGTCCAAGAAAAAATTGTTACGCCAGCGCAATCGTGTGCCCGCATCGAGCGCAGCGCCCAGTCGAGAGTCTGCCCTTGGCCAGCCATTCCGTTTCGTTGGGAATCAATTCCAAACTCTGCGATCACAAGGGGGCGATCTCCGGCGATGTGATGGAGCCGCGCAAGGTAGGCATCGAAATTTTTCTCATCCTCCAGGTAAACATTGAACGCGCAAAAATCAGCGTTTGCTGGTTGCAAGTATTCGGTGCTGGGGTAAGTGGCGTAGGCAAATAGCAAATGTGGTGCGAGGCTTTTTCCTAACGAAATCAAGCCTTCCAGTGCTGTGCGGGCTACATCCACACCCATCCATCGAACCATATCACTCGGCAGCTCATTGGCGACGTAGACACCGGCCCACGCGGGGTGTTCGCCAAGATCGCGCAGCGCTTCCGCGAGCTGGACACGTGCTGCGGTGAGGTAACGCGGCTCATCGCGAAAATTCATACCATAGGCCCAAGCAATGCCGGCCCAGACCGCGAGTCCTGCTGCATGTGCGGCATCCAGCAGTGCGCGAGTGGGTAGGCGATAGATGCGTATGCTGTTGCAGCCGGATGCGCGTATTTCTGTGAAATCGTGCATCATTTCACGAGGCCAGAGGTTTTTCTCGTTTTCCGCGAAAGGCCCATAGGTGACCGCTTGCATTACGACGCGTTGATCTGCGAGACGGAAAAATTTCCCGTCCACTTGCCATCGTCGTTGTTGTGATGTCGTCACCAGAGCCACCTTAGGACGGATTGTTACGCCTGTCCATTCATGGGTTCTTTCATGGCGTAATGGTCTCTATGCGGAGAGTTGGCAGTGTTTTCGCTCGCGCATCGTTGAGTTTTCTGACTAAATTTCTGCTGTGCAGCAAACTTCCGTCATATCCGCCTCCGATGAAAATTACAAAGAAGCCGTAGCAGCTGCAACTGAGCTGCTGCGCGCGGGAGAAGTCGTCGCACTGCCGACTGAGACTGTCTATGGCCTGGCGGGCAATGTATTTGACCCGAATGCTGTGGCAAAAATTTTCGCCGCCAAGGAGCGTCCATCGTTTGATCCGCTAATTGTGCATGTTTCTAGTCGCGCCGAGCTGGAGCGAGTGGCCGTGATCCCTCAGGAAATTCAAGCGACTGTAGAAAAACTGCTCAACGCCTTTTGGCCAGGGCCACTGACCTTAATCTTGCCCAAGCATCCTGATGTTCCAGATTTGGTTACGAGTGGACTCGATACTGTTGCTGTGCGCCAAAGTGCGAGCAAAATCTTTCGCGCCATCGGCAAGGAACTCGGCCAACCACTCGCCGCTCCTAGCGCGAATCGCTTTGGCCGCATTTCTCCCACTTCAGCCACGGCCGTGCACAAGGAGCTGGATGGTCGCATCCCGATGATTGTTGATGGTGGAGCCTGTGCCGAGGGCCTTGAAAGTACGATCATTCATATCGCAGCCGGCGAGAAAAGACCGACCATCACCATTCTGCGCCCTGGTCCGATCACCAAGGAAATGTTGCAAAATTTTGGCAAAATCGAGCGCCCTAAGCGTCCTCGCGATGGCGCAGATGCCACCCACCCCGCAGTCGCACCTGGCATGCTTCCCAGCCACTACGCGCCACGCACACCGCTCATTCTTTTGGAAAATGCCGCAGATTTCCGCCCTGATCGCAGCAAAAAATACGGCCTGCTTTCCTACACAGGCGAGCCAGGAAAAGGCTATACCCAGCTTCATCCTTGGGCCGTCGTCGAGGCACTCAGCCCCGGCAATGGCAAGTTGCCCGAGGCCGCACTGCGCTTGTTCCATCTCCTGCGCAAGCTCGATGAAGCTGGGCTGGATTTCATCGTTGCAGAACCTGTCAGCGAGGTAGGTTTGGGCGTTGCCGTCATGGATCGCCTGCGTCGCGCTGCCAGCCCAGTATAACAAAAAAGTTTTCTTTGTGCCACAGAGAAAAGGTTTGACGACAGTGTCACGCTGCGCAAGCATTTGAAAACTTTACGGAAACAACTTCACTATGATGCAAATGATTCGTCGATTGATCGCGGTAGCCGTAGCTGCCCTATGTTTAGGAAATGCTGGGGCTCAAGACACGAAGCTGAAAATTGCTACCGTGGACATGCAGCAGCTGTTCAAAGCCTATTACAAAACGGAGGAGATCCAGGAGCAGCTCAATTTGCAACAGGAGAAGATCAAAAAGCTCAACGAGGAAAAATCTGAGCCGATTCGCAAAATGACCGCGGAACTCGAGGAGCTTAAGCAACAGTATGAAGACTCATCCTTGAGCGAGGCGAAAAAACAAGCTGCCTACCAAGCACATCAAATTAAGTTCAATCAGGGCGTGCAAATGAATCGCGAGCGAGAAGAATTCTTGCAGAGAAGAATTCGCGCACTGAATGAGCATTCTGCTAAGCTCATGAAGGACATTCTTGGCGATCTCCGCGACATCGTAACCGCATACAGTAAGGCTGAAGGTTATGACCATGTCATCGATAAAACGGCGACCAGCACCTCTCAGATCAATGTTTTGCTCTACTCGAAAGACGCGAGCGACATCACTTCCGCCATCTTAAAAAACTTGAACAAAGACCAACCAGAGGCTTCCAATGGAGCTTCCGATGCGGATCAATGATTTGAGAAAAGGATTGACCTCACCACCCTCATAGACCAAATTAACAACTCTTTACGGGAACATCCCCTACACCATTATGCAAATGATTCGTCGATTGATCGCGGTAGCCGTAGCTGCCCTGTTTGTTGGAAACGCTACTGCCCAAGATGCGAAATTGAAAATTGCTACTGTAGACATGCAGCAGTTGTTCAAGGAGTATTACAAAACCAATGAAGCGCAGCAGCAAATCAACGTGGAGCGCGCTAAAATTCAAAAAGACAACAACGAGAAACTCACATCCATTCGCCAGATTGAGAGCGACATTCAGGTCCTCAAGCAGCAGATCGATGATCCAACGATTTCCGATGCGAAAAAACAAGAGTCCTACAAAGCTCACCAAGGCAAGTATCAAGAAGGCATTCAGCTCGATAAAGAGCGTCGCGAGTACCTGACTCGCAAAAACCAAGCTCTCAACGAGAAAATGGTACAACGCATGCGCGGCATTCTCGGCGAAATCCAGAAACTCGTTGAAGAGCGTGCTAAAGCGGAAAACTATGACTACGTGTTCGATAAATCCGGCATGAGCACATCCCAAGTTCCTTTCCTTCTTTACACCAAAGACGCCATCGATATCACGGCTGCTTTGCTTAAGGACCTGAACAAAGACGCTCCTGCTGAGTCGACACCGGCCCCAGCACCTGCTCCTGCTCCCGCACCCGAGGGCGGTCAATAAGTTTCCTCTCGTGCGGCATCTTTCGTCGCCAAGATCATCATTTTTCATTCTTCCCATCGTGGACGTTACTCTCACCGAGCTTGCTCAATTGACCGATGGCACCATCGTCAGGGGCAGGCTCGATGCCGTTTATAGCGGCATGGAAGCGCTCGACCTCGCAGGCCCGAGCGATGTCAGCTTTCTCGGCAATGCCAAATACGCCACGGTTTTTGCTGCCAGCAAAGCGGGTGTCTGTCTCGTCGAACCCGGCGAACGGGGTGGTCCTGAGGATATGGCTCTGATTGCGGTCGTGAATCCGACCTTGGCCTTCTCCGCAGTAATCGCGCATTTCTCCAAAGCGGAAGCAGGTTTTTCACCCGGTATTCATCCCGCCGCACACATTGATGCCACGGCAGTTCTCGATCCCAGCAAGGTTTGCATTCATGCAGGAGTTGTTGTTATGGCAGGATCTGTCATCGGCGATGGCACGGAAATCTATCCGAACGTGGTGATCGGCGCGCAAGCACGAGTCGGCCGCGACTGTTTGATTTATCAAAATGTCAGCATCCGTGAGCGTTGCGTGCTCGGGGATCGAGTCATTCTCCAGCCCGGTGCTGTGATTGGCTCAGATGGCTACGGCTATCAATTTCATCAAGGTCGACATCAAAAAATCCCGCAAGTCGGCATCGTAGAAATCGGTAACGATGTTGAAGTCGGCGCCAATACCTGCATTGATCGTGCGCGCTTCGGAAAAACGTTGATCGGCGAGGGCACGAAGATCGATAATTTGGTGCAGATCGGTCACAATGTGCAGATCGGCAAGCATTGCATCGTGATCGCTCTTACGGGAATCGCTGGTAGCGCCAAACTCGGCAACTATGTTACCTGTGCAGCCCAAGTTGGCATTGCGGGTCATTTTGAAGTGGGTGATAAGGCCGTACTTGCAGCGCGAACGGCTGTTACCAACAATCTTCCCGGTTCACAAACCTACCTGGGTAACCCAGCACAACCGATGAAGGACGAGCTGAAAAACTTGGCCATGCAACGGCGATTGCCCAAGATCGTCGGAGAAATCAAAGATCTGAAACGTAAGATTCAGGAATTGGAATCGTAGTCTTACAAAAGTGGAATTTCATCCGTCATCACTGCCCCCCGAGGATGTCAGAGAATTAAGCGACGAAGAGCTTGTGATTTGTTGCCAAGGTGAACTGCCGCACATTTTTTGGGGCTATCGTGAGTTGCTGCGCCGCTACGAGCCGATGATTTTTTCCTTTTGTTTGCGACTTCTCAAAGCTCGTGAGGACGCCGAGGAGGTCACACAGGATAGCTTTTTGGTGGTTTTCCATCAAATTCACAAATTGCAAAATGCCGGAGCTTTTCGAACATGGATCTTTCGCGTAGCACAAAATGAATGCCGTGATCGCTTCGCTAAAGCTCAAGCGCAAGCAAGAGATGCAGGAGGCCTACGAGGCGATGCGCGAGAAGGAAATCGAAGAGGCTGCCGTGGACGACGCCTTCGATGATCACAAAGACCGCTTGAACACAGCTCTTGCTAAGCTGACGGAAAAAGATCGCGAAATTGTGGTTTTGCGATTTGTTTCTGGGCTGAAACTTGATGAAATTGCCGAGGTCTTGGAGATCGGCCTGAGTGCCACCAAGATGCGTCTGCAACGTGCCATGGAGGAGTTAAAACAACATTTTACAGGAATGGGAGGGATCGCATGAGTGAGCCTGAAGATGATGACGCGCTCGAGAAATTTTTCGAGGAAACCTTTTCCCGTGAGACCTCTGGAGCCCTTCCGGAAGATCAGGAAAATCGCGTAGATCGCATTGAGCAGCGCGCCTTGTTCCAATCGACGCTCAAGCAGTCGACATCCTTTATTTTTGAGGGCTTCCGAACCGTCATTACCAATCTGGTAGCCAGCCTTTGTGGCCACGTCCCACCGAATGATCCTAACAACAATTATAAACCATGATTATCGCACAAACCGTTGCTCCTGAGGCTCAGGTATCTAACACCACAAGCCCTACATCCACCGCGCACCTGATTTGGGACAAGCTCCAGGATGCACTTTCTACGATCGTTACCGATGCTTTGATCTTCATTCCCAAGGCCATTGTCGCGGTAGTCATTGGGTAGTGGGTTGGATGGTGGCGAAGGCCATTGCCAAAGCTGTGGCAGCCTCGTTTGACAAATTGGGACTCGATAATCTGATCGGCAAGTCACAGCTTGGAGCAGCTTTGCGCGGGCTGGGACTTCGCTCGCCCGCTGGTGCTTTGCTCTCGAAAATTCTCTACTGGATGCTCATTTTGATCTTCCTGCGCACAGCTGCCGATGCCGCCAATCTCAATGACATTAAGGCGGTCGTCGGTGCCGTCTTTGGCTTCTTGCCAAAAATTCTTGTCGCAACGATCATCACGCTGATTGGCTTTATGGTCGCTGATGTCGTGCGCGTTACGGCGATGCGCACGCTGACCAATTTCGGCGTAGACTACGCCAAAATGCTAGCCGGAATTCTTTTCGGCTTCACCATCGTGCTGGTGCTCACCGCCGCATTGAGCCAATTGGGCATTCAAACGGAATTGTTGAATGCTTCGGTGAAAATCATCCTCGCAGGTTGTGCTACCGCGATTGCACTCGCGCTCGGATTGGGCATGAAAAACCTCGCAAACTCGATGGTTGCGGGCGTCTACGCGCGCGATCTCTACAAAGCCGGCACGCAGATCGAGCTCGACGGACAAAACTACGAAGTCGCAGGCGTCGGCCCAGTCACCACCAAGCTGATCCAGCCTGATGGCACCTTTCTCATCATCCCGAATGCTCGCCTCGTGAGTGAAAACATTCGTGGGAAGAAGTGAGGCTCTCTCATTTCTTCTTTTTGAGATCTGACGGATCAGCCCAATCCGGCCAATCCGTCTGATTTTCCTCACGCCTCAAAGTTCTGCCACGGATTGCTCCAGTGCATCCAAGGTGACGTCGATATCGTCGTGGGTGTGTGCGAGCGAGAGGAATCCCGTTTCGTAGGGGCTGGGGGCGATGTAGATGCCACGATCTAGCATAGCCCAGAAAAGCTTGCGGAAAAGCTCCATGTCTTGGGTTTTGACGGAGTCGAGGTTGATGATTTCGGCATCGGTAAAGAACATGCAGAACATAGAGCCGACGCGATTGAAGCGGTGCGGGATGCCCTTGGCGCTGAGGATTTTTTCGACTCCTGATTGCAGATACGCACCGATTTGATCAAGAGTCTCGTAGGCTCCTGCTTTGTCGAGCTCGTGCAATTGGGTCAACCCAGCAACCATGGCCAAGGGGTTGCCGCTGAGGGTGCCGGCTTGGTAGACGGGCCCGAGTGGCGCGAGGTAGTCCATGATATCGGCGCGTCCACCGAAGGCACCGACAGGGAGACCACCGCCGATGACTTTACCGAAGCAGGAGAGATCAGGTGTGATGTTTTCCAGCCCTTGCACACCGGCTTTGCCGAGACGGAATCCGGTCATGACTTCGTCAAAAATCAGCACAGTGCCGTTTTTCGCGGTGATTTCGCGAAGGAATTGCAGGAAGCCCGACTGCGGCAGAATCAGACCAGCATTGGCGGGATAGGGCTCCAAGATGAGCGCGGCGATTTGACCTTCCCACTGCGAAAAGGCAGCTTCCACGGCCGCGCGGTCATTGAAGGGCAGCACGATGGTTTCAGCGGCAAATGATTTCGGCACACCGGCGGAATCGGGCTCGCCGTGGGTCAGAGCGCCCGAGCCTGCGGCTACGAGCAGTGAGTCGCTGTGTCCATGATAGCAACCATCAAACTTGATGATTTTATCGCGTTTGGTGAAGCCGCGGGCGAGGCGGATCGCCGACATGGTGGCCTCGGTGCCGGAGTTGGTCATGCGAACTTTTTGCACCGATGGCACCCAAGAGGTGACCATTTTTGCCATTTCTACTTCCAAAACATTCGGGATGCCAAAGGAGAGGCCGTTTTTCGCGGCTTCGTGCACGGCATTGATCACCGACATGGGCGCATGACCAAGAATCGCTGGGCCCCAAGTGCCGATGTAGTCGATGTAGCTTTTGCCGTCGATGTCTTCGATGCGACTGCCCTTGGCGCGACGCACAAAAAATGGTTCGCCACCGACGTTGCGAAACGCGCGGACGGGAGAATTGACGCCGCCGGGGATGAGCTCTTTGGCGGTTTGGAAAAGCTTGTGTGAGGTGGGATAGCGCATGTCTGGGCGCATACTCATGCATCCTGCGGTTCGCTGCAACTGAGAATTTTCGCGAAATGAACAGACGAGTGCATTTTTTTGAATAAATCCCCCGCGTTACCGTCTCACGAATGAGGTTCTCTCGCGATTCTTCTTTCCCTCGTCTCGCAATCTTGTTATGAATGCCCTTATGAAATGGCTCACGCTTAGTCTCGCTTTATTGTTGCCGGTAACGGCGCAGATTAAGCGCCCCGTCCGCAAATCCTTGTTGGATAATGATCCGCGAGTTGTTTACCTCACCGAGATGCCCGACAAACAGATCGAGCTGATGATCATCAAGGAGGCACCCGTTTACATGGATCCTGATGGCAAGACCAAGGTGGGCACGATTGTTGCAAATCAAAAGGTCAAGATCGAGGCGATCACCGAGAAAGCGTATAAAGTGCGTGGCAAGGGTACGCGTGATGGCATTTCGGGTTGGGTCGGACCTTGGGCCTTTGCCTCGAAAGATCCGCAATTTGTCGAGAACTTGAAAAAATTCTACCACCGTCAAATGGAGGTCAACAAGGTGATTGCGGAAAAAGAGGTATGCCTCGGCATGACCACCGAGGAAGTGGCGCAATCTTTGGGCCGTCCGACGAAAACTTCGGTGCGGCAGTCGCCTGCTGGGCAAAGTGGCAAGTGGGAGTTCATCGAGATGGATGAGCAGAAAAATTACGCCACCGTGCGGAATCCGCAAACGGGCGAACTGTATCGTCAATTGGTGAGTGTGACGCAGATTGAAAAGAGCAAGCGAGTGATCGAGTTTACCAATGGTGTGGTCAGTGCCATTGAGGACTCTGAGCAACGCGATGGCGGAAATGTGCGGATCATCGTGCCGCCCGTCGTTTTTGGTTGGTAAGCGCGATCGATTTCTGTTTCGCTTTTGCCATGTCTGCACCTGTTGCAAAGAAGATCGATTGTCACGTTCACTTGGTGGGCAATGGGAAATCCGGCTCGGGATGCTGGATGCGGATGACTGGTTGGCATCGCCTGATGGGCGAAATGATGCGTCGCATGATCGGTATGCCTGTTGGCGTGGGGCATGCGGATTTTGATGAAATTTATGTGCAGCGTCTGGTGGAATCGGTGCGCGAGTCTTCGCTCGATCACGCTATGTTGCTCGCTCAAGACGAAGTGTATCATGCCGACGGCACTAAGCGCGACTTTGGATCGTTTCACGTGCCGAATGATTATGTGTTCAAGATTTGTCGAGAACACCCCGAATTTTTGCCTGCGGCATCGATTCATCCAGCGCGCAAGGATTCGCTAGATGAACTCGATCGTTGTCTTGCCATGGGCGCACGGGCCTTGAAGCTTTTGCCAAATTGCCATGATGTCGATTGCTCCGATCCGCGCTACGATGCTTTTTGGCAACGGATGGCTGATGCTGGCTTGCCCTTATTGGCGCATACGGGTGGCGAGATGACCGTGCCTGTCGCGAATCCTGCCTACCAAGATCCGCAAACGTTGCGGCGTCCGTTAGAGATTGGTGTGAAAGTGATCGCCGCACATTGCGCGAGCAACAGCAGCTTCTGGGATCGAAATTATTTCCCGCACTTGATTGGGATGATGCGCGAATTTCCGAATCTTTATGCCGATACCAGCGCGCTCAATACGCCAGTGCGCAGCGCGGCATTGGAGCATGCGCTTGATTGCGAATTGCCTGAACGACTCGTACATGGCAGTGATTTCCCCGTTCCCATAGGAACATGGTATGCGTTGTTGCGTGGGATGATTGATAGCGATGATCGACGCCAGGCGGCGCGCATCGGTAATCTCCTTGAGCGCGATTATTTCCTCAAATCCCGTGCGGGTTTTGCAGAGAGTCATTTCACGCAAATCGAGAATGTTCTGCGTCCGTGGCCAGCAACTGTGTCAGTGGTCGATTCCGATGAAATATCATCAGCAGCATCTCAGTAGTATCGTTCTCATGAAAACCATTGCCTTCGTACCGATGCTTGCCTCACTTTGCCTAACGGCGCAGGGGGCGGTAAAATTTCCTGCCATTTTTTCGGATGGTGCCGTTCTTCAACGCGATCGCGAGGTTGCTGTTTGGGGCTGGGCTGATCCAGGTAAGTCAGTGCAGGTAACCTTTGGTTCTCAGAAAAAACAAGCCACTGCTGCGGCGGATGGCGCTTGGATGGTCAAGCTGGATGCGATGCCTGCATCAGCCGAAGGTCGTGAAATTCGCGCGGCGGAGGAAGGCGGAACCGAAGCTGTGGTCAAGGATGTGTTGGTGGGCGAGGTCTGGTTGGCCAGTGGTCAATCCAACATGGAATGGAATCTAGGAAACTCTCGTGAGGAAGACAAAGCGATTGCGAATTCGGGTGCTCTACCCTTGGTTCGGATGATTGCCGTTCCGAAAAAAGTCACGCACGAACGCCAAGAGGATTTTCAAGGAAAGTGGCTGCCGGCTACGCCTGAACATGTGATGGGCTTTTCGGCAGTGGGTTACTTTTTTGCGCGGAACATTCATGAAGAGGTGAAAGTGCCCGTCGGCATTATCAATAGTTCTTGGGGCGGCACGCGCATCGACCCATGGTTGGCGGAAGAAGGATTTGCAGAGGTTCCAGAGTTAGCAGAGATGGCTCGCCAGCGTGCCGAGCAATTGCCCGGTCAACCTGCATTCGATCAAAAACTCACGGCACATCTTGCAGCGACTCGTCAGTGGTGCGATGCTGCGGAAGCTGCATCAAAATCCAAATCTCCTGTGCCGCCACAGCCCGCAACCCTCGCGTTGCTGCCGCTGCAAAGCCAGGCAGGCATGTATCAAGCAATGATTCATCCCGTGCGCTCCTACGGAGTCAAAGGTTTCTTGTGGTATCAGGGCGAGAGCAACAACGGCGAGGCGATGCTTTATTTTCAAAAAATGAAAGTGCTGATTCACGGATGGCGCAAGCAATTTGGAGTGCCTGATGCGCCGTTTTTGTTTGTGCAATTGGCACCTTACACCTACGGCAGCAAAGCCTTGCCCGAAATCTGGACCGCGCAGCAAACAACACTTCAAGTGCCGAAAACAGGCATGGCGGTGATCAATGACATCGGAAATGTGAAAGATATCCACCCGCGCAACAAATCGGAAGTCGGTCGTCGTTTGGCGCTATGGGCTTTGGATCAAACTTATGGTATCAAGCAGAAAGCCGTTTGCGGGCCTTTGTATAAAGCATACAAGATTGATGGAAAGAAAGTCCTTTTGGCATTCGATCATATCGGAACTGGTCTAGCTACCAGAGATGGAGCAGCACCATCGTTGTTTGAGGTTGCCGGTATTGATGGCGTGTTCCATCCTGCTTCGGCGCAGGTAAGTGCAGATGGCAAAACCATTTCTCTTACATCTCCTGAAGTAGCGGAACCGTTTCAAGCACGTTTTGCTTGGGCAGAAACCGCGGAGCCAAATTTGATGAACAAAGAAGGATTGCCCGCTGGTGCATTTCACACTCATTGGCCCGAAGATCCAACGATTGGTAAAAACCTCAGTCGTGGTAAACCCTTTGTATCATCTCATGAAAACAAGCACAGCTGGAATACCGGAGTGACCGATGGGGTCTATGGTGATGCTGCACCACAAGCGTACGCTACCAGTGAGGCTGCGGATTTCCCTAAACACGTCACTGTCGATCTAGGAGCGGAAGAAACTCTCGCACTTGTTCGTTTTGGCGTGCCCAAAGTGGGGTCGACCAAGACAATTGCCATCTCGCTGAGCACGGATGGCAAGAATTTTCAAGAAGTGGGACGACACGATTTTGCAGCTGTGACCAGCGCGAGAAAAGATCTGCGGATTACTCCACAAAAAGCACGCTACGTGCGCGCTACTTTTGAGGGCAATCACGAAAAGCAATATGATAACTTTAGCAGAAATTTCGGATTTCTCAGTGAGCTCGAAGCATTTGCACCAAAAAACTAACACACGATCATGCGCACCATCATATCTTCCATCGCTTATCCCATTCTGGGGCTTGTTTTTGCATTGTGCAGCAGCAGCTGTGTGACTCCAAGCGGTAGTAGCACCTCTTCCGGTCCTATGGCACTGCACTCGCCGACACTCGCTGCCAAATGGCAAGTCAACAGCGATGCTGATTCGATACGATATGTCGATCCAAGTCACAGCTTGAACTTTCTGGCCATTCGCAAACTGGATGGTCCTGGTCCGAAACTTCCCGAACCACCCTTGGTCACTCCGCTGGGTCATGGCGCCCCCGGAAATTCATTGCCCACAAAACCCTACAAACAAGCATGGAAATACACCACGATCGCGGGCCAAAGTGTTCGTTGGTATCAAGAAGATGAAGGGAGCGGTGCAGATTTTCCCGCATTCTCTACGGAAGCTTTTGCCATTACCAATGCCAAAGGGCAAAAAGAATACTATGAGGTGATTGTCTGCGATATGATGCAGGGAAATTACGTAGCAAAAATCGATCAAATGCTACGATCCGTGGTCCTGCGTTGAGTGTAATAGGGAAGTCCCCCTTTGAGAAATATAGCCCCCATCTGATATCTGAGTGAAAAACGAAAACACACATCATCTTTACAGCCCGACACGGTTGGGTAGCAAGTTGTTGCGCATTGCGAAAACGGCGGGCGATAAGTTGATCGTCACGGCGTTAACTCTTTTTCACTGTTTGCAGGACTCCGATACTCCGGCATGGGCGCGGACCATCATCATTGGAGCACTTGGCTATTTGATTTTGCCCGCGGATGTGTTGCCTGACATTCTTCCAGGTGTCGGTCTAACCGATGACTGGGGTGCACTTGTCGCAGCTCTCGGTACGATCTCGATGTACATCAAAGATACGCACAAACAAAAGGCTCGCGAGCAAGCGGATCGTATTTTTTCGTTAGGGAAGAAGCGCTAGCGCACCACCGCATCATACACACTCTTCGTGCCCGCGAGCGGCGCTTCATCGAGCGTAAACCAGCGGCTATCTTCGCTGCGCTCATCATTGTAAGGCGGCGTAAAAATATCGATGAGCTGTGTAGTTTCTTGAGCTTTCAGCATATGGATGTTTCGCGCTTTTGCCGTGAGAGTGGTGATGGAATTTTTCTCCAATGTTTGCTCGGCTGATAAACGGAGTTGGCATGTTGTTTCTTTGTTGCCATCTGCTAGAGACCTAGTTGTCTCGGACATGAGATCATAGTTGCGTGTGTGAATGCGACCGCTCGCACAAAGAATCATGCCCGTCATGCCCGGATGATCATGGGCGGAGATGGTCTGTTCTTTTTCGAACTGGACGAGGCAAATGGCAAAATCGAGTCGTTTTTCGAGATATTCAAAATCCACATTGCCTTGCTTCAACCGCGTTTCAATCTGCGCAAGTCCTTTGACCAATACGGGATCATCGCGATGAAGCCTACCCGCCAAAGCGGAAATTTTTTTGAGATACTCTTCCTGGTCCCATCGATCGAGATGCTGCACAGCGGCTTCTTTTGCAATCGCTTCCAAGAAGGCCTCCCAATGCATCGCTTGGTTTTTGGCTGGCCGACCATTTTGTGCATTGGCCCGTGTCGCCGTGGCACATAAGGTCGGCAATGCCAAGAGCACACCAAGAAAACCGGGGACGGTGGTGCGAAGGAACTCACGGCGATCATAATCATCCATGGCAGTAATATGCATCAAACGCTCGACGTTGGCAAGCGCTACCGAGTGATGTGTTCAGCGGAAAATTTTCACGCAGCATCAATGGGCGATTTCTCACCCGCCTCGGTCACATTCACAAAGGTGACGGTCGTAGCAAAAAGGGGATTGGCTTGCCGGTTGCGGGTATCCACCACTTGAACACGATAGGTGACCGAGGTGTTGCCTTTGCGCAGCATGGTGGAATCGATGCTCAGAATGGTGCCTTCTCGTACACTGTGGTGAAATTGCACATCGTCCATGGCGATGGTCACAAAACGGCAATGAGGGAAGTCCATGCTTGCCGCGATCCATGATGCTTCATCGATCCACGCCAGCAAGCGACCGCCGAAAAGAAAGCCATACTGATTGAGATCGGCAGGAAGAACGAGGCGTTGCGTTTGCATGATTCTGAGAACGGGACCGTTTAGCTAAACATGCGGCGCTTGGGGCCGCTAAATTTGGCATCGAGAGAATAGGAACCACCACCAGTGATGAGCAGGGTGAGTCCGCCGACGAGATAAAGTACGGCCAGCTCTTTCGATTGAGCCACACGAGGTCCGAAGAAAAACGGAGCGTCTTGGTGAACGACAAAAGCCGCGATGGCCATGGTGAAGCTGAAGATGAGAGCCGCAGGTCGTGTGGCTAGTCCTAGCACCAACAGTGCGGCACAAATCACTTCAGCAAAAATCGTGCAGGCGAGGCTAGTCGTGGAATTCATCCATGAGCTGAGGATGTCAATGTCCGGTACGAGAAATTTCTCCTGGAGAGTGGAAAAATTTTGGTATTTCCCCCAACCGTGGCCGAGCAGCATCATACTGCCAATAGCGGTGCGGAGAAAGAGCACCGCAAAGGATGCTACAGGTTCTTTGATGCTGTTGCTAAAGAGCCATTTTTTCATTTTGAGTGAGGGGGTTATATGGAGATCAGGAAGGGGATAGTTAAACTTTGAGGGAGAGGGTGATGCGCTTCAGTCGTGAGGTGCCCTCAGGCGAATGCGCCTCGATGAGCGGATCATCAAGAATGGCTTGGTAGACGAGGCGGCGGAAGTAGGCATTCAGCGGTCGCATTTGAAAGGGCTTGCCGCTATGCTTTACCTTCTCGGCGAGTGATTGCACTTCAGTGCGAAGCTTTTCCTCCTGCATGCTACGAAAGTGCGCGCAGTCCACCTTGATGCGAGGCGCCTCTTCGTAGTGCTTGCGCAGAAGCCGATTGACGAGATATTGCAAGTCATCGAGGCGGTCACCATCATCGCCGATGAGAAGTTCAGGTTGCGCGGTTTTGATCTGCAAGCATGGACCTTCGGCATCGTGCTCCAGGTCGATGGTAGCCGTGAAGCCAAGGTGACCGAGCATGGTATCGAGAACTTTTTTTGCAGCGTCTTCGGCTTTCATAAGGAGCAGACTAGCAGCAAAGGCCTGAGGGGTCAACCCTATGCAGAGAAATCTTCACACAGGATCTTGGCGAAGTCGGCAAGCTGCTGTTTTTCTTCGTCGCTGAAGTCGTGAGGATCTTGCATACCGACTCCTAGGACACCGAGCACTGCGCTACCATCGGCGGAAAAAATCGGCACGGCGAGTGATCCAGAGACCTTTGTCTGGCGGGCATCTGGTCGCGCGACACCTCCCAAGTCTTGCTGCAAATTGCACAATTCCACAGGCTCACGAGTTGCTGCGGCAGCTCCAGCAATGCCTTTGCCGAAGGGGATGTAGGCGACTTTATCCAGCAAAAACTCCGGTATACCGATCTGTGCGACGAGATCGAGATGAGTGCCATCGCTTGTGCTGCGATGAATGGTGCCCGTTTGGCAGGAAAATTTGGTGAGCACGTCGCTCAACCAAGATGTGTAATCAGGAATCATAGTGAACAATACGTCACCTGTGCATATTTTCTTATTTTTTTTCTTGTCAGACAACGAGTTTTTTTGTTTTGTTCTGTCGAACACTGTTCATCAGATGAGCTCAAACCAACTAACGCTACGCCAGCAGGAGATACTCGAGTATCTGAAATCATCGCAACGCAAGACCGGCATTATGCCATCGACGCGCGAGCTTCAGCACTATTTTGGCTTCGCCAGTCAGACGGCGGCGATGAGTCATTTGCGTGCTTTAGAGAAGAAAGGCGCGATTCAACGCTTGCCCGGTAAGGCGCGTGCGGTGGCATTTCCTGATGAGCTTGATCGCGAGGAAATCATGGACATTCCGATCTATGGTCGCATTGCCGCCGGCTATGGCGATGATACCACTCCGGAAAAAGAGGGCTGCCTGTCGATTGATGTGCGTTCTCTGGGAATTCAACGTTCGGCCAAAACATTTGCCTTAAAAGTGCGTGGGGAGTCGATGGTGGATGCACACATTTGTGATGGAGACGTGGTGATCATGGAATTCCGCGAACCGCGCAATGGCGACATTGTGGCTGCATTGATCGACGGTGAGACAACCTTAAAACGCTATGTTATGGAGAATGGAAAACCATTTTTGCATGCGGAGAATAAGAACTTTCCCGACTTGATTCCGGCCCGTGAATTGATCGTGCAGGGAGTTTTGGTTGCCTTGTTGCGCCAAGCGGCTTGAACGAATCGACGATTTTTTTAAAAATATCGCGACTTTTTGCTCATCGATGTGTTTTTATCGGTGTAGGAGGCAATTCCATGAAAAACAATAGCGAAAATACACCGCATCATTCGGCACAAAGTGCATCAGAGGTAGATTCTGATTTGCACGATGATCCGATCTGGGACTTGCTGCGTCAATCGCCAGGAGTGTCGGCTAGTCCGCAGTTTGCGGATCGTGTGATGCGGCAGATTCGTACGCAAGATGCCACGGCATTGAGTGGTGTGGCTGCTTGGTGGCAAAGCCTTTTTGCTCCCAAAGTGCTGTGGTCTTGCGGGGCTGCTGCAGCCATTGCGCTGGGCTCTTACGTTGCAGTAACGGTTGTGCCAGAACCTCAGGGCACGGTAGTCGTGCAGCATGATGTGGATGAGTTTGCTTCACTGGAAGAAGTGGCGAACCAAGAATTGCTACTTGCGGCCACGGATCATTTGAATGATTTTTCTGACACAGAACTAGTCAGCTTGATCAGTTACTGATAGCATCCACGGCGTGGACGGATGGATTTTTGATTTGGATGGCACCTTGGTCGACTCGTTGCCAGCGATTGCAATGGGATTGAATCATGCACTGGCAAGCGAAGGGCATCCCGTATACGAAGAAGCCACAGTGCGTTCGTTCATTGGCGATGGCATCGAGATGTTGATTGCTAGGGCCTTGCCCGATCATCCCGAAGGCCGTGCTGCAGTTTTAGAACGATTTCGAGACTGGTATGTCAATGGCTGGCGCTTGGGAACAGTTGTGTATCCCGGCATAGATTATGTGTTGCAGACACTGCGCACCCGTGGTGCGGTACTGGCAGTGCTTTCGAACAAACCGCATCGATTCACGGTAGAAATCGTCGAGTCCTTGTTTCCCGGAGTTTTTGACGTGGTGTTGGGTCAACGCGACGGCGTACCTCACAAACCTGACCCCGCAGGACTGCGTGATATTTTGGAACATGAAAGCTGGATCGCTGAGACGAGTGGCATGATTGGCGATAGCACGATGGACCTCGAAACCGCTCTGCGTGGTGGGATTACCAGCATCGCTGTGACATGGGGCTATCACGATCGAGCACGGCTCGAAGCCATGAAGCCGGATGCCATTGTGCAGCGCCCGGAAGATTTGTTAGATTTGTAAAACAACTTTGGGGCTATTTTTGATGAGCTCATTTTCCTGCTTGGAAAATGCCGAAAGCTGTGCAGGCTACGCACATGACCCGAGTCTTGGTGGTAGAGGATGAACCCGCGATCGCGGATGCATTGGTGTATGCGCTGGAAACGGATCGCTTTTCGGTGAGACATGTGCTCACTGGTGGCGATGCGCTCCATGTTTTATCGCAAGAGTCATTCGATTTTGTGATTCTCGATGTCGGCTTGCCAGACATGACGGGGTTTGATGTTTGCCGGAAATTGCGCGAAGAACGGACCATTCCTGTGCTGTTTTTGACAGCGCGTGATGCGGAAATTGATCGCATTCTTGGCTTGGAAATCGGTGGCGATGATTACGTGACCAAGCCATTTTCACCGCGTGAGATCAGTGCTCGTGTCAGAGCGATTTTGCGACGTTCCGCACCGACTGACATGGCTTCTAGCAAGGATGCGACCCCTATCGCAAAAAGCGGTGTTGTGAAAATTTCGAAAACCATCGAGCATGATCCTGTGGCGATGCGCTTGCATTGTCATGGTGTTTGCCTTGATCTGACGGCTCACGAATACAAGTTGTTGTTGGTTCTGTTAGAAAATGAAGGGCGGGTGATGTCGCGTGATCAGTTGTTAGAAAAAGCCTGGTATGATCCGGGCGCGGTGACGGATCGCACGGTGGACGCACACATCAAGACAGTGCGTGCCAAGATGCGCATGGCGCACGAGGGTGCGGAAGATATGATCCAGACGCGTCGCGGCTTGGGCTATGTGTTTGTGATGGCTTGAGAAAATTGGTAGCATGAGATTGACTCGCATCACATTGCTTCTGATCACCTTTGTGATCGCGTTGGGGTTCTTGCAACTCGCGCGTTATCTGTTGGATGATGTCGAGCCACAGGTATTGCAAGCAACGGAAGAAGTGATGGTCGATGCAGCGCATGTTTTCTCCGAGCTTGTGGAAAATGATATGCGCGATGGCAAGCCCGATGCAGATGGGCTGCGACGATTGTTTGCCGAGGCACGTGAGCATCCCGTCGATGCGCAAATTTTTGATCATCTGAAAACGCAGATGGGTTTGAATGTGTACGTCACCGACAATCAGGGCATCGTGCTGTTTGACTCGGATGATGGCAGGCGCGAAGGTCAAAACTACTCTGATAAGCGAGATGTGAGGTTTACCCTACGGGGGCAATACGGCGCACGCAGCACACGCGAGGATGAAGTTAATTCGGCAAGCTCGATCATGTATGTTGGTGCTCCGATTGGCCCGAAAGAAAAACCGTTAGGTGTGCTGACTGTTTTCAAAAAGCAGCTCGATGCGATACCGATGATCAAGGAGCGTCGCAAGGTGATCGTGCGCTCGATCATTAGCATCGCGGTCGGCATTTTGTTGCTGATCGCGGCGGTGTTTTGGTGGGTGTATCAACCTTTGGGATTACTCACGGAATATGCTCGCGCGGTGGAAAAAGGACAGCGTCCACCCAAACCGAAATTGGGCATAGGTCGTGAGGTCAACACCTTATACCATGCGCTGGAAACGATGCGCGAGGCACTGGAAGGTCGCCGCTATGCGGAGCATTATACTCAGACTTTGACGCACGAAATGAAAAGTCCCTTGGCTGCGATCCGTGGGGCGGCGGAGTTACTCCATGAAGAGATGCCGCAAAAAAATCGCGATCGATTTTTGGAAAACATTCGCAGCGAAACAGCACGCGCCGAGCGTTTGATTTCACGTCTGTTAGAGTTGTCGGCAGTGGAAAGCAAATCGCATCTGGATAGCGTGAAGGAGATCGATTTCTGTGAGGTCGTACGCCGCGCGCTATCGCAGGCAGAGCCGATGGCAGAAATCGCCCGAGTATCGCTTGAAGCGCATTTGCCTGATCAGCCAATGCGAGTGATGGGGGATTCCTTTGTGCTGCGAGCAGCGGTCACCAACTTGATTGAAAATGCCGTGGACTTCTCATCGGCATCGGCAGTGGTGAGCATCGATGTTTTTGCCGAAAAGGGAGAGATTGTCTTAACCGTCGATGACCGTGGGCCGGGCATTCCCGACTACGCGAAGGACAAAGTCTTTGATCGATTCTATTCGCTACGGCATCACCAATCCGGTCGTAAGGGTACGGGCCTAGGTTTGAATTTGGTGAAAGAAGCCGTCGAATTGCATCACGGATCGATTGCTCTAGCGAATCGGCCGGAAGGTGGCGCGCGTGCGACTTTGCGCATCCCTGCGATGCAAGAGTGAGGCGATAATTGTTATAGGTGTGGCGGCAAATCATCGAGATATTCAAAAATCAATCATTCTAACAAATATTCATAGCACGTTGATCATGAATAATTTCGAGGTGTTCAAAAAATCAACTTGTCATTTTTTTTTACCCTTACAATATCGTATCGAACTGAACTAATTAACTGTTGGTCATCACATAAATTCTGAAATGCTACACTCACAATCCCACCGATGCTGTCGCACTCTGTCGATCCTGTGGACGCGGTCTCTGCCGAGATTGCTTGGTGGAGGTCGATACCATCTGCGCTTGCAAAAATCGGTGCGAGAAGCAGATCGCCGTTCTCAATGCGACGCTAGCCCGGACGAAGGCAGTGCAGAGAAACATGCCGGTTTTGTCGCTTTTCTCAATTGTCATGGGTTTTATATTTTTGTGGTATGGAGGTTTCTTGCGACCTGCAAACGTATTCACGTTGAGCTTGGGCGGAGTATTTATGTTCTTGGGCATCATCACATTTTTCCTTCAGAGGAGAGGGAAATGAGGTCACCGAAACTGGTGCGGCGAGACAGCCGCTGGTGCTGCTTTGTCGGCTACAAAAAGGGGCAGGCACTTAGAGTATTTTCCCCTCCGCCTGACTTAATAGCGATTATTTTCGGCAGCTCATCCCCACAGAGAATCCCGTTGTCAGGGGCATGAATGCCTGCTAGCGTTTGCTTGTCATGAAACACCTACTTTTGGTCCTCCTTCCCGTGATGCTCCTTTCGTCTTGCGCTACGTGTTGGCGCGGCGGTGAGCCATTGCGTCCCACCGAAATGTCATCGCTCAAGGCGGTGAGTGCAGATTTGAAAAAAGCCCAGAATGCGAAAATCTATCATGGCCTAGCGCATCCGCAGCGCGATGCAGAAGTGTATCAGCAGCAACTCAAAACGGTGCCGAACCGCGAGTTCGCTGGCTTTCGTTTCCATGAAAAACCGGAGACTGTTTCTCCTAAGTTGATTCATGATGTGGTAGCGCTTTATAGCAATCCGGATTCTCATCAAGCACTCGCGTCACCGAAGACGACCTGCGCAGGATTTCACCCAGACTATGCGCTGGTGTGGTCGGATGGCAAGAGGCAGCGTGTGCTGCAAATCTGCTATGGCTGTCATGAGTGGAAATATTTTGGGCCTGGTGGAGTCTTACACACGGACATCAATGAGCCTGCTTTTTACGACTCGATTACGCAGTGGCTGCCGCCAAAACCATGAGTGATCGCGCCGTCAAGCGAAGCTTCATCACGCAACAAGGTGCGATTTTTTCCGCTGTTGCTGTGGTCATTTTGCTGTTGGGTCTGGTGCGCATTGATGGACTGATGGCAGCGTTAGGGCTGGCAATGATGATTTTGCTAGGAGCGGCGCGGTGGATGGGGCGCGCTAATTTGAGCAAGCTGGCACCGATCATACAAGCTGCGCAAAGTGGCTATGCGGGGCATCGCCTGCCGATGCGCTTTTCCTGTGCGCTTCTAGGTGGATGGAGCGCGCGCTATGATGTGGAGTATCGACTTGTCTTGTCGGGTAACTTCGTGAACGAGGGGAAAATCAAGCGCCTCACGCAAGGCGAAAGTTTTTCAGTTGATGCGATGATGGTATTGCCCAAGCGAGGATGTAGCAGAGAGCTACAGTGCCACTTTTCCTCGCATTTTCCATTTGCTCTTTGGGAGCACACCAGCGTGCAGTTGTTAGAACATGAGCTGACCATCTTTCCTCGTCCGATGATGCCACGGCAATTGGCATTCATTGGTCTCTTGCGCGATGCGAACCCAGCACAAGGAGCATCATTGGGGGCGTCGGCAGGTGAGTTGCGGGGGCTGAGACCATGGCGTGCGGGCGATTCGATGAAAGCGATGCACATCGCGGCGAGCGCACGGTCCTTTGCACGCGGCGATAGTTGGATCGTTGCAGAAACGGATCCGCCGGGATTTTTTCCGAAAGCAATCACGCTGATGTTTCACTCGTATGCCAGTGATCGTGCGATCATTCGCCCGGAGTTGTTTGAAAAATCCTTATCGCAGTTGTGCGGAACTTTGCGTTACTTGGTAGGGCGTGCGATTCCCGTTACTCTTATGGCAGACTTCGATGACTGGGTAGAACACCCGTGCAATAACCGAGCGCAATTGCATCAGATACTGCATCGATTGGCGCGTGTGACGCGCTCGCAGCACACGGAGCGACACGATTTTTCTCGAGCTCAGCAGTTAGTCGAGGCGGATCACTCGTTGTGGATTTTTTCTGATATGCCATCGAGTGGCTGGTTGATGCATGTAGTGGCGCGTCAAGTGTCCGTGGTCCATGTCAGTAGTGCCGATGATGTCAAGCGGCAGAAATTTCGTCGAAGTGCGGCATGAAAACAATTCTTACGTGGCTGAGTAGTCTTGCGCTCTTGTGCATGCTTCACTTTCGGATCATTCCGATTGCGGACAGCACAGTGCGCGCGTTGTGGATGGGTTTGATTTTTGCGTGCACATTGGCCCTGCTTTTGCCACGAGGTTTTTATCAGACAAGCAAGCGACACTGGTTATGGTTGGTGATGTATGTGGCAGCTAGCTTGCTATTTTTTCTGCATGTTCCTCCGGTGTTAGAACGCGGAGCAGATGCCGTGCAAGAGCGTTGGTTTCCGGAAAAGCGGAGCACCTTGCCATTGATCGAGCAGCAAACGGCGGCACCCAAAGCGCAGTCGGGGAACTGGCTGTGGAATGATCAAACGATTCGAGCTTTGCCACGCCGCGCGAACTTGCGTCCCGGCACGCAACCAGAGGTATTTGTGCAAATGGACTCGCCCGCAGATGCGGCCGCATTGCTTACAGCACGCGCTTACGTGAGTGCCTTTGCGCTCGGCACCTATCAGAATGCGGCATGGTCGCTCACACCGAACGATACCTCATCAGCACCGCGTTTCCCACAACGCCCTGGTCGTTTGTATTCCTACGAGATCTTTCACTCTGTCGATCCCTCGGGGCAATCACCGATGCTGTCCTTGCAAGGGATGCGTGACGTGGCGATTGAACCACTATCGTATCGAGGTGATGGTGTATTGGTATTGCCTGCCCTAGCCGCAGGTACGGGTTACCGCTATCGTGCACGTTCTCAGCCCTTGCAAATTGATGATCTCACTGATGATGCACGAGCTGCACCGCGCACCTCGGTGCCGTCGCCTTGGTTGGCATTGCCTGTGGAGAAAAATATTGAAATCGGCATTCGTGGCTTGAATGCAGAATCCATCACGCCTGGCTCGTTGAAATCGCAACTCAAGCAAATCCGTGATGCCATCCGGCAAGAGTGCGCGTATTCGCTCGATATCGAAAATCCAGAGAATCTTGATCCGTTAGAAAATTTTCTCTTTCACGAAAAACGTGGTCATTGTGAAATGTTTGCTACGGCAGGTGCTCTTTGTGCGCGTGCGCTAGGCATACCCGCACGGATCGCATACGGCTGGGCTGGTGGAACTTACTATGAATCTAGTAATTTGTTTGTTTTTCGTGCGCGAGAGGCGCATGCATGGACAGAAGTATTGATTGATGGCATTGGTTGGGTAGTGATGGATTGCACACCGCCGGCATCGATTGGCAATAGTCAACCTGCTCCGCCTGACGCATCACCATTGACCGATATGCAACAGCCTGTGCAGGCGACAGAGGATTCCTCATCGCCTCTGCCTGTCGGCCCCCTGAGCAGCGCGCTTTTAGGAATCTTTGTGCTCTGCATGAGTGCCGCGCTGTTTTTCGCGCGTAGAGCGGAACGCACACGAGCCCCTGCTTCATCGCGGTCGACGGCTCTACCAGCTCCTGGCTATTACCAAGCATTTCTTCAATACTTGCGTGTGAATCAGCTCGCGCATTCGCCCGCGCAGACCTTGCGTCAGCTTTTGGCACGGATGAAGTCGACACCGGATTTTGCACGAAAACTGTTAGCCTATCACTACAGCACGCGATACGGCACAGAAAAACCTGATGTCTTGGTGGAAAAGGAACTCGAACATGAAATCCGCGCAGAACACAATGGGCGCGACTGATTGTGAGGTGATCGAATTTTTCACCTCAGACCGGATCAGCTTGCGCGGGTGTGGTGGACTGGGGATCAGGTTCTGCTTCTACTTGGCGTATTACCCGACGGTAAAAAAACATGCCTAGGGCATAGAGCAGTGCGGTAGTGACGAAGATCGCGTAATAGGGAACATCCCAGGTGCGCAATACTTGAAAAACTCTTGCTGCTAGCCACCAAGCACCGCTCCAGATGGCACCATTGCATGCACTGATCAGTTCACGATTGCGCTCGCCGACGTAGGTCATCGTGAGTTCGCTGATCGCTGGGCCAGCCATACTCATCAGGGGTTGACGGATGATAAAACAAAAAACAGCGAGAGGCATCGCCCACCACAGGCCATGGCCGAGTTCGGTGAGGCCCATGACTGCTAACAGCAATACCGCGGCTCCTTGTACACCGATGATCGAACCATGCCAACCGAACTTGCGCTTGACCTCCGGCACCAGCAATCCCGCAAAAAGTACCAGCACATTGCTCAAGGATCCATAGGCCGAGTAACTCGCAGCGCTGACATGATGAACGCTGTGGAAAAACAAATTCATGAATTGAATGCTCAATCCCGCACCCGTGGCTACCGCTAGCGTGGGCAGCAAGGATCGCAGCAATACGGGGTAATCTTCACGATGCACATGCAGCCAATGTTTTTCACTCGATTTCTCAGGCGCTGGATCGGGCAAGCGAGCATAGAGAAAAGGCGCTCCGAGTCCGGCAACGGTGAGAAGCAGCAATGTGGCATACTCGTCTAACACTACGCGATGCCCGAAAACATGGCATTCGCCGATGCTTTGAAGCACACTCGATACCACGCCGCCGCAAATGCTAGCTGCCGCCCAAGTCGCAAACAACAAGCTCAGTGCTTCGCTGGTTTTTTCCTTCGGCACAATGCGCATCGCCAAGGGCAAACTCGCGACATTGAGAAGCAGTCCAGCAAAACCCATCAGCAAAAAACATAGTGATGCGAGGTTCATCGCCCGATATTGCACTGCTTCCAGTGAGGCGAGAGCCATGAGTGGAAACATCACAGCACTGATCACCAATGGCCAACGCAAACGCTGGCGACGCAGCCACAAGCCTGCGGGGATCGCGAGAAAAAACGTGGCCACAAAGCGTTGCGATGTCAGCGCTGCGATCGCTGGATCATCGAGATTCTGCGCCTTTAAGTAAAGATTGAGCAACAGGAACTGAGCCGTGTTGATCAGGTTGATTAAAAATTGGCCGATGGCAAATAAGATGATGCTGCGCGGCAAGCTTCCATAGCGTGCCAGCCAAGCAGGCAATCGTAGGATTCTTGGGTTCGCGGGCACGCCGCATACCTGTGCCAGAAAGGAGGACAAATGCAAGCAAAGCGACGAAAATTTTTGCTGACAGCGAGTGGATCATCGATAGCATTATCGGCGGGCCAATGATGAAAAAAACCTTCACTTTTCCGCAAGGCGCGTTGTTTGGCGTGAGCGGCATTTCTCTCGTGTTTTGCATCGCGTGCACAGGCTCAGCCTCGGCGTTGGTCAGTAGCTTGGGCGGGACGTCGATTTTTAATGGCGTTTACATCAACGAAGTCATCGGCGCGGATGCCTTTTACAATCAGGGATTTTTTGGACAAAACGCTGTCGTTGCCAACATCGAGGCTGGGGCGGTATGGGGTGCTCATGAGTCGACAACGGGGCGCATTTCGCAGTCGATCTACGATCCATCAATCTCCGCCACTTCCTTGGGACAAGTGGACTGGCACGCCACCATGGTCGGCCAAGCGCTCGGCGGCAGTGGACTCTACACCTACCAAGACGGCATCGCTTCTGGAGCGACCATCTGGGCTGGTTCCATTGCGACGCAGTGGGTGGGTGATCCGCTTGATCAATACGTCGGCGGATTTTCCATCACTGATGCGAGTGTGACCTATGCTTATCGTACGGCGATGCAGACGGGCATCAACGGAGTGCGCGCCGATGTGATCAATAGTAGCTGGGGCTACGACGAGTCAACAGGTGCCGATGCCGTGACGGTGATGGTGGATGCCTTGATTCGCAACAACGGTGTGGTTGGTGTTTTTGCTGCGGGAAATACTGGACCTAATGCCAATACCGTGGGCGCACCAGCTACGGGTTACAATGGCATCAGTGTGGCGGCGCTTACGAACAGCGCGAGCAATCTAGCCTATGATCGCGTGGCAGATTTTTCGAGTCGTGGCAGGAGTGATTTTTACAATCCACAAACTGAAACGATTACGCCGAATGCTCGTGCCACCGTGGACATCGCGGCGCCGGGAGATCATCTCACGCTCGCATTTTATGGTGGCATGAGTGGCGGTCACATTGCTGGTATCGACTCAACGGGTGGCAATGGGCAATACTACATTTCCGACATGGCAGGCACGAGTTTTGCAGCTCCGATTGTTGCGGGTGCCGCGGCCTTGATGATCGATGCTGGAAAGTCGTATGGCGTTGCCGAAATGACTCATCCTCTCGTGATTAAGTCCGTGATGATGGCAAGTGCATCGCCTACCGTAGGATGGGACAATGGACAATTTCAGGATGGAACAGTCACCCGAACCTTGCAGGCTCTGGATCTAGCAAGCGGGGCTGGCGCCTTGGATTTGCAACAAGCGCACACCATTTATTTGGGGAACTCGCAACTGCTTGCTCCTTCCATTTATGCCACGGATGGTCTCACCACTTTAGGCGTCGCAGGCAATGGCGGTTCGTCAGCGATTGCCTCCACAGGCTGGGATCTCGGTTCGATTCAAAGCTCTGCAAACATTTATACCTTGGCGCAATCTCTCGCTGCGGGAAGTCAATTTTCTGCCGTGCTCACGTGGTTTGCGGAACGCGACTTTACCGATGATCTCGATAGTGCGGTCGACCTTGCACTGAGCAATCTTTCGTTAGAATTGTGGCGTCTTGATGAGTTGTTAGGTGATGTCATGATCGGACGTTCGGAAGCGCCGATCGGCACGGCTGAGCACTTGCGCATGACCTTGAGCGATGCGGGTCAATACGAAATGCGGGTCATTTGGGAAGGGCAAAATTACAACATCAACAACACCAGCACGGCGACACCATACGGTTTGGCTTGGTCCTTTGCGTCGATCCCGGAGCCGAGTGTTGGCATTCTCGCATTTGTTTCCTTTTTCGTTGTGCTGCGCCGCAGACGGTAAATTTTGTTGCAAAAAAAATCCCCGCACTCGCATAACACGAGGCGGGGATCATTGGTTTTTGTTTTTCGGAAAATGATTAGGCGAGTTGATCTTGACCGATCACGCGAAGTGGCACACGCACCAAGACATTGCCATCGAAGCGGATGTCAAAGTGGTAGATGCCAGCTTTTGCAACAGTGCCGTTGAGTGGAGTGATCAGGTTCTGCGTCGAGAAGCCTGCGGTGCCCTCGGGCATGTTCACTTGCATGTCGGATTCTTCCTGCGTGGCGTTGGCCACTGGCTCGGAGTCATCAACCAACAAGATCGAGAACTTGTGCGTGCCGTGGTCAGCAGCGGTGAAGCAGAAACGCAGCGCAAGATTGCAGCTAAAGCGGGCTGGGAAACTTTGGGCGACGATCGCGTCGAAGGCTCCAAGAACATTCAGTTTGCCTTGGTTCTCCATGGCAGTATCACATAGGGTTGCAACGAGTAATTCCATACGAGCGCTAGCTTGATCGATCCTGCGCGGGGATACAATGGAAAAAATCTAACAGAATCATTTTATTTCGAGCACCTGT